>QHNJ01000079.1 GCA_003218395.1 Verrucomicrobiota bacterium
TCGTGCGACATGTCGATCTTGCCTTGTGCCGTGAGGGAGTCGTTCTTGCGCTTCAGGTTCAATTGTTCGATCTCCAACTCGGTCGCTTTCAAATTCAGCTTCGCGCTCAAGGTGTCGATTGCGGTTTTGAAAAGGGTGAGAGACGCGCCGTCGAGCGCAAGATGTCCACCGAGCTTGCGATCGCGCGTGTTCATCGTTCCTTCGATCGCGATTTTTCCCGCAAAGTCACCGGTGTTTGCGCCGAAAAGAGCCACGAACTCGCCAAGTTGATTGATCGATGCGGAGATTTCGCCGCGAAAGTCCGGGCTGAGCCAGTCGGATGAATTAGAAGGGGCTGAGGCCTCTCCGCTCAAGATAAGCTGGTTTGCTTTTTGTTTAATATAAAGCTGCTGGAGTTGGACCTGGCGATTGTAGAGTGAAGCGCCGAGCATGATCGCTTCGGCGGTGCGATTGCGCCAGGTGAGCCTGGTTAGCTCGGCCCAGAGCGAGGCAGTTGCACTAGCCGGCTCGGTCAAGTTTCCACGATAAGTGAAGTTGCAAGCGTGAAGCAAACCATCCACGCGATCTGTGAATCCGACGGCCTCCGACGTTTGTGCAAGGGAAATGTCAGCGGCTGAGCCGGCGATCTTCCAATTGGAGCGTTGCGCGCGCCACTGATGCGAAATGTTTCCGCGAATTTTTCCACCGAACGCATCAACATCGAATTCCAATCCAACACGTTGGTTACTGAGGCGTGACAAATCAGCTGTAATAGATTGAAGATCGAGGCCACGCGTTAACGTGAGTCCGCCGAGCGTCAGGCGGCTGTCCTGCCAGTTGGTCGCCCCGCGTAATTGTGAGAAAGTTTGACGAAACAACGGCGACGCAATCATCACCTCGGCAGCACTAAAGCGGCGGGCTTCTGTTTCGCTTGCGGACAGAGAACCGTTTCGCAGCAAAATCATCGTCGGCCCGTCTTCAAGGCGTATGTCCGAGTGGGCAATGCTGAGACTCTGGGGAAGTAATCTGTGCAGTGTTGTCCAGCCGCTTTGCGTTATGGCTCGCCCGGCTGGATTGCGGCGGCGCAATTCGCCGTGTAATTCTTGAATCGAAAGATCGCGAATGGCGCGCGCGCGCATGCCCAGCAAGATGCGCTTAAGATTCAAATTCAGACTCACTTGCCTTACAGTGAGATCAATGAGGAATGCGTTGTCTGGCGCGCTCTCCACTTGAAGGCCGCGGATCGTGACCGGACGCAGAAACGGCGCCTCGATCTTGTCGATGCTAACGATGAGACCTTCGTGCCGGGCTTTCCACCAGACCCACAACCGAACGCCATTGGAAACGGTGAATGGCGCAACCCAAATCGCAAACGGCACCGCGAGCAGTATCAGCAGACTAACGAGAAAGAATCGATTCTTGAACGACATCGGTTGGCAAAAGCGGGATTGACCTGTGAATCGTGATTAGTCAAACCGGCTTGGCGATCAAACACGCGTTTCACTGATCACCGATCACTTCACTACTCACTTTTCTTCTCGTTCTTGAAGATCAAACGCAATGGCTGCGGCGTGTGAATGCGCTCGTCGAGTTGTTGCTGCAATGCGCGTTCCCCTTCAGCAGGCAAACCGCTTTCCACCGCCTTTTCCCGGGCCAGCTGAGGCAAGATCGACAACTCGCTTTGCACATCCTCTCCGGAGATTCGATTCCAAAAGCCGTTTTCAAACGCGAGGACGTCCACCTGAACTGGGTCAATACCGAGAATCTGAGCATGCGGGAGCTCAACGATTATCTCGTTTGGTCGAATATCGATTGACAGGTTCTGCCGCAAATCGAAGCCGGCTTTAACGGCGAATGTGCCATGCAGCTTTACTCGCTTGGAGCTGCCAACCCAGGTATGCAAAAATTCGTGTTCGACCTCGATCCGGCGTGATAAAACCACCAGCTCGCTAACGGGCGTGGTCTGTTCCATGTAAACGCGGCTATTTATCGTGATGCGGGGCTGCAAGTGCGCGATGTCGATAAAAGCGGCACGCAAATCCTTGCCCAACTTCTCGAGCTCGGCGGTGCCTTGATGTGCCGTGCGCGCCGGCCAGCTCTCCAAGCGCAGGAAAATGACGACGATGACGGCTGCGATAATGAGCGTCATCAACGCGAACGCAGTTGGCCAGGAGATTCGTCCCGATCTTGAATAGAATGACAAAGCACGAATGACGAATGCCGAATTAATGACCTATGACAAATGACGAATGAACAAACGACTTTCTTCCGTCAAACGGCGTTGATCATTTCTTCGTCCTTAGTCATCCGGTTTTCGTCATTAAAAAAGTACCGCCCCCCACGCCCGATAGGCGTGAAGGGCGGCTGTTCCCCCCAGAACAATCGTAGAAAACCTTGACGCTACTAAACGAGCTTGGGGCTGGAGGCAACAAAAATTTACATGAAGTTTTTCGAAGGAACGTGGCGTTGTAAAGAAGATAATCGTGGCGGCGGACGCCGACGGATGGGTCTTTCAAAAAGATAGGGTGATCCGGCTTGCGCGAGCTTGCTTGGGGGTCTCTAGTTTTGCATGCGTAATTTGGATGGCGAATTATCCAGACGCAGTCTCGCTGGTTCATTGTTAGTTGCTCATCCCAATATGCTCGATCCGAATTTTCGGCGAACCGTGCTCTTCATTTCCGCGCATGATCCAAACGAGGGTGCTCTGGGCGTGATCATTAATCGCCCGCTCGATAGACAAGTGGCCGATCTGGTGACGGAGGTGCCGCGAGCGAGCCTTGCCGAGGTCCCTGTTTTTCTCGGCGGACCGGTTGGGAAAAACCAACTGATGTTTGCGACGTTTGAATGGGAGAAAGGCGAAGGGCTCAAGCTCAATCACAATGTTGGTTTGGAGGAAGCAAGTGATGCGGCTGGTCAGAAAAAACCAGTCACAATCTGTGCCTTTGTGGGTTATGCGGGCTGGGGAGCGGGTCAGCTTGAAGCCGAGATGAAGCAGAAAGCATGGCTGCTGCAAAAGCCCAGCTCCTCCGTGCTCCAGCTTGATCGCCTGCCGAAACTCTGGTTCGACATCATGCGAAGTCTGGGGCCCTGGTATAAAATGCTGGCGGCGGCACCCGACGATCCGTCATTGAATTAGTGAATGGTAATCGGTGATAGGCGGTTGGTAGATTCAGCTGGTCGCGCGTTTCGACTCGCTTTATCCCTATTCACAAATCATTTATCACCATTCATTCTCTGGCATGATTATCGGTGTCCCCAAAGAAATTAAGGAGCAGGAGCAGCGCGTCGCCTTGCTGCCCTCGGCTGCAAACCAACTTATCCGGCACGGTCACTCGGTGGTGGTAGAAAAAAATGCAGGTGTCGGCTCTGGTTATCCGGACGAAGAATACATTAAAGCCGGAGCCGAAATTTGCGATCAAGCGAAAGAGGTTTTCACCCGCGCCGACATGATTGTGAAAGTGAAGGAGCCGCGGGAGGCGGAGTTTTCTCTGTTGCGCAAGGGGCAGATCCTTTTCACGTATTTGCATCTCGCTGCGAGCAAATCGCTCACTGAGGCATTGCTGAAATCGGGCGTGACTGCGGTCGCTTATGAGACGATCCAGATTAATAATCGTTTGCCGCTGCTCGAGCCGATGAGCGAGATCGCAGGCCGCATGTCGGTAGTGATGGGCGCGAATTTTCTCGCCAAATACAATGGTGGGAGCGGGGTGTTGCTTGGCGGTGTGCCGGGAGTTTTGCCGGGACGAGTCGTCGTGGTCGGAGGCGGGACTTCCGGCGTAAATGCCGCCCGCATGGCGACCGGTCTCGGCGCGGATATGACAATACTCGATGTCGATCTCGAGCGGTTGCGCTATCTCGATCTTGCAATGGGAAACACGAACACGCTCTATTCGAGCGAAGCAAACTTGCACGAGTTGGTGGCAGATTGCGATTTACTGATCGGCGCCGTGCTATTGCCCGGAGCAAAGGCTCCAAAGTTAATCACGCGCGCAATGTTGAGAAAAATGAAACCAGGCAGCGTGCTTGTGGATATCTCGATTGATCAAGGCGGTTGTGCCGAGACTTCGCGACCAACCACGCACCTCGATCCGGTTTATGTCGAGGAAGGCGTTACGCACTATTGCGTGGCGAACATGCCCGCCGCTTACGCGCGCACCGCCACACAGGCGCTTACCAACGTTACCTATGGTTACGTGGAATTGCTCGCCGATTTAGACCTGGAGGGCGCATGCAAGAAACAACCGGCCTTGATTGGCGGAATCAATACGCGCGATGGACGACTCACGTGCTGGGCGGTGGCGGAAGCGCATGGCCTCAAATACGAGTCCCCTCTTTAATCCACGATCATCAGCCATTTGCCGCTGAAAACGAAATTCCGATAGGGCCAAAAACTGCCTTGCTCCGATTAATCAATTAAACCAATATGCCCTTTCAACTACCACTATGAAAAAATACATCTGCATCCTGGCCAGTGCCGCGCTCCTCGCGGCGTGCGAGCAAAAGACCGAAACTACCGAGCCTGCGGCAAGCCCAGCTGCCACCACTCCGGCGACAACGACTGAAACAACCAGTCCGGCTGCAACCAGCCCGGAGTCGACGAGCATGTCACCTATGGAGTCCGGCACGTCGCCGGCTGAATCGCCAAGTCCTTAAGTTTCTCAGGCAGCTTCCTTTGCAGAGCCTTCCTCCGGGTGTTTTCGGGGGAAGACTTTTGCTTTACGGGAGAAAGCCCCCGTACCATTGCGCATTGCCCGATCGACAATCATTATGCCAGGAGCACATTCACTTTCTTTCCCCGAAACGCGACGCTTAATGCGCACTTCGGAGTTTGATCATGTGAAAGAAAGGGGCCATCCGGCGCGCGGTAAGTGCATGGTGCTCGGCGCTCTCGCGGTGCAGGGTTCTGGCGCGTCGCGGATCGGGTTTGTGACGGGCCGACGCCTCGGAAGCGCAGTTGTTCGCAATCGTGTTCGACGGCGTCTCCGGGAAATTGTGCGGAAGCATCAGCATGATTTGCGGGAAGATTTTTGGATTGTGCTCATCGCCAGACGCGATGCCGCAGACGCGAGTTATCTCTCGTTGGAAGATGAATGGTTGCGCCTGGCAAAGCGCGCTTCTATCCTAGCGCTCTGATGCTCGGTTTTGTTCGTTTTTTTATTCGCGTTTACCAATGCACGCTCTCGCCGCTCCTCACGTTGATTTGCGGCCCCGGTTCGGGCTGTCGATTTACGCCCACCTGCTCAGCGTATTTTTTAGAAGCGATTGAGACGCACGGCATTGCCCGTGGAAGCTGGCTGGGATTAAAGCGCCTGGCGCGGTGCCAACCCTGGGGTGGTTGCGGATATGATCCCGTGCTGGCGCGAGAACCGGAGGGGCGTAAGCTTGCAACTAGCGGGGGCAAGGAAGCGGGTAAGTTCAAAACTTGCTCCACATCCAATCGGCGGAGTCGAACTCCGCTGGCCGGGCAGACTGTTCGCCGCAGCGAATCCATGCCGTGGCGGAGAAGTCTGTGTTCGGACGCTTGTGAATAGCCGCTTCGGCAAGATTTATGGATCGAACTGCATGGATTGTCGTTACCCTTTGCGTGATTGGACTGATCCTATGGGAAGTCTATCAGGCAAAGCAGACGCCGCCGATACCTGCACCGATCAATGTCTCGCCGGGGCGGGCTTCTCCCACAGCGACGATCGCTTCCCCGACGCCGCCCGCCGCTCCTGAAGTTGCGCCCAACGCTGCCGAACCGGTTCCGAGTTTTCCAGAGAAAATCGAAACACTGCGCAATTCGGACGTTGAGCTGCGCCTAACAAATCGCGGTGGTGGAATCAAGGAAGCGATCTTGCTCAAGCAGGTGGCCGAAAAAGGGCAACGTGTCGTCTTGAATTCAGCAGAAAGCGCACCGATCGGCGCGATCACTGAGCAGCCGTCCGCGTCCGCGCTTCCCGAGTTCACCGTGTCTGCCGAGTCGGATTCCGCGGTGCAATTCGAGCGCACGACCGCCGAGGAGATCACCATTCGGAAGAAATTCTTTTTCCAACAATCTTCGGAGACGAAAGATAATTTTGTCGCCGAAATGGATCTCGACCTTGAGAATCGCGGCGCGAGCCCCTATCGAAACTCAGGTTATTTTGTTGCGCTTGGGTCCGCTGCTCCGATTCACCCGAAAGATTATCCGTCTTACACGCGGCTGGTTTGGTGCATCGATGGAAAGGCGAAGGGCATCGACGTTGGTTGGTTTGGCGGCGGCGGCGGATTTTTCGGCATGGGCCAGCGCGCGGCGCGGCCTTTTTATCAGGAAAATATCGCCGGAGCGGAATGGGTTGCGGTGAGCAACCAATTCTATACGACATTGCTGGCTCCTCTTACGGCCAAGGTCGATGCCGTTTGGGGCCGGCGTTTCGATATCCAGCGCTCGCCCGACCAAAAACTGCTCGGCATTGAGGGAGCGCTCAGTATGCCCGGCTTTCAGTTGCAGCCCCGGCAAACTTACAGCGCGCGCTTCGAAATCTATGCCGGCCCGAAACTTTACCATCGTCTCGCGCAACTTCCGCACAATGAAGCCGAGGTCATGGACTTCGGAATGTTCAAACTGGTGTGCCAGTTTCTTCTTAACTTCATGAACCTGCTGCACAGTTGGCTCGGAGACTATGGCCTCGCCATCCTGGCTCTCACCACCATCATCAAGCTCACGCTCTGGCCGATTCAAAACAAAGCGAACCGTTCCATGCGCCAGATGGCTGCGCTCTCGCCGAAAATGCAGGAGCTGAAGGAAAAGTACAAAGATGATCCGACCAGGATGAACCAGGAGGTGATGAAGCTTTATAAGCAGTACGGAATCAATCCCGTCGGCGGCTGTTTGCCGATGATGATTCAGATTCCGATCTTTTTCGGTCTCTTTAGAATGCTGGGTCAGGCGGTGGAATTGCGAAATGCAAAGTTTCTTTGGGTGAAAGATCTTTCGCAACCAGATACCGTGGCGCACCTGCCGTTGCTCGGCTGGCCGATTAATATCATCCCGCTTTGCATGGCCGCCACGCAGATTTGGCTCATGGCTATGACGCCAAAGACGGGCGACCCCACGCAACGCCGCGTGATGATGTTCACGCCGCTGATCTTTTTATTTATCTGCTACAATTTTGCGGCAGCTCTGGCATTGTATTACACCGCTCAAAATCTTTTCAGTATCCTGCAATTTTATCAGAACAAAAATCAACCCATGCCGAAGCTCGAAAAAGTTGCGCCAGCCGGAAGACGGAAACGATGATGACCCCAAAGGAACTCCTTGACACCATGCTCGGCTATCTCGGTTTCGTTGTGCAAATCGAGGAAGCCACGAATGAAGGCGGCAACTCGACGCTGCAGATTTATACCGAGGAAAGCCGCCGCTTGATCGGGCGCAACGGCGAGACGCTCGAGGCCATCCAGTTTTTGCTTAATCGGCTGCTGCAAGCCAAAGACAAGGATGCTGAAAAGGTGATCGTCGATTGCGAACACTACCGCTCCATGCGCGAAGATCGCATCGTGCAGCGCGTGCGAGAATTGGCAGATCGTGTGCGCATCTCCGGGCGTTCGATTCAGCTCGAGCCGATGAATTCTTACGAACGGCGTCTCATCCACAACGCTTTCAAAGACGATTCCGAGGTGGCGACCTGGAGCCCCTCCGATTCCGCGCGCATCAAGCAGATCACGTTACTTAAGCGCCAGGCCAAGAAAGAACCCGCGCAGAAGGGATAGGGCGCGCGACCGTCTGCCAAAAGGCTGGATTCGCTGCGCCGATTTCTTGCCGGTGGGGCGAGACTCTCTCGAGCCGACGAATTCAACCTGCACTAAATCGCGCGGCTTCCTTTTGTTCTCCGGCGCGTATCTCCGGACGCCAGCGAAACTTTTGCAGAAGCGGATTCGATTTCCCTTCGGCGGCGTCCGCGATGATCTCACCTATTACTGGCGCGAACTTGAATCCGTGTCCGCTATCGCCTGCGGCGACAATTAAACCCGGCCGCTCGGGATCGGGCGCAATCCAAAAATGTCCGTCGTTCGTATCGCAATACATGCAGACGCGTGAGTAAACGATCGGCGCGTCGGCGAGCGCAGGAAATGTCGATGATAAAAACTCGCGCAGGTTCTCTTCTTCTTCGGGTGTGACAGCGCGTTTCGGAGATTCAGGAGACATCTCGCGGCCGGAACCGTGGTTCGCAATTTTCAACACGCCCTCGCGGCTTAGCGGGAAACCGTAATAGCCGGTCGTTGAAATATCTGCGCCGAAAACCGGAAAACGTTGGGGCGCGAAGAGTTCACGTTGTCGAGGTTTTAGGTGAAAGACCGGTTGTCCGGTTGCGCGAAGAAATTTTCGTGTAAACGGCAATACATACGGTGTCCACGCGCCGATTGCCATCACGACAGCGTCGCCTTGGGCCCGCTCTCCGTTGTCGAGCACGATTCCTTTGACACGATCATCGCCTTCATTCAGTTGAGAAAATCTAGCGCCTTCGCGTAGTTCAATGCCGAGCGATTTGGCGCGCTCAATCAGTGTGGCAACCACGCGACCACTTTCTGCATAGCCTGCTTCCAGCTCAAGAATGCCATCCTGATAAAGTTCCGGATTCCAAGCGGGGAAACGCCTCCACATTCGCGCCGAGTTCATGCGCTCAATCCTGTTTCCGCGCTGTTCGAGTATTTTCAGACTTTCGTATTCAAAATCGCCCGGCTTCATTTCCCGCTGGCGCACGAACATCACCCCGACCTCGCGATACAGCTCGACACCAAACTCTTTATTCCACTTGCGCCAGAGTCTGATCGAGCGTTCGGCCAACGCACTATATTCTTCATCTGCGCCATAAGCCGCGCGGACGGCTTTACTGATATCGGTCGAGGCGGCCAGCGGATGCGGAAGTGGCCCCGGATCAAGGAGAATAACTCTGTGACCGCGTTTCTTTAGTTCAATCGCAGTCGTAATACCGTTAATTCCCGCGCCAACGACGATTACAGTTGCCATCTTTTAGCCATCAGCTCGCGAAAAGATTCCGATAGTATCGGTACCATTCACTCTGAAAGCGTTCAGTGGGATCGTACTTTCTTTTCAGGTTGAGAAATTGTTTGAATTGGGGGTAGCACGCTATCAGCTGCTCCGGCTTCGCGAACTTATGGTAGGTTAGGTAGTAACTTCCGCCGCGAGCTATGGCCAAATCGATCAAGCAGCGAAAAGAGCGCGCAGACGCTTTGATGCCGTCTAGTTTATGAAGTGTGAGTAAGTTGAAGATGATGCACGCGTAAGATTCTTTAGCCCAGGCCAAAAAGCTCTCATCGTCTTTTTCGATTAATCGGACTGTACCGTAGATGACGATTGTGCGGTTCGAGCGCAATAGTTTTGCCGCCTGCGCTAGAAAGTCGGGAAGATCCGTGCGTGGAACGTAAATCTCGGTAATGATGAGGCTCGATTCCTCGCCCCCGATTTGCTCGCGGAGCTTCTTCGCATAATTTGGCAGATAGGCGCTAAGTTGACTTGTGTCAGACCAATACGTCTGTCCGTTTGTCGACAAATAGTAATCGCTGTAATATTTGAAAGCCTTTTCGCGGTCCGTGTAAGCAAGCCGCAAGAGATCCAGCCAGTCATCATTGCGCAACTTCTTTTCGGCGACAATCGGATCATGTTCGTCGATCGGCTGGTAACAAGAAAACACGCCGCGCTGGAGAAAGTCCGGCGATTTTTCATCGACTGAAAATTGAAAATCGCCGTAAAGAAACTCTTGCGCTATCCGTTCTTCAAAACGCTTGGGCAGGTCGCCCGCGTGAATTATCTCGACCACACGTCGCAATTTTTGCCGGGGAACAAGCCGAAGCGTTACGCTGTCGATCAATCCAAAAAGCCCGTAGCCACCGATTGCCACTCGGAATAATTCGTTGTTTTCATCGCGCGAACAGCGAACCGATTTCCCATCGGCGTTAATCAAAGTGAATGATTCGATATTGGAAATCAGCGGCTTCATCGCCAGTCCGCGCCCGTGCACGTTCGACGAAAGACTGCCCCCGAGCGTGAATGTGTCGGCGCCCGTTTGCTTTTGCGCGATACCCCATTGCTTTGCGTTCTCCTGTTGAGCGTCCAGATAAGTGCGAATCAATTTCGGCCATTGGACGCCCCCCTCCGCTTCGATCAAACCACGTTCTTGATCGAAAGAAATCACGCGAGCGAGCGGACGCGTATCGATGCAAATGCTATCCGTGGCAAATTGCTGCCCACCCATCGAATGCCGGCAGCCCGAAACGGAAATGGGCAAGCCTTTTCGCGACGCGGAACGCACAATCTCTGCAAGTTCCTCTCGGGTACGCGGCATCAGCAGTTCGCGAACGCGAGTGCGATTGAGCTGTGAATGGACGTCATTGATCCAAATTTCTCTCTCGCGCGGCGCTAGAATGCGCGGCGCAAGCGCGAAAAGCGCCGCCGTTCGTATGAACTCACGCCGCGTCAGCATGCGGAAGCTTAATCAAGTCAGTTAAACCTCAGCGAGGCAAATCATCTCGCCTTTTGCGATAGGTTCATCGGCCAGCCCGGAATCCATTTGGCGCAAATCATCGTGATCAAAGAACCGAATCACTCGCCACGGGCGCGCAAGTTCAACAACTTCACCTCGCTCAGTCCCCCAAAGGAATGGTTCGCCGCGTGTACGCAACCACCAATCAACGAGTTTACTTTGCGAATCAAAACGAAGAAGGCCGCCACCCTGTTTTTCCATGAATGTAAATGCAAACTGGCTGCCCGGCGCGCTCAGACTGCTCAATGTTCTCATCAAGGACGAAACCTTGTCTGCCGGCAGGTACATTAGGAGACCTTCGGCGATCCAGAATGTGCGTTGGGTCGGATCAAAGCTGCTTTTGATCAACGCTTGTCTATCGAGACCGGTGGCACTCAAATCAACTGCGACGAAATGCAATCGTTCAATACCGATTTTAGGCAGGGCGCGCAATTTGTGACGCTGTGTCGCCGGATGATCGATCTCCCAAAATTGCACACCCGGAGAATCCTGATGTAATTCAAAACTGAGCGGATCAAAGCCTGCGCCGACGACCACGACTTGTGTCGCTCCATTGGTAAGCGCTGAGCGCGCGAGTGTGGCGATACATCTCTTTCGCAGGATGTAATGCAGCAAGATTCCTGGGATCGTGATGCGCTCGATCAACTTCGCAACTGGTCGAAACCAGCCCTGTCGGACGATTTTCAAAAACAAGCGCGTCTGCGGCGAATGCGTTTCCAGCATCTGAGCGCAGAAATCTGCCGAAGCCTTCGATACGAGACCCGAGTGTTTTGAGTCGTGGCGCAGAAGAACCAGGCTCGCGGCAATGAGCAGCGCTGTGTGGCTAGCGTGTTCGTTTTGCATGCAAAATGAGCCGGCGCTTAATGACAAAATCGAAAACGATCTGCCGTTGCGTTTTGCCGGATTCGGCGCGTCGGTGCAGCTCTCAGTGGATAGGACAGCTGCGTTATGGCAACGACGCAAGACGCGCCGACCGTCTTCTACTGACGACTGCTGGCAACGTCATTCGGATCCACCGCTGCTTTGGCTTCGGCGGCACGAAATTCGCGAACGTGATTCAATTCATCTCGTGAGCCGCTAGCCTTTGCGGTTTGTACGGCAAGCTTCGCGTAATAGCGACTTGCATTTTCCTTGTCCCCATTTTGCTCGGCAGCTCGCGCCGCTCCATATAATCCTCTGAACCGTCCCGGATAGATTTTGAGTGCAGCTTCAAATTCCCGCTGTGCTTCCTTTGATTGGCCCAGTTCGAGCAGCAGACTGCCGAGTTGTTCACGAATAGGAACAAATGCGCCCGGAGAAACCGGATGCTTGCCCAGAGTGTCTTCGGCATCGGCGGCCCGGCGCAACGTCTCAATTGCTTCGTTCTTTTTGCCTTCGCTTGCTGCCACCCAAGCCGAAGACGCTTGCATCTGCAGATCGAGATGGTTCTTAAAATAATCAAACTTTGGATCCTTCGTCGCATCGCGTAATTCCCGCATCCGCGCGATCGCTTTCCGCGCGCCGTCGAGATCGTCCGTATGCGCTCGTCCGAGCGCGTGACCATATTCGATCAGGGCCTCCATGAATGGGAACGAAGACCAGTGCGGGACGTCCGGAACGGTCAATGCCGCCGCCGCCGCCCAATCATTCCGCTCGAATGCGTAACGTGTTGGAATGGCGGCCAGGGCGTAAGCCGCGCTGAATTCCAGCTCCGGATTTGTTTTCCGCACTCTGGCGGCAAGATCGACAATCTTCTTCGCCTCAGTGTCCTGGGCTTCCTGCAAATAAGCGTAAGCCATGTAATCGAGCGCGTGTAACTCTTCGGCTTCGGTGGCGTCGCGACGGCGCATAGCCGCATAAGCGCGCGATGCCTCAGCGGAAGCTTGGTTGGCAGCGATGGATTCATCCCACATTCCCAGACGAGTGAAGATGTGCGATGGCATGTGCAGCGCGTGAGGTACCCATGGCGCGATGGAATCGTAACTTCGGGCGGCGGCCAGTCCGCGCTGGGCGAGCGCGGGATAATCGTAGCAGTGGATCAGGTAATGAACGACGCCGGGATGATTTGCGTTTTGTTTCCAAAGCTTTTCCAGGATGGCGGCTGCTTCAAGTTGCTTCGACAACCTGGTATCGCCGGGCGTGGCATAACCCACTGCCAGGACCGCGAAAGCGTGGAAGGTTTGGGTTTCGAAATCGTCCGGATACTTGTCGCGGGGCTGGCGCATCGCTCTTTCGTAGGCAATCACCCGATCGCGCGGTCCGACTGGCCCATGACACGATTGTCCAACCGCACCCGCTGTCGAACTGTCCGGCGTATTGTAATAGACGTTGAGCGCCGTAATGAACCCTCGCTCGCGGTCTGTCCCGGCATTCATCGCCATTGCTTTTTCAATGGCAGCTTTGCCCGCGCTCATTTCCTCCGGAGTGGGTGGCGTCCAAATCGGATGCCACCACGTCATGGCGATTCCCCACTGAGCCATCGCACATTTCGGGTCCTGCTCGGCCACCGACGCGAAAACACGTCGCGCCTCTTCGTAGAAGAATGAATGCAACAATGCCACGCCACGGGCGAATTCAGATTGGACGGCAGGCACGCACGATACGGGGAACGTCACTTTCCCCGCGGCGCGCAAATCGCCCGGTGCGGGAACAGTTGCGCATTCGACGTCGCGTACCGCGAGAAGACTACTGGCCAATCCGATAAGAAAAAATATGCGACGGCAATGGCGAAACATTCTTGAGGCTACACTTGTGCTTGTCCGGCAAATTCGCAAATGCCCCTGGCGGCTACGAAGCAGCCGTTCCTCGGATTTGCGAGTTCACTCAAACTCAAAGATGATTTTGCCACTGCGCTTGCCTTGCGCGGCGTGAGCGACCGCAGCCTTCGCTTCGGTCAAGGGATAAGCTTTCTCAACTTTCGTTTTCAGCAAACCGCGCTTTGCCATTTCAAACAGCGGCCGGAAGGCTTCCATGCGCTCTTCCTTGCTCGCGCTATCGTACCATTTGTTGATCCAGATGCCGCGGAAACGAAGGCCCTTGAAAATCAGCAGACCGTTCGGAATCTTCAGTGGCTGCAAACTCATCGCGCCAAAAGTAACTAGGGTTGATCCAGGTGCGAGGCAATTTGCCAGACGCAAAGCGCTTTCGCCGCCCACGGCATTCAAGCCTAGAGGAATCGGCGCGCCGTTCGTCGCGGATTTCACTTCGTCGCGAAGCTTTTCACTATCAACAAGAACGACGTCACCACCTTCGGAGCGCAGTTCATCGATCAATTCCGCGCGGCGAATAACGTTTACCGTTTTGTGACCCAATTCGCGCGCGATTTGAGTTACTGCACGGCCAGCCGCAGAATTCGCGGCATTTTGGATCAGCCAATCACCTTTCTTTAGATCGACATAATCATGCAGTAAACGCCAGGCTGTCATTGGATTGATTTTCAACAGGGCTGCATGAACTGGATCGATCTCCGGCGGAACGGCCACAAGCTCGCTCGCTTTCACAGCAACGGCTTCACGCCAGGTACCAAGATTATGCGGCAGGATAACCAGCGTGCCGGCAGGGATTGTCGTGCCGTTCCCGCCAGCATCGACAACTACTCCCGCGCCTTCGAATCCAGGCGTAGCTGGAAGAGGAAACCGGACCGGATATTTTCCTTCGATTTGGTTCAGATCTGCTGGATTGATCGGCGCGGCGCGCATTTGCACGACCGCTTCGTCGTGCGCTCGCCACGGCATCCTCACGCTTCCGCAAGCAATCTGCAAACCGGCGCGCGGATCGCCCTGTTTGGCCTTGCCATTAATGTGTTGCTGGCAGCCGCAAAAATTCTCGCCGGTTTGGTCGGTCACGCCTATGTGCTGATAGCAGATGGAATTGAATCGGCGCTGGATGTCGGCGGTTCAATCGTCATCTGGGGAGGATTGACAGTTGCCGCACGGCCGCCTGACGCCACTCATCCTTACGGTCACGGCAAGGCCGAGCCGATTGCCGCGGTGGTCGTTGCCGTCGGCGTGTTAACTGCCGCGCTTGGTCTTGCCATTCAAAGTGTGCGCGAGATTTTTCTGCCGCATCATGCGCCAGCCCCTTACACGCTCGCGGTCCTTATCGTTGCGGTGATCTTAAAGGAAATTTTATATCGATATGTGATCCGATTTGGCCGACAGATGGAAAGCACCGCAGTTAAAACTGACGCCTGGCATCATCGCATCGATGCCATGACTTCCATTGCCGCATTTATCGGTATCTCTGTTGCGTTGATCGGCGGCGAGGCATGGCAAAGCGCGGACGACTGGGCCGCGCTCTTTGCCTGCGCGCTCATCGGCGCGAACGGCTATGGCCTGTTGCGGCCCGCCTTGTTCGAGATAATGGATACGGCGCCGCGTGGTAAGATTGTCCGGTCCATTCGCCGGGCCGCCAGATCCGTCCCTGGCGTAATCGAGGTTGAAAAGTGCCGCGCCCGCAAAATGGGATTAGATTTTTATGTTGATCTTCATGTCGGAGTGGACGGCAGCATTTCCGTGCACGAAGGGCACGAGATTGCGCATCAGGTTAAGAGGGCAATCCAGCAGAGCGACTCGCGCATTTCTGATGTGCTAGTCCACATCGAGCCCGGGCAGAGCCAGTAGCGCGGTGAGCGGCCGAGGTGGATCGCGCGGTTCCGTCGCGCGATGTTAATTGTGACGGCGAAGAGCGCTATGTTGGCGTCGAGCAAGAAACGCCTCGATCCACCTCACATCGATCTTCCCACCGGGGAGCGGTTATTATTCAATGCTGCGCGCAACACCGAGAATTCCGTTCGCCAAAATCTCTCGTCCTCGTACGATCTTTCTTGCAAATGCAATCAATCGGGGGATGGCCCCTGGATGTTTTAAGAAATGAAGCGTCAACTTCGTGAGGTCGGTCCGCTGCCGTTCCATATTGAACAGAACATTCGCTGGAGCCGGGAAAGGCTTGCTTGGCGTGTCGCTAATCACGCGAAGCGAAAGGAGCGGAATAGCGTGCTCGGCACAGGCGCGCGCAATAAATTCCGTTTCCATGTCCGCCGCGACCGCCCCCGTGGTTTGCGCCATCCTGTCCCGTTCCTCACGCGATTCGATCATTGATGGCACAGTCAAAAGATCGGCGATATGCGCCGGCAAGCCTGAGAAGAATGAGCGCACTTCACTGAGTCGAACAGTCGAGAAATTTTCTGCGACCAAGAGATCGCCGACGTGTAATTGATCGTTAAGCGCACCCGCAAAGCCCGCGCTGATCAAACAACCGAATTGCCGATCTTGAAGAAACTTCCCCATCCGTTGCCGGCAGACCTTTTCTCCGACGCCTGTATGAAGAACCTCAATCGTGCGATTCCGAAATGGTTCGCGAGCCCTGATTTCGGGGGTATCGATCTGGCCGCGGATCACCTTGACGCCATTGCGGTTGGTTCTGGATTTTTTGTGGAGCCGGCGCAGGAATCCTGAACTTTCCGCGGGCAAAGCAAACGTGACTGCAATCATCGCCTCATTTGGCTTTGTAACGATTCTTCGCGATCAATATTGCTCTGCCGGGGACTCGACGATTTGCACAACGAAGCTCTTCTTCTCTGTTGTAGCTGGGGTCGTTGACCCCGGTGCTCCCTCTGTTGTGGCCGGGCTCGCTGATCCCGACGCTCCTCCAGCAAGTGAAGCAATCAAGGCGCGAAATTCCGATTCGCGATTCGGTGGAAGATCGACAAGCACGCCAATGCGATGCTCGTCTGGAAGTCCTTTCGTCGCGGAACCGCCCAGCCGCCCAGCCATCGCGACAACTTCCTCCGACACGGCATCCAGTCGGCCGGGTGCCACCGAAATTGTGATGTCGCTTACGCCCAATGAAGGCAGAGGCGTGAGCGCTGCCGTGGCGGCGTGCTCAAGTGATTTTGTTATCTGCCGCCGTGTTTGCGCTTCAAGCAGGGCCCGATTCGGGTTCTTACTTTCATGTCTGGCGATTAACCAGAGACCGACGCCAACATTGACGGCCATGAGAGTGATAAACACCGCGCCGATCCGGAGCGCCATCTTGCGACCGCGCTCCGTTACGTCCGGCTGGGTTGACAAGAAAACTTCGCGAGAATCGCCGCCCATACCCGCGTAAATTTGTCGCGCGATCGCCAGCTCGCGTTGCAATTGCCGGTCTGAAATCAGCTGCTCCTCCAGAGCTGCGCGTTCCGCGGCGGGCAGTCTGCCATCGAGGTAATCGAAAAGCTTATCGGGATTCATTATTGGCGATCGGGAAAGCGTGACGCCAGACGCGTTCACACGCAATCGCTAAGTAAGACGGAATTCTTCGTAGTTGTTGCGATTGCTGGCCGCGCAGCACAGCAAATAGACAGCGTCATTTGCTCTTTGTTAGGGTGGAAATACAGTCGCTCTGGTGGCCGAAGACCGTCAGGCAGAGGCACAGACGCCGCGACGCGGGTGGCGTCGCGCAACGACGGCGCTTGCTTTGTGCGTGGCGCTTCTCGCAATCTTTCACCGTCCAATTCTGTTAGCGATCGGCCGGCAGATCGCATTGCGTTACGCCGCCCGAGAACACTTGAAGGCCGATTTTCGCCTCGAAGGCAATCCCTTTAGCAATCTAACGGTGCGGAATCTTCGCGGTTTTGCAGTTGGACCTTCGGGAATTGAATCGATCGATATTGACTACCTGTACATTGATTACAGTCTGTTTGGACTCGCGCGACACGGTCTCTCCCATTTACTCGATAATGTGGAAGCGCGTTCGGCGCGCATTGTTTTAAATCCATCCAAGGCTGCGCCGAAACCGCTGCCACCGAAGTCAAAACCGGAATTGCCGAAGCTGTTCCCGGAACGACTCCGATTGGCGGACGCAACTCTAGTCATCAGAAATCAACCGCACGATTTCATAGCCGAACATGTCGATCTTGATTTAAGTCCACGCAGTCCAGGCGACGTGCGGATCGAGAATTTGCAACTTCCTGCCGGAGACAGTTGGCGAAAAATTTCCGGGCAAACTTCTTACACGAATAAAAACCTGATCGTTCGCGATGTTCTGCTGAGCGACCAGGAACAAATTCATCTTCTGAACGTCGATGCGTCGCAAATCGACGCCAAGACTCTCGGGATCAATCTCAATTGCGCCATCGGCGGAGGCCAATTGTCAGCGTCGACTACACTAATTGAAACAAAATCTTCACTGGACACAAAGCTACATTTTGCGGCTGAAAAACTTGCGGCGGAATCGTTGAACAAGTTTCTCGTTTTCCCGGCCGGATATCTTTCGGGAGAAATTGACCACCTCGCTCTCGATGGAACTGGCGTGATCGACATTCCACGCAGCTGGAGCGGAACGATGTCGCTGCAGATGAGCGACGTGCATCAGTCACAGATCGATTTCAATAACGGCGTTGTCGAAGTTTCCGCGGGGCAGGGCAAAGCGGTGTTGCGGTCAGCAGACATCATTCAGGACAAGAACGAGTTTCACCTCCGCGGAACGCTCGAATTGCCTTCCGTCGTCGAGGATTTTAGCCGCACGCCAGCGAGTCTCGAAATTTCGGGTACGGCGCCTGATCTCCAGCAGCTGACTGCGGGAATGCCTCTGCAATTGACCGGCTCGGCTAAATTTATCGGCAAGATCGACATCGCTAATGCGAAAATCGAAGCAAATCTCGGCGTGACTGCGAATTCGGTCGGCTTCCCGGAGGGAACAATTGAGAAACTAGAGGGCACTCTTAGAGCATCTAAGGCAATGCCGCCGCCGAATACAGCCGACACGGCTGCCGCTACAGCTGCAAGGAAACCGTGGTTCGCAGATTTGCGCACCGCCATGGAGTTCGGCTTATCCAACATACGTTACCGTGATTACGTTATTGATTCAGCCGAAGGATCCCTCAACGGCAGTGATGACATCTTGGGGCTGGACCGGTTTAATCTGCGGCGAAATCAAAATGAACTAACTCTTCGCGGTCGATACCAGCTTCCGAAACAGTTTAGCAGAGCATCTTCACAACCCGCGGCGCTCGATGTCGCCTTGAATGCGCCGGAAGCTGGTGACTTTTGGGTTTCAGATTCTCCGAACAGAGTGAGCGGGCCGTTGCAAATGGCAGCGCAGATTGAATGGAAACAAGAGACTGCCAATGGCCAAGTGTCGATCTCTGGATCGAACCTGAAGATGCGGGATTTGGTTTTCCGGCAACTCAACACGCAGTGTTCGATTTCGAACAGCATGATCTATGTAAACGATTGCAGCGCGACTCTGAACGATACTGATTTCTTTAACGCGACCGGGACTCTAAACCTGCGACGGCCCTATCATTACAATGGCAAGGTTTCCGCGCGTGTGGCGAATTTATCGACGCTTCAGCCATTGCTTCGCGCTTCCGGCAATGAAAATGCGCTGGCGGGCTCATTCGCATTGGATTGGGAAGGGAACGGCAACGCGCAAACATTTAAGAATTCAGGGCAAGTTAAGTTCGCTTTGCAGAAGGGACGTTACGGCGATTTGCAATCGCTTCAGGCGAATATCGACGCGTCGTATTCGCCCGACGCTCTCGATGTGCCGATCATCTTTTTCGCAACCAGCCATATGGATTTTCAGGCAACTGCCCAGGCAAAAGGTGAGACGCTTGAGATTAGCAAGATCCAACTCGATCAAGGACAGGCGAAATTTGCGTCCGGCTATATCTCGATCCCGTTTGTGTGGAGAAACCTCGGGACGAGCGTGGCGGTCGTTCCCTCCAACGGCAAAGTGTCTGCGACATTTCAGTCCGATAACCTCGATATAAAGAAAGTTTTCGAAGACCTCGGGGTCAAACCGATGGCATCTGGGATATTCAACGCGACGCTCGACGCCCAAGGAACAATTGCTGACTTGAACGCGCGCCTCGACCTGCAGATGCGCGATTTACGCAGCGAGCGATGGCCGAAGCTTGAACCAGCGACGTTTGATCTCAATGCGAAAGCCGCCCACGATCAGCTCGCCATCTCGGGAAAGCTGCAACAGACGCGGATTCAGCCGCTGGAGGTGAGTGCAAGCCTTCCGTTTGACATACCGAAAATTGTTCGCGCCCGGAAATTGCCCGACGACACACCAATCACCGCAAAAGCTCGGCTTCCCCGCAGCTCGGTGAACTTTCTCCGGCAATTCGTGCCCGAAGTGCAGCAACTCGACGGCGACCTTGGGCTCGATGTCGATGTGCGGGGAACGATCGCGCGACCTGCGTTGAGTGGATCTGCCGATATGACGATTAATGTGGCGCGGCCGAGCAATGTAACGCTGCCTGCGTTAAATAATTTCAAAGCGCGACTCAATTTCACGGGCGATGCGCTAACGATTCAACAATTCGGCGGAGAACTTTCTGGAGGGAAGTTCACGGTGGCGGGCGGAGTCAGATTCCCGAAATTGACAGAGCCGACGCTCGATCTCCAGTTAAAGGCGGATAGCGCACTCATCGCCCGCAATGACACGCTAACGGCACGTGCGAATGCAGACATTAAAGTGACGGGTCCATTCGCGAGCGCAAACGTCACCGGAGACATCGCGATAACGAACAGTCACTTCTTGAAAAATATTGACCTAATCCCGATCGGTCTGCCGGGTAGACCGGCGCCGGAACCGCCCTCAGCGCAGCCGGAATTTTCTTTTCCGCAACCTCCGCTCCGGGATTGGAAATTCGATGTAGCAATTAGAACCAAAGATCCCGTCCTTATCCGTGGCAATCTGGCGACCGGCGGAGCGACCGGCGATCTGAAGCTGACCGGAATCGGCCTGCACCCGGAGTTGCAGGGTACGGTGCGGCTCGAAAATGTGGAAGCGACGCTGCCATTCAGCCGGCTTCAGGTTTCCAACGGATTGCTTTACTTTGATCCCAGCGATTCGATGAATCCGCGAATCGATCTGCAAGGCACGTCTGTCATCCGCGATTACACGGTGCGAGTTTATGTTTATGGAACTGTGCGTGAGCCACAGGCCATTTTCACGAGCGAACCGCCGCTGGCGCAGGAAGAAATCATTTCTTTGATTGCCACCGGCGCCACCCGAGAAGAATTATCGGGAAATAGCAATGTGCTGGCCGGACGCGCCGCAATGTTGCTGGTGCAGCAACTCTACCGGAAAATTTTCAAGAAAGGCGAGCCGGCCCAGAGTAACACAGTTTTTAATCGCCTGGATGTAGACGTGGGCACGGTCGATCCTCGGACCGGTCAACAGCAAGTTAGCGCGCGCTTCAAGGTCAACGATCAATTTGTCATCGTTGGCGATATCGGAGTCGGCGGCGATTATCGCGGGATAGTAAAGTATCTGATTCGGTTTCGCTAAGATGCAGCGCAGGGTCTTTTTCTGTCTCGGAAGCATGGCCCTTGCATTTGAAGTCGCGGCGCAAAGCGTGGACGTCGCACGACCCGAAGAGACGCAAAAGGCTCGGCAAACGGTCGTGAAACAGCAGGAAAAGCGCGCGCAACAGGCGAGCATCATCGAATTTCGCGGCCAACAGGCTTTCGACGAAAAGCAGTTACGTTCGGCCTTAAAAGAGGAGATCACGACGATTGAGGACTTTGGGTTAAGTCCGGCACGGGCGGACGATCTCGCATTTTTTCTCGAAGTTTTTTATCGGAAACATGGCTACGCGGACGTGAACGTGCATTACGCGATCGAATCGCAGAATCGCTTACGTCTTGATATTACCGAAGGCCCGCGGATGACGCTGGGGACGGTGACCTTTGATGGAAACGCACGGGAGCCAGCCGAGAAGCTCTTTGAGTATGTCGTCGGGCCGACGCGCGAGCGCTACTCAAAGCTTGAAAAAAAGCTGCCTTTCGTTGCGGCTGACATTCAGGAGGGAACCAACCTGGTGCACCGCTTTTATGTCGCTGACGGTTTTTTGGACGCTGTGGTTGACCCGCCGCGCTACACCTTCAATCGGCAAAGCAATCAGGTAGATGTGGTCATCCCGATTCACGAAGGGCAGCAATATTTCTTTGGCAGCCTTTCATTTGGCGGACAGACCGTTTACGACTCTGAAACCCTGCGCGGACAGATGCTCGACCTCCTGCAACAACCTTACACCGACGCGCGCGTAGCTGATATTCCGCGGCGCCTACAAGCATACTTCAAGGCACGCGGTTATTACGACGTTAAAGTCGCTGCCACCGGCGCGCCGGAAGAGGCAGTGAATGGTCGAGTGCCGGTGCAAATCACCATCGCAGCAGGACCGATTTACCATTTCGATGGCGTTACGGTGAGCGGTCTCACCCGTCTGCATCCGAGTTATGTCATCAAACGCTTCAGCAAGCTGGAGGGCCAGACGTACAGTCCGGACGTCCTCGATGATCGATTTCGCACGCTTATGAAAACAGGACTGTTCAATCTCCTGCAAATCAAACCGGTTCCCATCGATGGGCATCTATTGCGTCTCGATGTCTCGGCAGAGGAAGCCAAGAGTAAGGAATTCGGTTTTTCAGTCGGATACGGCACCTACGAGGGCGGAATTCTTGGCGTGCAATTTCGTGACCGCGATCTTTTCGGTTACGGTCGACCGCTAACCACATCGGTCGAGGTATCTCAGCGCGGATACAAAGGGGAGATTTTGTATGAAGACCCGTTCTTCTTTGACACGGATTTTGCTTTCAAAGCTCGGCTTGCGGCTCTCACTTTCGATTTCCAAGGCTACTCAAAATTTGAATTCGGTGGACGACTCGAACTGACGCACAAAATTACGAAGCATGACGAGGCAGGCCTGGTCTTCGCCGTTCGGCATGTCGACATAACCAGCGCCGGGATCAAACCTGTGTTCTTGGGCGACCAAAATTATTTGGTGAATACTCTTGGGTTCACGAACACGTTTGATCCGCGGGAGAGCCCATTGGTGGCGCCGCGCGGGTTTGTTATTAATAATACGTTGGATTTGGCTTCGAACGCGTTTGGAAGTCAGATCGAATTTCTCCGCGGCACGATTCGGGTTGCTTACTACCTTCCTTTTGCGCCGAAACTAATCACTCCGGGTGTGGTGGAATATCAATCGGGCACTCCCTTGCAGCGCTGGTTCCGGCAGTCGTCGATCGCATTTGGTGCTCGTGCCGGCGTTCTTCATTCACTCACTGTAAGCGGTTCGGACGAGGCGACTGCAATTCCAATTGACGAGCGTTTTTTTAATGGTGGCGCCTCAACCGTGCGAAGCTTTGGCGAACGCGACCTCGGCCCGCACGACCCAAAAGGAAATCCTCTCGGTGGCGAATTTCTCACGGTGTTTAACATCGAGTACACTTTCCCGCTTCTTGGTGAATTGCAGGGCGCGGTTTTCACCGACGCGGGCAATCTACTGCCGACATCGGAACAACCTGGTCTCAACGACATGCGTTATGCTGTAGGCGCAGGACTGCGATATAAATTACCGATTGGTCCTATCCGTCTCGATTACGGAGTCAATCCCGATCCGCATCCCGATGAGGATTTCGGCGCGTTCCATTTCAGTTTTGGCTTTGCTTTTTGATGGCAACGTTTCTGTCGACGGCTTTCTCCCAAAGCATAACCGCCTGGTGGTCTTATCTTGAGGAATGAAAGATCGACGACCACTTGGCGATGTTCCAGCGGAGGAATTCCGAAAGCAATTGCATGAGCTTGCCGATTGGATTGCCGATTATCGCGAACATATCGGTGAGCGGCGGATTTCTCCAAATGACGAGCCGGGAGCAATCCTGGCACAGTTGAATGCAACTGCACCCGAGACGGCTGCGCCGCTCAACGAAATCTTCGCTGACATGGAGCGGGTGATTGTTCCCGGCGTTGCGCATTGGGCACATCCGCAGTTCATGAGTTACTTCGGCTGCACGACAACGAGTCCTGGCATTCTTGCTGAAATGATCACCGGCGCGCTGAACGTGAACGCCATGACATGGCGAACGTCGCCTGCGGCAACCGAGCTTGAAACCCTTGTGCTCGATTGGCTCCGGCAATGGCTCCGTTTGCCTAAGCAATTCGGAGGCGTCGTTTACGACACAGCGTCGATTTCGACGATGCACGCTCTCGCTGCTGCTCGAGAACAAGCTGCCCCAAACAGCCGGAAACTTGGCTTGAGCGGACGCGATCTGCCTGCGTTTCGCATTTACACCTCCGATCAAGCGCACAGTTCTGTTGAAAAAGGGGCGATTGCGATCGGGATTGGCGAAGGGAACGTTCAACGTGTTTCAACAGACGCCGAATTTAGAATGAACGTCGCCGCGTTGCGGAAGATGGTCACGTCGGATCTCCGCAGTAATTTCAAACCTCTCGCAGTGGTTTCAACAGTTGGAACAACATCGACAGCGAGCGTCGATCGAATTCCCGATATCGCGAAGGTTTGCCGCGAGCACAAAATGTGGCTGCACATCGACGGCGCCTACGGCGCGGGGCTTGCGCTTTTACCCGAGTGCAAATGGGTAACCGCAGGCTGGAGCGAAGCAGATTCCATCGTTATCAATCCGCATAAAATGCTCTTTGTTCCGTTCGATTTCAGCGCGCTCTACGTGCGCGATATCGGGCGTTTGCGGCGCCTCTTTGCTCTCGCGCCTGAGCATTTGCACCTGCGCGATTCTGTCGGCGCCGAGATCAACTACATGGATTACGGCGTACAGCTGGGTCGCCGTTTTCGCGCGCTCAAGGCATGGGTCGTTTGGCGCGCGTTCGGCCGCGCTGGAATGGCCGCGCGCATTCGCGAGCACTTGCGCCTGGCCAAACTCTTTGCCGATTGGATTCAAGAGGACAAGCGTTTCGAATTGTCCGCGCCGGTTGTGATGGGCGTTGTCTGTTTCCGGTTCGTCGGCGTGGCGGAAAGCAGATCCGTAGCCGGCATCGGTGATGCCGCACCGGGGTCAACGACCCCGGCTACAGTGACGGACAAGATCGACACGATCAACAGCAAGATAGTCGAGTAGATCAATGCTTCCGGGCGCCCTTATCTTACGCAAACGAAATTGCGCGGTCGCACCGTCATGCGGATCGGCTTGGGAAATGCTCTCACAACCGAACAACATCTTCGGAATGTTTGGGAATTGATTCGGCAAACAACTGACGAATTGTAGCTGCTTCGCTGCTTGCCAGGCCATAGGTCGCTGTAGCGATCTATGGCGGGTGCGACGCGCGGCGCTGAACGTGTTGGAGTGCGCGCGCCGCACAGATCACCCGCATCCCCGCAGTTTCGGTGAGGCATCGAGAGACGGGGCTAGAGTTTCTTCCACAAAAGTATTTGGCGTGACCTGAACGCGCCGTAAATTCTGCGAGCCAACGCACAATTGCGGAAAGGATATTGAAGTTATGATGAAGTTACTGCGAAAGCATCGTCACTGGCTGATGATCGTCATCGCCATTTTGGCGATCCCGTTCGTGTTCTATTTTGTGCAACGGCCGGATTACGGCGCGATGCGCTCCGATCAATTCGCTCGCGTCTACGATCGCAGCGTTTCGATGTTGGAAGCCCAGCAAACGGTGCGGTTGTTCAATCTGGCGCAGGCCCTTGGCATGTCTGATTTTGTGCAGAGCCTGACAGTTGGTTCGGGCCAGAACCAGAACCAGACTTATGTCCAATTCATTTTGAACTTGCTGGTTTTGCGTCACGAAGCGGCCCGGCTCGGCATTCGTCCAGGCTCCTCTGAGATCGCCGATGTCGTCCGAGCGTTGCCAGCATTTCAAGGCGAGTCGGGATTCGACATGAAGAAGTTCAGCGATTTTGTGCAGAATGCGCTGGCACCGAATGGTCTTGCCGAGGAACACATCGAACAATTGGCTCGCGATGAGCTTTGCTTGAATCAAATTAAACAGCTTCTGGCGGCCGGCGTATCAATGCCGGAAGCAGAGATCAACGCAGATTACGAGCGGGCTTACGACAAATTATATGTCAGTGTCATTCGGTTGCGGCCCGCTGATTTTGCCAAGGATATCACAGTTAGCGATGAGGATGCGCAGAAGTATTACGAAGCGCACAACGCTGAACTCAAAGCCGATGAAAAACGCAAGGTCGAGTTTGTCACTCTGGCCTTAACTGATGAGCAAAAGAAATTAGCTGGAAAAGAGCGCATCGAGGCTTTGCAGGAGCTTTCGGACCGCGCCAACGATTTCACACAAGCGTTGTTGGAAAAAGGCACCGATCTCAAGCGGGTGGCTGCGAAGTTTCGGTTGTCGATTCGGACCACCAGTGAGACCCAGGTCGCGGATGGGTTTTATATTTTACATCTCGCCGGTATTGCTGAGGCGCGTCCTCTCACAATCGAAGAGGCGAAACCAAAAATCGTTGAAGCGATCAAGAGCTCTCGGGCTCGTGAGCTGATGTCAACGAAAGGTGCGGAGATCGTGCATCAATTGCGGGAAGCAACGAAGGCCGGCTGGCCGCTCGGAACCGCAATTCAAAAAGCAGGAGTCAAGGTGGAGACGGTCCCCGCTTTTTCGCTGCTTGACGAAACAACGGAAGCTCAAGGCAAAGAACCAAAGAAGCAGCCGCCGGATCTTACCGCAATTAAGGATGCCGTGGCATACCTGAATCCGGGCGAGGTCAGCGACTTTTTCCCGTCCGGTGACACTGGACTCATCGCCGTGTTGGAAAAGCGGGAACCGTCGCCGGACGCAAATGATCGGGAGAAGAAAGCGGCGTTTGGGAAACGGCTTTTGAATAACAAACAACGAATTGTCTTTTACGAATGGTTACGTGACCGACAGCAAGCGGCCAACGTACAATTTGCAAAAGGGTAGGCTGCGTGGAGACGCTCGAGGACATCTTTGATGACGCGAACGGCGACCTGGCTGTCGGCGAATTGGAAAGCGCGGTGGAGAAATATCAGCGCTGTGTTCAGATGGCCCCGGATTTTTTCGACGGCTGGCATGCACTTGGCATGGCGCTAATGAAGCTCGGGCGCTTTCCCGAAGCGATTGAAGCGGGGACGAGGGCGGTCGCGCTCCGGCCGAATGATCAGATCGGTTGGACCAGTCTCTCGTTGTTTTACAATCGCGCGGGCCATATCAAGGAAGCCGAGGCAGCCGGGGCGAAAGCAAAGATTTTGAGTTGGGGCGGCAAAATCGCAAGAGAATAAATGTCCATTTTGCTATGACGTTGGTGATGCCGTAGGCGACGGGGTTCGTAGCGGCGTCGGTCGTGGACTGACGACCGGGATTGTCAATCCGCCGGGCGTTCCGTATCCGCGCGGCGCAATGTCGGGGCTATTGCATCTACGAATAACCTCAGTCGCCTGTGTAAACTCATCGGGATGTTCTTTCTCGATCGCGTCCAATCGTTGTCCAATGAACTCAACTGGAACAGCGGGTGTGGCTGAGCTCAACGCGCGCCGATACGCCAGCGCCGCTTCAAAAAAGCGTTTCGCTCGCTCGGCATTTTGACCTTCGCGCCAATAAAGGAAAGAGGTGTAATCCTGGCCGATCAAGCTCTGGCCCGGCCCAGCAATACTGGAGCTGATCTCTCTCGCTGCCGAAATGGTGCGACTGAGCAATTCGAAATCGCGACGCGCGACAGCGGCCGCCCGCATGCGCATGAGGTAATCGTCGACAGTTTCGCCAGTTTTTGGCGGGTCGGTCTGTTCAACTCCAAGAATTCGCGGCAGGACTAGCAGCAACAGTTCGGCGCGCAAACGCGTAACGATCGGGTTGGTGTCACCGGTTTGCCAATATGTCGGCGGCAGCGTGGTCGCCACTCCCTCCTTGAACGCGAGGTGCGCCTTACACACCGCCTCGAGCCCGTTAACTAGATTCGATAGCGCCTGTGATTTATAAGCCGGGCGCGATTTCAGTTGCGTCAGTGCCTTGGGAAGATCGTCGAGTGAATGGGTGCTTTGCAGAATGGGCGCCGCGTAGCTGTCCGCCTGCGCTCTATCCTGCCCTTCCAGCCAACGCGCCCGCGCCAGAATCTCCGAGCGCGGAACATCGAGCGGACTTTGCTCGGTTTGCGCCAGATCGGTCAGAATTCTGATCCCGTTATCAAATTTTTCGCCTTCAACCGCCCACAGATAATTCTGCCATTGCTGCAGAAAACGTGCAGCGTCATGTAGGCGGTTCACGGCGCTTTCTCGCTCGGGGTTGCCCGACCCGAAGCGCGCAGGAGTGGCAGCGAGGCGGTGTAATTCAATTAACGACGCGTCGAGGTCTGAAGCTTTGCGCGCTTTGAGGACAACATCGCTCGCGCGACGCAATGCGTCGGCTGTTTCCTTATCTTCTTCAGCAGCGCATGCCGCAATTACGGCAGCGAAATACAACCAAGAGATGATCAGTCGTGCCGATAACCTCATCACAGCCCGCCTGCGTCCCGCAGTTTTGCCCTGATGAGCCACGGTCGAGCTGTCGATCGTACGTTGTCCATCTCACCAAATGTTCACCCGCTTATCTGTCTGGCGAACCATCGGGCAGTTGCCGGGCAGATTAAAAGCCTTTTGAAATTCGGGAAGATTTGAGAGCGGGCCGTCCACGCGGTAACGCGCAGGCGAGTGCGGGTCCGTGTTCAGGCGCAGTTTCAAATCTTCATCGCGCTGCTTCGATTTCCAAATTGTCGCGAAAGATAAAAAGAAACGTTGCTCGGGCGTAAAACCGTCGATTTTTGTCCGCGCCTGCGGATTTTTCTCGAGCGCTTTCTGCAGAGCAGCGTAGGCAAGCTTCACTCCGCCGAGATCGGCGATGTTTTCGCCTTGGGTTAGTTCACCGTTGACATGCAAACCGGGCAACGGTTCATATTCGTTGTATTGATTCACGATCGCTTGTGAGCGCTCTTTGAATTTCGCCGCGGATTCGGGTGTCCACCAATCACGCAAATTCCCGGCGGCGTCGAATTGCCGGCCCTGATCGTCGAAACCATGCGTCATTTCATGTCCGATGACCGCTCCAATGCCGCCGTAATTGATCGCATCGTCAGCATTGGCGTAAAAGAATGGCGGCTGCAAAATCCCGGCCGGGAAAACGATCTCGTTCATGTTGGGGTTGTAGTACGCGTTCACCGTTGGCGGCGTCATGCCCCATTCGGTGGGATCAACCGGTTTGCCGATCTTGTTCAGTTCGCGGGTCGTTTCGAACTTACCCGCGCGGATCGTGTTCGAGACGTACGGCCCGCGATCGATCTGCAGCATTGAATAATCAAGCCATTTATCGGGGTAGCCGATTTTCACCCGCATGGCGGCGAGTTTCTTGAGCGCCTCTTGCTTGGTTGGGTCGTCCATCCATTCGAGCGTTTTGATCCGGTCGCTGAGCGCCTCTTTTAAATTGTTAACCAGCTCGAGAGCGCGGGCCTTCGCTTGCGGCGGAAAATCGAACGCCACATACAGTTTGCCGAGCGCCTCACCAATCGCGTCGTCGGTGGAAGCGATTACACGTTTCCACCGCGGTTTGATTTGCTGTGTGCCGTGAAGAACCCGCTCCTTGAAGTTAAAATCTTCGTCCACGAAGTCTTTCGAGAGCTCGGCCGCGGCTGCGTCGATGAGGTGCCAGCGCAGATACGCTTTCCAATCCTCGATTGGTGCGCTCTTAAACACGTCGTCAGCGGTTTTGAAGAATTCCGGCTGGTGCACGTTAATGTTTGGTGGCTCGAGCAGGTTGATCTGTTTGAAGTAATCGCTCCACTTCCAATCCGGCGTCAGCTTTTGGAGCTGGCTTACCGCCATTTTGTTGTAATTTTTTTGCGGATCGCGCAATTGGACGCGCGTCCGGGAGGCTTCTGCGAGCTTTGTCTCAAGCGCGAGAATTTTCTTTGCGTGATCGGAAGCAGTTGCAGCTGGCTCGCCGAGCAGCGTCAACATTTTCGCGACATGATCGACATATTGATCGCGCAGTTTCTTGGAGGCTTCATCCGTCTTTGTGTAGTAATCGCGATCCGGCATGCCGAGCCCGCCTTGAACAGCCTGGGCGATCTCGCGCGCGCTGTCCTTGGCGTCCTGGCCAGACGTAAAATCGAAAAGTGCATCGACGCCGATCGTGTGCAGACGTGCGATTTCTTTGAGCAGATCATTGCGATCTTTGATCGCGTCAATGTTTTTGAACTCGTCCTCCAGGGGTTTTGTGCGCACTGCCTCGATCGTTTTCTCGTCCATTCCACTGGCGTAGTAATCGCCGACCTTCTGCACTTCCGGCGCAAGTCTTGGATCGACACGTGTATTTACAGCTTTTTCGGCAATGGTGTGCAGCGCGTCGTTGTTCCTCTCGATCAACTCGTTGAAACCACCCCACCGCGAATATTCCGGCGGAATCTCTGTCCGTTTGATCCACCCGCCGTCCGCATACATGAAGAAATCATCCTGCGGTTTCACAGAAGTGTCCATGTTCTGCGGGTCCAGCGGCGGCTGATTCTTCTCGATCTGGGGTGCCGATTGAGCGCCTAAGCTCAGCAGGCAAGAGAAAAAGGCAACGGGGATCAGGACGAATGATTTCATGGTCTGGGAAGAAAGGCGAACGCTACGGGGTTGTCCAATCCCGGTTAGACCTCGCTTGATGCGGTTCCGTTGAAGACGCGCTCCCAGCCACCGCCTTTCTTTCGGACAGCTTGGCAAAAGCGTCGTTACAGTTGCTCGATTTTGTAGCCGCGTTTTTCCAACAACGCCACGATGCTATTCGGGCCGGAAAAGTGCAGCGCACCGGCCACA
>QHNJ01000080.1 GCA_003218395.1 Verrucomicrobiota bacterium
GCATTCCCTCGCCGCGAAGTATTTCGCGGGATAGAGCAGAGAGCGGGCGTCAAAGATTCGTTGGCTCCCTTCCGAGTCTTGGATTCGCACGACAAGAAACGGTTAATCTTTCGGAAAATACGCCCGGGAGCGCACTCACCGACGAGGTAAATTACATCGTCTTCGGACAAGAAAAACAGAAAGACTACTCTATGAGAAAATTACCCCCGACCCTTACGCAAAGCGGACTGCTCGCCGTGTTGCTGCAACGCCAGCGCTACAGAGTAATCCAGTTGGCCCGGCGTCGCGCACAACGTAAGCACGTTCGTGCCGCCCTTTGGAATACCCTCACTTGGCCGTACCGCGCGCTCACGGCGTCAACGCTGGTCGGCGATTCTGCCGAGCCCCTTTGTCGGAACCGTCCCGCTTCACCCTTGAATCTTTCACCAGGCCAATAGCCATGTTTTACCAAATCCACACCTACACCGAGCTCCAGCAACAGATTCACGACGATCTGCGGATCCAACATCCCGAATGGGTCAAGTCCAATGGCGAATGTCCCACGTGCGATTCTTACGAGTCGCGCCTCAGGGAAATGCTCGGCGCTTTAACGCGAACAGGATCCAACGCTACGCGAAGTAAATGACCCGTGGACACATCTACCTTCGTAATTCAGTTAGTCCTTTTAGCTGCTATTATTCTTGCTCCCTGGTTTTACAGGAGGAGTAAGAGTTAGGTTTTGTTCCGCTCAGGTCTAAAGAACAAGTTACCAGACACACGGCGGTCTGCGACAGGCCCCCGAAACCGGAAGTCCGAAATCCTTCAGCCATCTATCGTAAGCGGCTTACGCCACTGCAATTCCCCGCGGAACGACCTTTTTTTACCCAGAGCGGGCTTCATCCAGATTCTATCTCCGAGTAAGCCCGGGACACCACCGTGCAAGTCTGGACAGTTGGAGAAGGATTTGGAATTGGAAGTGAGTTCCGTCAGACATGCTGCGCGGCTAATAATTTTCGAGATCATGATCTGGATTGAGTTAAAGCGATCTTGGTGCATTGCGCTCACCGCTTATTGTCAGAGTCGACCCGAATCTTGTGTACGTTGAGGAGCAAGCCCCGTGGAAAGCAAACGCCGGGCGACTTCACCAGATTGCGATATTAACCACGCAGGCTCGGAGGCCTGCGTGCTGCTCCAGGCAAAAATACCTGTTCCGATAGCGCCTGGCGGCAGTCAACAATCTGACTTGCCATACGCGCCTCCGTCGTTGTATGACGAGTTCCCGATGATCAGGGCGAATTGCCGGGCGCGGTTTACCGCTGCCGATTTCGACTTCATCGTGGGCACGCTCGCACGCTCACAAACTGACCACATCTCTCTTGTCGATCTTTTGAGCGATGTCGAAACGCGCGATTCCATTCTTGATCATCCGCGATTGGTTGATGCAATCTTAAATAACTGCGGGCATCTGCGGATATCGTCTCAGTTTTATTTTTACGTTTTGGCCCGGCATGTTTTGCAGCAGGGCGGGATTGGCGATCGCAAGCTCTGTGATTATGTCGCTTCGTTGCTGGAAGCTTTTTCGCGCGCGAACCAGTTGCAGATGTCGGACGAGATCGATTATCGCGCTCAGCAATATATTTCCGATATGCTCATCGCGCTGACCCGCGCAACTCCCGAGCAAGCTTTTTTGCTTCGTGCACACATCGGTAATTACTCGCTTTTCATCAGCGGCATTTTCCACGAGAACACACAGCGGCGCAGCCTGCGCGGCGGTCCTGACATCGAATTCTACGAGCAGGTTGGCCGGACGAACTATCAACTCGTTGCGTCACACGCCGTCGCTCGCCGGTGCGAATTAGATGACGTTTTCGAAGGATTGGCCGATCGATTCCGCGAAGTCCGGCTCGCGCTGAATCAACTCTCCGATCAATTGCTCAATCTGGACGATCCGGCATCCGCCGGACGCTCCTCGCTCAGCTTGTGAACGAGACGCTATTTAGCCAAATCCAGAGATTATTTGAGCGAACATATGCGCAGGTCGGGATCAACCTGGAAGAGTGCCTGATCGATCGGACGCGTTGTTCGCAATTGTCGATCCTTGCGGGAAAATCCGCCCGAGAATTGAGCGAGCTCGCACGTACATTTCTGCGGCAGGCCGGCGATCAACTTTACGTTGGTATTTATTATTCGCGCTGGCTAATTGAACAACTCGAACAACACGATCCGCGCGCGGGATTGGGTGATCGCAATATCCGGTCGCTGATCATGTTCGTGGAAGAAATCAATCATGCACTGCACGCCGCGCTTCAGTTCAAATGCGGCTCGCGCGAGATCGCTTCTGAAGATTTCGCGCGCAACCTCGAGTTGCAGGCGCAGGTCGATACTTATCTTGTTCTCCTTTTGTTTGTCGCATTTTTTCGAAAAACCCAACGCGTCTCACGAACTGATCGCCGCTGGCTGCGCTTTCATCTTTTCGCCCGCCAATGCCCGGAGGCGTTTCGCGAGAAAAACCTGCGCGGCCGTTATCTCGAGGCAAGCCAGCTTGCCGCCAGCTACACACATTATCTCGACACACTGAATGGTGTGCGTCGCCTCGATGAAATCCGGCGCTTCCATTCTCTCGATTACGGTGAGAAAAGAGAGCGGATCCTGGCGCTGATGGACGGGGCCGCAAACTAACTGGATGCATCTCCGGGGCAGTTGCACGAACGCAGCGAGCCGACGATACCTTTGGCATGACGACCTATCCGAAAAGTCCCAAAGAGATGACCCGCGGAATGATCTATTTCCCGCGAATGCTGCACAAGATTCGCTTGCATGCCCGCGGAGAACTGCACGAAGATTATCACAAGAATCTCGGCGGGCAGCGAGCGGCTGATGGCGCCTGCTGTAATTTTTTGCGGATCAATTATGCCGATCTTCGTGAGCGCGTCCTCCGAGGGGGTACTGACGAAGAGATCCTGGAGTGGTGTTTCGAAAACGGCCGGCGGCCTAACGAAGGCGACCTCATCGTGTGGAATGGTTTTGCCTCTAAATTAGGCTGGCAGGATTTCGCGACGCCAACGCTGGAACGGGCGAAGGAGAAAGCCGGGGTCTCCGATCGCGCCGATATCGCGACCATTCCTGACTTCATCGATTTCGACGAAGGGCGGAAAAGTTAGATAGAATATCGAGGCTATTTGCCGGGTAGACAGGTTCGCCGCTGAGTGCGATGGAAGGTCGAAAAAGGAGGATGAAATCATGAATGGAAAGGCATTGTGGGTGGCGCTGGAGGCGAAGCCGGGCAAGGAAACGGAAGTAGAGAGATTCCTGCAGGCCGGTCAGGCATTAGTGGAGGCCGAGCCGAAAACGGTGTCATGGTTTGCAATTAAAATCGGACCGTCCAGGTACGGGATTTTCGACACGTTCGCGGATGACTCCGGTCGGGATGCGCATCTGAATGGGAAGGTGGCCCAGGCCTTGAGGGAAAAAGCGTCTGAGCTTCTGGCTAAATCTCCTTCGATCGAGAAGATTGACGTGATCGCGTCGAAGCTCCCCAAATAATTGCGGAAAGAGCCGAGCTTGTTCCCGAGCTCTGGCGGTCGAATTGCGAGATCACGGCAAAACGGATGACAAGATCCGACGTGTGCGGCTAGCACTAGTCAGAACGGCTGACCACTTCTTGTCATTCCGAGCGAAGTCGGCTGCCAAGCCGTAGCTTTATGCGAAGGTCTCAACATGTCTCTTTCCCGCTCGACGATTATCGCGATCATCGTAACGCTCTGGATCGCGCGAGCATGGGCCCAACAATCGGCGCCCGAGGCAACATCTACATCAAGCGCCATTTCGGCTGGGACCGCGTCGCCCAGTCCGACACCGGTTGTCTTCTCGTCGCAAACGCTGGCGGAATTGAAACGTCTGCAGCAGGCGGCGTTGCGGAGCGATTACGCATACAAGCAGGTTGCGCATCTGGCGAATAACATCGGGCCGCGCTTGAGCGGATCCTCGCAGGCGGCCAAATCGATTGAGTACGTCGCGAGCGAATTGAAGGCCATCGGTTGCGAAGTGCAGCTCGAGAAGGTGATGGTCCCGCATTGGATGCGCGGCGAAGAAACAGCAGGGCTCGTTGAATTTCCCGGCCAGGCACAGAGCACAATGCAGAAGATTGTTTTGTGTGCGCTCGGCGGAAGCGTGGCGACCCCTCCCGAGGGGATTGAAGCAGAGGTGATTGCTGTCAGAAATTTCGATGAGCTGAAATCGATGCCTCGGGACAAAGTCGCTGGCAAAATCGTACTCTTTAATTATCCCTTCGACAAACAAATGGCCGCGGAAGGTCGTGGCATACTGGACAGACCGATTACGCAAATGATGCACCGAAAATTCCAGCCGGCGCAGTTACCGCAGAGGACGCCGATTTAATCGCTGATCTGGTCCGACAGGGACCGGTGAAAATGAAATTGGTTCTGACGCCGCAAACTTTGCCCGACGTCGAGAGCGCGAACGTGATCGCGGATATCAAAGGCAGCGAGCATCCTGAGCAAGTGATCATCGTTTCTGGTCACCTGGACTCATGGGACCTGGGCACGGGCGCGATCGATGATGGCGCCGGCATCGCCGTCTCGATGGAGGTGGCGAATCTGATCCAAAAACTTCATCTCAAGCCGAAGCGCACGATTCGCGTGATCGCATGGATGAATGAAGAGAATGGCTCGGCCGGATCAAAACAATATGCGAAAGATCACGAGAAGGAGATATCGAGCCATTTCGCAGCCATGGAAACAGATGAGGGCGCCGGTCATCCGCTTGGCATCAACATCAAGGGAAGAGCGGAAGTGAAAAAGATGTTCACGCCCGTCGCAGCCATTTTGCAGGAATCAGGCGCGGGCATGCTTAATCTCGTTGAACACTGCGGCGCTGACATCGAGTCGCTGGAGAAAGCCGGCGTGCCCGCTTTTAGTCCGATCCAAGACAGCCGTTTCTATTTCAACTACCACCACACCGCCGCTGATACGCTGGACAAAATCGTCCCGAAAGAATTGGCGGAAAATTCTGCTGTCGTCGCAGTCGTTGCGTATGCGCTTGCGAACATCGAGCAACCGTTGCCTCGTTGAGCTGAATGTTGACGTTGCGCTTTGCTTTCTCGATCGGCTTGTTCGCGATCGTACTATCTCCGCCACACTGTCCGGCGCAGGAGGCAACGGAAAGGACACCAAAGACTGACAAATTCGTCACGGTTTATGGCGCAAAAATTCACTACGTGGAAGCAGGCAGCGGTGCTCCACTGATTTTAATCCACGGCCTGGCAGACAATGTCGCAGTTTGGGATTCGGTAATCCCGTCGCTGGCCGCCAAGTTTCGCGTCATCGCGTTCGACCAGATCGGTTTCGGCCATTCCGACAAACCGCTACTTAGTTATCGTGTCAGCACGTTCGTGGATTTTCTCGATGGCTTTATGACTGAACTGAAAATCGAGCGCGCATCACTGGTTGGCAATTCGTTAGGCGGCTGGGCCGCCGCAGCTTTCGCATTGACGCATCCGGAGCGAGTTGAACGCCTTGTCCTTTCCGACGCGGCAGGCTACGCGGCGCTGGCAAAAACCATGGATCCTCGCGCCTTGCGTGCTCTTCGCTTAGCCAGCCGCGAAGATATTCGCTATCTCGGCCCGCTCACATTTCACGACAAACGGTTCTATCAAGATGTTGACCTTGCGTTTAAAGAGCGGGTGACCGCCGGCGACAGCTACACTGTTAGTCAACTCCTCGACTCAATGACTCGGGGAGATGATGTGCTCGACAACAGACTTCACGCGATCAATCGACCAACGCTCGTAATTTGGGGTCGCGACGACAAACTCATCCCGCTCAACTTCGGCGAGCGGTTTCATCAAGAGATCGCGGGTTCTCGACTCCGGATCATCGATAATTGTGGTCACATGCCGCAGGTTGAGTGCGCCAATGAATTCACCGCCGCCGTGCTCGAATTTTTGAGCGAGGCAAAGTGAAGCCTACTTGCGCTTCAAATTGCGCATCTCGTTGAGCATGAGATTTTGGATCCGGCGGCCACGATTGCGCACAAATCGCCACGGCCCGGCATCGACGAAATACGTCAGCAAAATGCTATCTCGCGTCTTCACTTCCGGCCCCACGGGGTCGGCCGAATGCCATGTGTTATCGGCAACTGCAAACGCATAGCCGGTATTAGGCGAAAATGGCATCTGTGCCTTCTTCGGCTTCCTTCCATTGGGAAGCACCTCGTGAAAGATGGTGCCAATATGTGGCGTCGAATTGTCGGGCGGCAGGTAGAGTTGCACCGTGATGCCTTTCCAGAGGCTGTCCGTATGTTTGAAGACGCGATATCCCGGAATGTCGCGAGTCAGGATCGGTACCGGATACATTCGCACCTTTGCAAAGTTCGCACCGAACCGGCGTTCCAAGCCCGGCGCGAGTCGCTGCATGAAGACTGCCTCCAACTCTTTGGATCGGAGGACGCGGCCCGCGACGTCCCACACCGCACGGTTCTTCAGCGGCAAATGACGAATGTATTCTGGAAAAAGATCGATTTTGGTTCGAGTCGGTTTCCCATCGGGCCGAGTGCTGCCCATTTTGCTCTTGCCGGACATCGCGCGGTAATCTTCGGTGACGGGCATCGCTTCCAGCATCTCCACGTAGAAATCGTCGGGGAAGACGCGGTCGAATCTTAAATGACGGAACGGTGCATCGTCCGCGTGTGCGTTTTGCACCGAGTCCACCACGAAATCGGTCAAATTGTTGACGGACCACGATTGTCTCATTGATTGAATTGTTCCCGTGAATCATGAGTCAAACAACTGAAAAACGCTCACGTTTCTCGCACTTCTGCGGCTGGGTTGCCGAATTAGTTCTGGTATTCGTTGGCGTCTACGCGGCGTTCTGGCTCAGTAATTACCAGCAGCATCAGCAGGATGCAGAACGGCGCGACCGAATCCTGGCATCCATCGAGCGAACGTTGCGCGAAGGAATCGAGAGCGGAAAAATTAACCGCGCGAATGAAGAACGACAAGCGGCCGAGTTTCGACGCGCGCTCGACGCCGGTGAGATGCCGCTGCTGCATCCGTTTGTTTTCATCACGGACTACAGCCCGGGTGACTTCGCCACGATGTTGCAATCAGGGGGCATCCAGCTGCTCGACTTGCAGACGCTTACCGCGCTGCGCAACGACGAATCGGTTATCCGCTGGGGACTGAGCCGCATGGCGCGTTATCAAAAATTAAGCGACGAACTGATCGTGCCGAATCTCGACCAGGACATTTCCTTTTTTTACGATCCGGCCACCAAGAAATTGCGAAAACGGTTCGAGATATATCCCGAAGCTCTACAAGCAACTGTGAAATTTGCTAACGATCTTGAACGAACCCACACGGAGCTGCTCAAACGAATCCAAGCCGAGCGTCAACGAAATCGTTAACATGAATCCAACAATCCGAATCTTCGCACTTCTCTTGTCCATCTTGGCAGCGAGTTTCGGGTCGGCCGCCGACTATCCGGCCCCGACTGAGGGCGACTATACGATTCGCGATTTCAAATTCGCGTCAGGTGAAACATTGCCGGAGTTGCGTCTCCACTATCGGACGCTGGGAAAACTAGAGAAAGATGCGCAGGGCAAAACGACGAATGCAGTTCTCATCATGCATGGGACAACCGGCAGCGGCGCGCAATTTATCCGGCCCGAGTTTGCCGGCGAGCTGTTTGGGAAAGATCAGCCGCTCGATGCGACGAAGTTTTTCATCATCCTGCCCGACGCGATCGGCCACGGCAAATCGAGCAAGCCGAGCGACGGCATGCACGCGAAATTTCCGCGTTACGGTTATCTGGACATGGTAGAGGCGCAGTATCGGTTGCTTACCGAGGGCCTCGGCGTGAATCACGCGCGCCTAGTGATGGGAACATCAATGGGCGGAATGCATACCTGGTTGTGGGGCGAATTGCATCCCGATTTCATGGACTCGCTGATGCCTCTGGCGAGTTTGCCGACACAGATTTCAGGTCGCAACCGTGCATGGCGCCGTATCGTCATCGACGCCATCCGCAATGATCCGGCCTGGGGCGACGGCGATTACAAAACGCAACCGCCGAGCCTGCGCACCGCCGCCGAGATGCTTTGGTTCATGAGCAGCAATCCAGTTCTGCGACAGAAGGAAGCGCCCACGCTCGCGAAAACGGATGAAGTTCTCGACAAATTCGTCGAGCAAATCATTAAGACTGACGACGCAAATGACGTACTCTATGCGCTGGAAGCTTCACACGATTATGATCCCGAGCCGAATCTCGAAAAGATTCGCGTGCCGCTCTTGGCGGTCAATTTCGCCGATGATCTAATCAACCCGCCCGAGCTCGGTATTCTCGAACGCGAGATCAAGCGCGTCCCGCGAGGTCGCGCCATCATGATTCCAATGAGCGACAAGACCCGCGGTCACGGCAGTCATACCGTCGCGCCATTGTGGAAAGATGAATTGCTGAACTTGCTGAAGGAATCAGAGAAACGATAAGAGATTCCTCGACTTCGCACGGAATGACAGGCGAATCATTGCGCTGTTCCGACGCGACCTGCTCGCATAAACAAGCCTGATTAATAGGAATTGCGCCGCGGTGCTTTCGGTCGTGCGCCGCGCCGGCGATTAGGCCGAGCGATAAAAACGCGCGGCTATGACAGTCACACCATCGCCGGGTTATGAAGGAATCCCATTGACACATATACGTTTATCCATATATATGTATTCGATGAGGACACACAGAAATGGCGAGGCGGCGTTTCTGTTTAAGACGTTGGCTGATCCAACGCGGTTACGCTTGCTCAATCTACTGGCGTGTGGCGAGACGTGCGTCTGCGAATTGACCGACACATTGCGCGTGGTGCAGCCGAAAGTGTCGCGGCACCTCGCGCACCTAAAGCGCGCCGGTTTGGTGGAAGTGCGGCGCGATGGAAAATGGATGCATTACCGCTGGGCGAAACATGGCGATCTGCTAATACGCCATGTGCTGACCGGATTGCGCGAGTGGATGGCGAAAGACGACCGCATGAATGGCGAGCGCCGCAGACGCAACAAAGTTTGCTGCAGAATTAGTCGAAGAAAACCGAAGAGAACAAAAAACTAAATGAAAACGAACGAATTCATCTCCACATTGCGCGCTGCGCCGAGTAACCAGTTGATCTTTGCCGATCTTGACGGCCACGCTGTGCACAGCGGTTATCATCTTACGGAATTAAAAGCAGCGTCATTCGAAACGGTTGATTGCGGCGGCCAGGTGAACCGCTGGCCGGAAACGATCGTGCAACTTTGGGTGCCCTTACGCGCGGATAATGAGTACATGACGGCGGCGAAGTTCCTAAAGATTTTCGACAAAGTGCGCGGGCTGATTCCGGTCGATCTCGATGCCGAAATTCGTGTTGAGTACGGCGACGACAATTTCTTTCCATCGACATATCACGTTCGTTCGATGACGGACGATCAAACCACGACGCGTGTGTTGCTCGAACCGCCACACACAACGTGCAAGGCGCGCGATCGCCGTGTCGAGACTTTGTCAACGACAGATTCGTGTTGTGCGCCACCGACGGAAGAGTGCTGCTTGACCTAACCTTTCGGCAAACGTTTTGAGATCGACATCATTGCTCGGCGCTTCTTGAATCAGCGCGATGAAGCGCAATCTCTTTTGCCTCGGCGTTTTTTTTACAATCGTGGTCGAAGCGCTCGCGCAGAATCGGTCGCCATCACCAAGTGCTGCAGATTTCGACGTTATCATCAAAGGCGGCACCGTTTACGATGGAACCGGCGCCGAACCGAAACATGTGGATGTTGCCATTCGCGGCGATCGGATCGTCCGTGTCGGCGATTTCAAAACGGCGAAGGCCAAGACGATTATCGACGCAAACGGGCTAGCAGTCGCGCCCGGGTTCATCAACATGCTCTCATGGTCGACCCAATCGTTGATTCAGGATGGCCGCTCGCAAAGCGAAATCCGGCAGGGGGTCACCACTGAGATCATGGGCGAGGGCGAATCGATGGGGCCCGTCAACGATCGGGTGCTCGAGCACATGATTCGTCAGCAAACTGACATTAAATACGACATCAAATGGAGCACGCTGGCGGAGTATTTGCAGTATCTGGAAAAACGCGGCGTCTCGTGCAACGTGGCGTCGTTCATCGGCGCGACCACGATTCGCGAGTACGTGATCGGTTTCGAAGATAAGCCGCCGACGCCAGAACAACTCGATCAAATGCGCGAACTCGTGCGCAAAGAGATGGAAGCGGGTGCGCTCGGCATCGGCACGTCGCTTATTTATCCGCCGGCGTTCTACGCGAAGACCCAAGAGTTGATCGAACTATGCAAAGTCGCGGCGAAATACCAGGGCAAATACATCTCCCACATGCGCAGCGAAGGGAATCGACTGCTCGAATCCCTTGATGAACTGGTCCGGATCAGCCGGGAAGCGGGAATTCCCGCCGAGGTTTACCATATAAAAGCAGCCGGCAAACAAAACTGGGACAATCTCGACAAATTACTTTCACGAATTGAAGCCGCGCAAAAAGAAGGGCTCAAGATCACAGCCAACATGTACTCGTATACCGCGGCGGGTACCGGGCTCGACGCGTGTTTGCCGCCGTGGACGGAGGACGGCGGCTATCCGGCTTTGTTCAAGCGGCTGTGCGATCCGGCCACGCGCGAAAAAATTGCCGCGGAAGTCAGCAAAGACAGTGACGAATGGGAGAATCTTTATATTGGGGCAGGTTCGCCCGAAAGGATTTTGCTCGTTGGGTTTAAATCCGAAAAACTGAAACCGCTCACAGGAAAGTCGCTTGCCGAAGTGGCGAAGATGCGCGGGAAGGATCCCATCACGACGATCATGGATTTAATTTCGGAAGATCAGTCACGAATCGAAAGCATTTATTTTTTGATGTCGGAAGAGAACGTCAAGAAAGAACTCGCGAAGCCATGGATTTCCTTCGGCTCGGATGAAGCTTCGCAGGCCCCAGAGGGCGTGTTCCTGAAATCAAACCCCCATCCGCGCGCTTACGGAAATTTCGCGCGGTTGCTGGGCAAATACGTCCGGGACGAGAAAGTGATTCCGATGACCGAAACGGTGCGACGATTAAGCGGGTTGCCCGCCACTAATCTCGGCCTCGATCATCGCGGTTTTATTAAAGAAGGAATGTTCGCGGATATGGTCGTGTTCGATCCCGCGACGATTTCCGATCGCGCGACGTTCGAGAAGCCGCATCAATACGCCGTGGGCGTAAAACACGTTTTCGTTAACGGTGTGCAAGTCATCAAGGATGGCGAGCACACGGGCGCCAAGCCCGGCCGCGCGTTGTGGGGCCCGGGAAAGGTCAAGTAATCACGCAACCAGAGATAAATAGGCCAGGGTTTTGACGCTGGTTGTCCCATACGCCCCATATCGAAAAGAAACACGCGAAGATGGTGTTCTCCGCGAAATAGAAAAGGGAAAGCATTCAAACCAGATTAAGGAGGAAAGGAGTTTATTATGGCAATTATTCCACGGAAAAAGAGCGAAGAACGTACGCTGGCGACGCGCGCTGGCGATCCGTTTGGTTATTTACGGCACCAGATCAACCGTGTGTTTGACGATTTTTGGGGCCAACCGTGGCTGGCGCCGCGCGAAACGTTTGCCGGTTTTTGGCCGCAGGTGGACGTGACCGAGACGGACAAGGAAGTGAAGGTCTGTGCCGAAATTCCGGGCGCGGACGCGAAGGATATCGATGTGAGCCTAGAGGATGGAACGCTTACGATCCGCGGCGAAAAGAAATCTGAGCGGGAGGAAAACGAGAAAGGGCAATATCGAATGGAGCGTAGTTATGGCTCGTTCGAGCGCGCCATACCGTTGCCGACTGAGGTCGATGAATCCAAAGCAAAAGCCGAGTTCAAGAAAGGCGTGCTCCGATTGACCCTCCCCAAACGCCCGGGAGCGCAATCGCGCCGGAAGAAAATTCCCGTCGCATAACCCAAGCGAAATTCCGCGCAACAAGTCGTGCATTAATGATCGCGCTTCGGTTGAAAACGGAGCGTGCGCGGTGGAGGTTTATATTCTGATGGACCCGATTAGCAGCATCAAGTTGCGCTGGCTGCACGGCGCGCTGCATGACGTGACTTCCGAGCTGGCGCGCTCGCGATTCTCGCGATTTGCGCCGCATACATGGGAGCCGGCAATCAATGCATATCGCTGCGAAAACTGCGTTCGCATTTGCGTCGATTTGGCGGGAGTCGCTCGCTCGCTCATCGATCTCACCGTGGAACCGCGACGGGTAGTGATTCGAGGCGCGCGCGAGCTGCCGGAGCCGAGCCACGCGGAGGGGGACGCCGTGCAATTGCTCGCAATGGAGATCGATTACGGACCGTTCGAACGCGAAGTCCCAATGCCGGCGGAAGTAGAGATCGACAAAGCGCACGCGGAACAACGTAACGGATTGCTCTGGATTTCGCTCCCGTTGAAAAAAACATGAACAAAGGACAAATCACGGCGTTGCGGGCCGGCACCGGAGTGAAGCCCGGAACGGAAAGCACTATTGCGGCGGGAGCGGACGAAAGCCGGTTGCAGCGGATCCCGGAGGAATTGTCGATCTTGCCGGTGCGGGGATTTGTTGTTTTCCCGGGGACGGTTGTGCCACTCAATATCCAGCGGGCAGCATCGATCAAGCTGCTCGATGACACTTTGCCACGAACGAAGGTCATTGGTCTGCTGACGCAGCGCGATGAAGCAAAGGAAGATCCGGAGCCGGGGGATCTTTACCCGGTTGGAACAGCCGCGCTCGTGCTCAAGCTTTTGCGGCAGACGGACGACCATGTGCTCGTCATCGCGCAAGGACTGCGCCGCTTTTCCTTGCGCAAAATCGCGGCGACCTCTCCGTTTTTGCGGGCGGAAATCGACCTGCTCAAATCGGTTTCGCCGCCGGAGAGCAAGGAATGGGAGGCGACATTCCGGAATTTGCGCGACTCGGCCGCGAGACTCTTCGAGCTGACGCCGGACGCACCAGAGCAGGCGCGCTTGATGGTGCTCAACAGCGAGAACGCGGAGCAACTCGCTGATTTTCTAGCACCCAATCTCAACGTCGATGTCGCCCAGAAAGAGGCGATCCTCGAAGAGCTTGATGTTGAAAAGCGCGTGCACGCTGTGCAAAAACACATCTCGGCGCAGCTCGAAATTGCGGAGATTCAACAAAAACTGCAAAAAGATGTGGCCTCGCAGTTTTCCGATGCGCAGCGGCGCGCGTACCTGCGTTCGCAAATCAAGGCGATCCAACATGAGCTGGGCGAAGGCGAGGCTGGCAGCGAAGAACAGGCGCAGCAATTGCGCGCGCGACTCGAGGAAGCCAAGCCGCCCGCCGAAGTGATGAAGCAGGCCGAGCGCGAATTGAAGCGGCTTGATTTTATTCCGTCGGCCAGCCCGGAATTTTCCGTCATCGTTAGTTACGTCGAGATCATTGCCGATTTGCCATGGAATAAATTGAGCCAGGACAATCTCGATCTCGATCAAGCGCAGCAGATTCTCGATCGCGATCATTACGATCTCGAAAAGGTGAAAAAGCGGCTCATCGAATATCTGGCCGTGCGCAAACTCAATCCGCAAGGGCACGGCGCGATCCTCTGTTTTCTCGGCCCGCCCGGCGTTGGCAAAACCAGTCTCGGCCAATCAATTGCCGACGCGCTCGGCCGCAAATTTGTCCGGATCAGCCTCGGCGGGATGCGCGACGAGGCAGAAATCCGCGGTCACCGCCGCACATACATTGGCTCAATGCCAGGCCGAATCATCCAGGAACTGCGCCGCGCCGGCACGCGCAATCCGGTTTTCATGCTCGATGAAATCGACAAGATCGGCGCGGATTTTCGCGGCGATCCGGCCAGCGCGTTGCTCGAAGTGCTCGACCCACGGCAAAACAATACATTTGTCGATCGTTATCTCGACGTGCCGTTCGACCTTTCGCAGGTGATTTTCATCGGCACCGCAAATTACATTGACGGCGTCCCCGAACCATTGCGCGACCGGATTGAGGTGATTTCACTGCCCGGTTACACCGAGCGCGAGAAAGTCGAGATCGCGAAACGGTATCTGGTCAGGCGGCAGTTGGAAGAGAACGGGCTTAAACCCGAGCAATGCGAGTGGCAGGAAGAAGCGATCCGCCACATCATCAACGATTACACGCATGAAGCTGGTGTCCGTGAACTCGAACGCCAAATCGCGTCTGTTTGTCGTGGCATTGCATCGCAGGTCGCGCGCGGAAAAACCGAACACGCCGTGATCACGCCCGAGCTAGTGGCGGAAATGCTAGGCCCAGCGAAGTACGTGCGCGAAACGAAACTAAAAACGAGCAAACCCGGCGTTGTAACCGGCCTAGCTTACACCCCAGCAGGCGGCGAAGTTCTGCATATCGAAGCGACACGCTATCCCGGCAAAGGCAACGTTACGCTTACCGGTCACATCGGCGAAGTGATGAAGGAATCAGTCCAGGCTGCCTTCAGTCTCGTGCGCAGCCGCAACAGCGAGATCAGCGCCAAGGCGGAAGATTTCCGCGACATCGACGTGCACGTGCATGTGCCAGCAGGCGCGGTGCCGAAAGATGGCCCGTCCGCGGGCATTGCGATGTTCACCGCACTCGCTTCGCTTTTCAGTAATACGCCGGTGCGTCCCGACGTCGCCATGACCGGTGAGATCACGTTGCGCGGCCTCGTGCTGCCGATCGGCGGCCTGAAAGAAAAAAGCCTGGCAGCGATGCGCGCCGGCATTTCCACCGTCATCATCCCCCAGCTTAACGAAAAAGACCTTGTCGATGTTCCTGAGGAGGCGAAACAAAAGCTCAAGTTCATCCCGGTCGAAAACGTCGATGAAGTCCTGAGCGCCGCGCTGGAAAGGGATGGCGCTACGCCCTCGCCAGATTCAAAAGCGACCTGAGCAATTGGATCTCGCCGTGCCCTTGCTGTGGGCTACTTCCATTCCCAAAATTCGGAGCGTGTGTTGCCCTCTGCGTCTACCTCGTATTCGAATACCACCGCAACCTTGTTCAGCCGTGACCATCGTGGGGGCGAAGTTTGATAATAAACGGCACCACGATAACTCGCGGTACCGTCTTTCTTAATCACGCCGACACCGTGGCCTGTCCACGTAGCCGTTTTCCCGTCCTTGAGAATCATCACCCCTTGCCCTTCGCCGTAGAGTGTCCCGTCGGGGCGGACAATGGACCAATAGGTTCCCGTCTCCTTTACGTTTGTGCCCAACAGCGATCCATTCGCCTGAAACGAAGTTTCCATTTTCGGACCGCCGCCTAGGTTCGGTAATACGCGCTGCGAAGTAATCTTACCTGACGTTCCACCAATCTTATCGCCTAGCATAATGTCCTCCAGTTAGCGTTTCCTTCCTCGAATCCGTTGAATTCAGCTCCGAAAACTATAGCGAAAAAAAGTTTGACCGTCTACGAAGGCAAGTTCACCAAGCTTCAGCGTCGGCCCTTTGCTCGATCTGGTCGAGACTCGGGTCGGCGCTGCGAATCCAATCTCGTGCTTCGTTGATTTGCTCTGGATTCACTGGAATCGCTCGGGGAATCTGCTCCGCTCGCGCTACCAACTGTCCTTCAAACTTCACCGGTTTCGCGCGTTTGATTGGAAACTTCCAATGGTGCCCGAATTTATAGAGCGCGTAAAACATGCTCTTCGCTTCAACCACGCTCACGCCGCTGCAACGCATCGCGTAGTAGAACATGCGGTCGCAATCCTGCCATGGCCGGTTGTGTTGCCCGTACGCGACATCGTGCAACACGGAGGCGTTCCGATATTTTCCTTCGAACGGTCCGCCCATGATCGACCAGAGGTAGCGCGGGATGGATGCCCCATCGACAACCGATCCGATCGGGGCAATCCAGACAAAGCCCTGTGGATCGGTATAACGCAATTCAGTTAACAGCGTCATTGTCCGCCCATCCGCGTTCCACTTCGTCACTGGTTCGCCGTTGTAGTTACCCCATTTAGATGCGGCTGACTCGGATCGCTCACCGGCTAAAACTTCGGCTGGCTCGTTATCCGACGCCCATGCGGCCAAAACCGCCATGAAGCCGAAAGACACGAACGATTGAATAATTTTCCTGTGTCCCATGTGAGAGCAAAACGTTCAACGTCTCCCTTCAGGTTTCAAGTGGCGAAAACTTTCGGAATCAATGCTGAACTGTCGCTGGGATAGAGGGCGATCCGGCAGCTGCCGGACGCTTCTGTTCTTTTGGCTTTAGGCCAGTCGGCATGATCGGTTCGCCTTCGGTTTGTTTTCGGTACGGCTGGAGATAAAACATCATGAACACGCCAATCACCACTAGCAACGAACCGATCCATTTCAAAAGCCAGCCGGGATCGCGCAGAATCTGCACCGTGCTTTGTCCGAGGTTTTCCGGGTTCCACGACGCCTGCGAAATTTTGTAAGTCAGCCCGGTCCAAGTACGCCACCATGCGCCGGGATAGCTGAACGGGTTGTTCATCCAGCACGAGCCGGTGGCGATGTCGCCATCGGCCGTGACGATTCGCAGAGTGCTTTTAAATCCCGCTGGACTGTCGCTGCCTTCGTTGCGTTTCACCTCGAAATCGAGCAATTCGACTCCGATCGGAAGGGGAACCGTTTTCCACCCGTATGCAATCATGGTTTCGCTGGGCGAAGTCGGCACTGTCACTTGCCAGCCAGCCGGCACCCATTGCTCCAATGTTTCGCCATTTTGTTGAATGCGAACGCGCACGCCGTCGGGCAAGTCTGTGGAAGATGTCGATGCTTGGTCGGATTTCACCGGCGTGAAGTTGATCCTTTGCTCGGCGTGCGGCATCATCTTGTCGACGCTGAGTTGCCAGTCCGCCCAACCGGTCGCGAGCGGCTTGTTTATCTCGGTGTTACCGGATGATTTCCCATTCTTTCGCGAAACAAGTTCGTAAGTAATTGCGCCATCGTCAGCGACGAAAAGCGTGAGACGATTAGGGGCCTCTTCGCCGGGTGCAGGCATCGTCGGCGGGCCACCCGTCGCCGTGAGTTGTTTTCCGCCCCCGTGCGGATTTGTTGCGGCTTCCGCTACGGGAATGGCTTTTCCGCGAATCGTAACAAGCACCGCAGGATTGTTGGGCTGGTCGCTTAGCGAACTCGGTTTGCCATCCGAGATCCGGAAATCGGGCCAGTAACCGTCGATCTTGAGCACGAACGGCGTCCCGTCGATTGCCGCCTCGCGGCCGAGATTTTCAGCCACATCGAAGCTGGCTTCCCTTTCGCCTAACGAAATCAACACGCGCCCTTTATTTCCGTTTTGCGGTTGTTCCAACCTCACTTTCGCACCGGTGCTGCCGCCTTTGCGAACGCGGCCGATCTGTTCGTCGGCCGCTTTGCTAAACGCAAAAATCGATTCCTCAAGATCGGTTTCTTCATTCTTACTCGCCTGCCCGTCGGTGGCGTTCCGAAGACGGGCGCTCTCGCTCGTTTCAAGGCGATTCGGTGAATCGGCCCTACCTTGCGCAGCGTTCGACGCGGTGCCGCGCTTCAATTCGACATTTGCGAGGCCCATCGAGAAATTTCCGTGCTGTGGATCATCGGCGAGCAACCAGCTATCGAGATGCTGGTTCATCATCGCGGTAGACATCGTGAAATGCAGCGCAGGCGCACCGCCATCAGCGACTGGTTTCGGGTTCAGCTTCCCCTCAATCGCCGACGCGTAATCAACAATCTGCAAACGCGCGCCGCTCGCGAGCAGGCCGAGGTTGCGCGGATGCTGCCGATTCGGCGGATGATGCAAAAATTCTGCGGGATAGCCTTTTACGATTCCGTCGACATCGTGCACGCGCAACTGGCGTTGATTGATAAGGAGACGATTCGTTGGCCCCTCCCCTTTGAAGAGGGTCATGGTTCCTTCGATTCCAAAAATCCGACCGATGAGCGATCCAATCAGCAGTGTGATGATGCCAAGATGCGTGATGAGGAACGCAAGATGATGTTTGCGCCAGGGCCAGCGCGAGAGAGCGGAGACGGCGAGGTTAGCGCCGAGCAAAACGAGCCAGAGATTGAACCAAGGCGCACCGTAGACGTAAGCGCGCGAGACCTTCGCGTCGAAACTTGATTCGTAGATCGTACCTGCGATCGCGGCGAGGATCAGAACCGCAAGCAAAACGACTGCGAGCCTGAGCGACGCAAAAAATTCAAAGATCGGATTGCGTTGCCAGGCCGGTTGCTCCGATGAATTCGAGTTCGCCATGCGAAGATCGACATCTTCCGCGAGGATACTCCTCGGTTCAAGGTGGATCGACCGCTCCGCCGGGCGATGCCGAATAATCACGGCTTCGCGGCCTGATTCTAGCATCAAGCTCGGAGCGCTTGATCCACCGTCGTCACCAAGCCTCTGCCTGATAGCCCGTACCCGTGGGACTTGACGCTCCCCAAGCGGTTTCCGATGGTCGCCGATGGCCAGTGAGCCAATAGCGACGATCCCTGTCGATGGTGGACGAATCGCCTGCCGGCGTCTAGGAAGTGGGCGACCACTGCTGGTCCTCAACGGCTTGGCCGCGACGAGCGCCGACTGGGATCCCTCCTTCGTCGACCGGCTCGCGTCTGCCAACGAGATCATCCTCCTCGACAACCGCGGCATCGGGCTTTCAACGGATAACGGAGCACCCTTCGATATCGCCCAACTCGCCGACGACACCGGGCGAGTGATCAAGGCGCTCGAGTTCAAGCGCGTAAGCGTCTTGGGATGGTCGCTGGGCGGATTCATCGCCCAGATCCTCGCCTTGGATCACCCGGCCCTGGTTGATAA
>QHNJ01000081.1 GCA_003218395.1 Verrucomicrobiota bacterium
GATCTTTACGCGCACGCCAAGACCCAGATCGACAACGCTCTCTTGAGTCAACCGAGCAAAGATCTTTTCGAAGCTGTACGACTGCTGGATAAAGCAGTGAAGCGGGACCCATCCTTTTTTCTCGCCTATTACCAACTGGCACACGCTCACGATCTAATCTACCAGATGGGTTTCGACCACACGCCGGAACGCCTAGCTTTGGCTGACGCCGCAATTCAATCGCTTCGCCGCTTGCGTCCAGACGCCGGCGAGACCCATCTTGCGCTGGCGAAACATCTCTACTGGGGATACCTCGATTACGATCGTGCTCGTAAGGAATTGAATGCCGCACAGCAGGGGTTGCCCAATGACGCTCTTGCTTTTCTGCTCGCGGCCTATATCGACCGGCGGCAGGGACGCTGGGAGGAATCTACGCGCAACTTTGAGCACGCATCGGAACTGGACCCGCGAAATGTTGTTATCCTCCAGCAACTTTCTTTGAATTTTGAAAATCTTCGTCGTTATGCGGATATGGCGGCAACTTTGGATCGGGCGCTGTTGCTTGCCCCGAAGGACATAGCGCTCCGGACGCAGGGCGCTGCAGTTGCGCTCAATTGGCACGCAGACCCGAAACCTCTACATACGACAATTCAGACGATTCTCGCCGAGAACCCGAACGCGGTGCCCCTTCTCGCTGACCAATGGCTCCCTCTTGCCTTGTGCGAGCGCGATTCCGCCGCGGCCAAGCGCGCGCTGGCCGCAATGCCGTCCGGCGGGTGCTACGACGCAGGCATTCCCTTGCCTAACGCTTGGTGCGAGGGTCTCGCTGCCCGCATGCGAGCCGACCAACCGGCAGCGCGTGCCGCGTTCATCAACGCGCGAAAAGAACTCGAGAAAATGCTGCACGACCAGGCCGATTATGCAGAGGCCATCTGCGCCCTCGGCGTGATTGATGCCGCTCTTGGAAACAAGGAGGATGCTATCCGCGAAGGTCAGCGCGCTGTTGACCTGATGCCTGTCAGCAAGAACGCCATCGAGGGCCTGTTGTTAATCAAATACCTTGCGCTTATTTATGCGTGGACGGGTGAGAAGGACCGCGCGCTCAAACAATTGGATAAAGCAGCGAAACTTCCAAGTTATCTAAGCTACGGCCAACTGCGTCTCCATCCGATTTGGGACCCGTTGCGCGGCGATCCGCGCTTTGATAAGATTGTTGCTTCCCTGGCACCAAAATAGGCCGTAGCTTTCCAATCTCAGAGGAAGTATCGGCTCTGGGATTGCACCGAGGCCTTTGTGCAGTGTCTCTTATTTAGTCTCGACCACTGGCAATGGTATCGTTAGGATTCCTAGAGGGTGAACGCGCAAGATACGTCCGCGGAGGCAAAGCCCGATCTGCAACCCGAGCTCGCGCATCTCTTGTTAATCGACGTAGTGGGTTATTCCAAGCTATCGGACAATGAGCAGATTGAATTGCTGCAAGAACTCAATCAAATCGTGCGCGGAACGGAATCGTTTCGCGCTGCGGAAGCAAACGGCAAACTTATCCGAGTGCCGACGGGAGACGGGATGACACTCGTTTTTTTCCACAGCCCGGAGGAACCGGTGCGATGCGCGCTCGAAATTAGCAGAGCCTTGCAAGCGCACCCGCACATCCAGTTGCGTATGGGAGTTCACAGCGGTCAGGTCAATCGAGTCGCCGACATCAACGACAAAACCAGCCTAACAGGATCAGGAATCAACGTCGCCCAGCGCGTGCTCGATTGCGGCGATGCCGGGCATATTCTTTTGTCTGCGCACGTGGCGGAAGATCTAGGCCAGTACCGGCAATGGCAGCCGTGCCTGCATGATCTGGGGGAGTGCGAAGTGAAGCACGGATTGCGCTTGCGCCTGTTTAATCTTTACAAAGAGAATCTCGGCAATCCACAGGTCCCTGACAAACTGAAGCGAAGAGGACGAAAGAAGGAATCGGACGCGGTTCGCCAAATCGGTGCGCCGCGGTGGCCAAAGTTCCTGATTGCAGCTGCATTAGTCGTGGCGGCTCTCGCCTTGGTAATCAGTTCTTTGACCTTTTTCCATCGCGCATCGTCAACGGCTGCATCTGTCTCACCCAAGGCAACCGCAATGTCGAATACTGCTGCGTCTGCTTTTCCCGAAAAGAGCATCGCGGTTCTGCCGTTTGAAAATTTGAGCGCCGAGAAAGAAAACGCTTACTTCGCGGACGGCGTCCAGGATGAAATCCTCACTCTCCTGGCCAAGCTGGCGGACCTCAAAATAATCAGCCGCGTCTCGGTAATGCAATACAAGAGCGGAGTCGCACGAAATTTGCGCGAGGTCGGCCAGCAACTCGGGGTCGCGAATGTGGTGGAAGGAAGCGTTCAGCGCTCGGGCAATCGCGTGCGCGTCAACGCCCAGTTGGTTGATGCGCGCACCGACAGACAAATATGGGGGCAGACTTATGACCGCGATCTTGCGGATGTGTTCGCGATTCAAAGTGAAATCGCGAAGGCGATTGCCGAGCAGCTTCAGGCCAAGCTTTCGCCACGTGAAGAGAAGGCAATCGAACGTCCTCCGACAGGCGACATCGCGGCGTTCGATCTCTACACGCGCGCCAAAAATCTTCTTCTGATAGGCCTTAGCAGTACCATGAAAGCGAATTTGCTGCAGGCGGCCGATCTGCTGAACCAGGCTGTTTCACGTGATCCATCATTTTTCCGGGCGTATTGCCAGCTCGCCTATGCTCATGACGCGCTCTACTTCCTTGGCTTCGACCATACAGCCGCGCGTCTGGCTTTAGCGGAAGCAGCCGTTCAAGCGGCAACTCGCCTTCGTCCCGATGCGGGTGAAACGCACCTCGCGCGTGCGCAGAATCTTTATTGGGGATACCTTGATTATGATGGCGCTCTGGCTGAATTGGAAGTTGCCCGCCCAACTTTGCCCAATGATTCCCGGATATTCGAGCTGAAGGGTCTCATTCAGCGGCGCCAGGGACGCTGGGAAGAATCCACACAAAACCTGGAGCGAGCGATTGACCTCGACCCGCGCAACTTTTTCACGCTGCAGCAAATCGCGATCAGTTACGGAGTTCTCCGGCGCTACAACGAAGAAACATCGGTGTTAAATCGCGCCTTGACCATCCAGCCGACCGACGTCGATTCGAAAGTAGCGCTTGCGTCCATTGCATTTCATTCGAAAGCCGATAGCCGACCGTTGCATCAAACAATCGATTCAGTTCGGGCCATAAATCCCGCTGCGGTGCCAAGTATCGCCGATGCCTGGCTTAGTTGTGCACTGGCCGAGCGCGACGTCGCTGCGGCGAAGAATGCATTGAACGCATTCGGCGAAATACCACTGACCGACTATGCCGTTCACTTAAATCGGCCGCTAATGGAAGGCGTTATCGCTCGTATGACGAAAGATGCTGGCAAAGCCCGCGACGCATTCACTGCGGCACGCGCGGAACAGGAGAAAGCGGTTCAAACTCAACCAAATTACGGCCCGGCGCTGTGCGCGCTGGGTTTGATCGACGCTGGTCTGGGGCGCAAGGAGGAAGCGCTGCGCGAAGGCCGGCGCGCAGTCGAACTTCTTCCCGTGGAAAAAGATGCAATCAATGGTCCGCTCATGATCGCATATTCGGCGATGATCGCTGCGTGGGTCGGCAACAAAGATCTCGCCTGCGAACAGCTAGCCATCGCCATCCGTCCCCCAAGCACCGTCAGTTATGGCCAATTGAAACTGCTGCCGCATTGGGATCCGTTGCGCGGCGATCCGCGCTTTGAGAAGATCGTAGCCTCGCTTGCTCCGAAGTAGGGATGGTCGCCTCCCAAGTGAACGAAAAATCCGTTAAGAAAGCGGGTGAATCCTAAATCAGCGAGTTGAGTTCGCAGGTTGGGGACATCTCATTCTACTTATTGATGCTCCTAATTTTCGGCTGGTAATGCAGGGTTAAATCTGTTTTTGGTCATGTAACGCCGCTCCCAAAGAACGAACGGCAGCAAGGAGGTGAATGATGGCACGAGCAAAAAAATCGAAGGCCAAGAGCAAACGGAAACGCCGCAGCAGCAAAAAGATTAGACCCTCGACTGGACCTCGGGAGTAACCGTCTAACGCAAGGTTTGCGGTGGGCCTTAGCTCCGCCTTCGGCGGAAGAGACGCGATTCGGATTGATCGTCACACGATCCGAGAGCCGCTGTGTGCGGCATCGCATTTTTCCGAATCGCAGGGTGCCTTTCGCCGTTGACGATTTTTGCTCTCGAACACGGGCGACGGCATTGTTAGACTCACAAGGGTGAACGCCCAAAGCACGTCCGCGGAGTCGACGCCCGATCTCCAGCTCGAGATTGCACATCTCTTGTTAATCGACGTGGTCGGTTATTCAAAATTGCTCGTCAACGGGCAGATTGAATTGCTGCAAAAGTTGACGCAAATCGTGCGGAGTACCGAATGTTTTCGCGCTGCGGAAGCAAGCGGCAAACTCATCCGAGTGCCGACCGGTGATGGAATGGCGCTCGTTTTCTTCCAAAGTCTGGAAGAACCGGTACGCTGTGCGCTCGAAATCAGCAGAGCGTTGCAAGATCATCCGAGCATGCAGTTGCGGATGGGTGTGCACAGCGGCCCAGTCAATCGAGTTACCGACGTTAACGACAAAACAAACATAGCCGGCTCAGGAATCAATGTCGCGCAGCGGGTGCTCGATTGCGGCGATGCCGGGCATATTCTCTTGTCCGCACACATCGCGGAAGATCTGGCCCAGTACCGGCACTGGCAACCCTCCTTGCACGATTTGGGCGAGTGCGAGGTGAAGCACGGGCTGCGCCTGCACTTGTTTAACCTTTACAAGGATGGCCTCGGCAATCCACAAGTCCCTGAGAAACTCAGGCGAGGAAGAAGGAAACACGCGTCTGGCGTTAGCGTTCGTCCAATTAGTGCTCCCCGATGGCCGAGGATCGCGCTTCCTGTCGCTTTGCTTGTCTCGACAGTTGCCTTGGTTATCAGTCCTTTGATCTTTTTCCATCGAGCGACACCGACGACGACCGGAGCGCCTGTTCCAGGGGCGACAGCTGCTAGCGCGCTGGTTGCTATTCCCGAGAAGAGCATCGCCGTTCTTCCCTTCGAGAATTTAAGCGATGAGAAAGAGAACGCCTACTTCGCGGATGGTGTACAAGATGAAATCCTCACTGACCTGTCCAAAGTTGCCGACCTGAAAGTGATCAGCCGCACATCTGTGATGCAGTACAAAACCGGCACGAAGCGAAACCTGCGTGAGATCGCGGAAGACTTAGGCGTCGCACATGTATTGGAAGGCAGCGTGCAGCGTGCCGGTGGACGTGTACGTGTCAGCGCGCAATTGATCGACGCCAGATCAGACGCACACCTTTGGGCAGAGCATTACGATCGCGATTTGGCGGATGTTTTCGCGATTCAGAGTGAAGTTGCCGAAAACATTGTTGCTCAGCTTAAGGCCAATCTTTCCACAAGCGAAAAAGCTGCGATCGACCTGCGGCCGACGCGGGATCCCGAAGCGTTCGACCTTTATCTTCAAGCCAAGGAGTTGATCAACACCTTTCACGATACGCCGGACTGGAAAGATACTCTGCTTAAAGCAATTCGATTGCTCGACAAAGCGATCTCGCGCGACGGCAAGTTCGCACTCGCGTATTGCCTGGCAACGCGGGCCAACGAGGCACTGTACTGGTTTAATCTGGACCACACGCCTGCCCGGCTGGCGCAAGCCAAAGCGTCAGCGCAAAAAGCGCTGGAACTCGCCCCCGACTTGGGAGAGGCGCATTTGGCTCAAGCACTAGTCTATTACCACGGCAGCCGCGACTATGCGCACGCACGCGCAGAGCTCGCAATCGCGCGCCGCGCGCTACCGAATAACGCCGAGGTGTATTTAGTCACCGGCTGGATTGATCGGCGACAGGGCCGGTGGGAAGACGCGGTCAAGAACCAGGAAAAGGCGGCCGAGCTGGATCCGCGAAATTCGAAAATTCTGCAGGATCTGGCTGTTCTTTACGATGTGCTGCGCAGATATGACGAGGAAGAATCCGTATTCGATCGTGCGATCGCTGCGAATCCGAGCTCGGCGACTTACTTCCAGTTGATGCGCGCAGAGATCGAATTGGAAAAAGGGAATACGAAAACCGCGCGCATCGGCCTGGACTCTTTGCCGGCCGGCTACGATCCCGACGGTGCGACGACATCGACGCGGATTAATCTTGCTCTGTATGAGCGCGACGCGGCATCGGCGGAAAACATCCTCGCGGCATCGAAACTCGAAGAGCTCGTTGGCGGGACCGGCTCGCTGCTGCCTCGCCGCTGGTTTCAGGCTTTGATTGAACGAGCACAAGGCGACACGCAGAAAGCGCGCGACGCCTTTACCGTGGCACGGTCAAAAATCCAGACAAAGCTGCACGACCAACCCGACGATGGTGTCTTGCTCGCAATGCTTGGACTGGTTGACGCGGGGCTTTCGCGGAAGGCAGAGGCACTTGCCGAAGGACGCCGTGCCGTCGAATTGCGCCCGATCAGCAACGACGCTCTGGATGGCGCCGCTGTCATCGCAAGTTTGGCAATGATTTATGCGTGGGTTGGCGACGTTGATTCCTCAATCGAGCGATTGATGTTTCTAGCGAAGACGCCCGGCGGCCCCGATTACGGTCAACTCAAGTTCGATCCCGCGTGGGATGGGCTTCGCGGCGATGCGCGGTTCGCAAAGATCGTCGATGGCCTTCGACCCGCTTCTGCACGGCAGTAATCCACGCCCAGGCTCGCTTAAGTCAGTGCGTCAATGCGGCCCCATCAAGTCCTCTTTGTTTACCGTGCTTGTGACCTCGTCTCGATCGACTCATTTTACCTTTGTGTCATCAGCGGCTTTTCGATTATACACCTCCTAAGAGGTTGCTGTGCGCCGCCGACGGTTGCAAGAGTGTTATCTCTGGAAGGAGCCGAATGACGTCTCTAACCAACACCAAAGACTTAAAGCCAATTAGACCTGGCCCGCGAAAAAAACATTTGAAGCCGCGTGCGCCAAAACAACAACAGCGTTCCGGTCACAAAAAGAGAAGCGTATGGTTTCAAGCACGCAGTTCGTGGCCGCTGCGGGAAGCGCCCGTACAGATTCTGGTCGTGGAGAGAAATCGCGTTAAGCGAGATCTGCCGACTCCCAAGGGTGTGGCTCCGTGGAGATGCATTGGGCCGACCAATATCGGTGGACGAATGACGAGCGTTGTTTGCCACCCAGACAATCCCGATTTTATCTGGGCGGGTTCAGCTGGTGGCGGCGTGTGGCAAAGCAACGACGCCGGGCTGAAATGGCGCTCAGTTTGGCGCGACCAAGACAGCTTAAACGTTGGTTCGCTCGCGATTGATCCGAGAAACCCCGCGATAATTTATTGCGGTACAGGGGAAGCGAACCTTTCGGCCGACTCCTATTCAGGTGTGGGAATTTATCAGACGGCAAATGGCGGCGCGACTTGGAAGATGTTAGCTCCATCCGGCAACGCGGGCATTCCCACGCGGATCGGCGTAATCGCGATTGATCCTTTCGATTCAAGATACTTGTTGATAGGAGGCGTCGGTGCCGACGAATCCAGTCCACGGCCCGAAGATTTCGGTGGAATGTTCGTCTCACATGACGGCGGACTGAGTTGGCAGCGAGAAACTTTTGTTTCAACGAAGAATTACTGGTGCCACTCGATCGTATTTCATCCAGCCAAGAAGGACGTAATCTTTGCCACATTCACCGAGCAGGGCACAAAAAACGGAATTTGGTTGTCGGAAGACGGTGGCGAGAGCTGGAGGCAATTGAGCAACGGTCTTCCCCCTTCGGAAAACTTTGGCCGCACCAGCTTGGCGATTAGCGCATCGGATCCAGACGTGATTTATGCTTTCGCTCAAAACACTCTGAGCGATCGGAGCGATCGGCTGCTCGGTGTTTTCCGCAGCGCGAATGGGGGTGAAGCATGGAGAGAGATTGGCGGTCGTCATTTTAGAGCAGAAGGTCAGATTTATTACGGAAATACCATTGCGGTTCATCCGAAGCATCCTAATCACGTTCTCTGCGGCGGCGTTGACCTGCATCTGACTACTAACGGCGGCAAAACGTGGACTAAGGTGACGCGGTGGGATTCCGAACCCGGAAAACTTCATTACGCACATGCGGATCATCATCACCTAGTGATGCCGCTGGCTGCTCCGGGTCGTGTGTACGATCCGAATGACGGCGGATTCGATGTAAGTGAAGATGGGGGGATCACGTGGTCGAACCGCAGCAAAGGTCTCGCTGTCACGATGTATTACGACATGGATGTGTCACAAAGCGATGGACGCCACTTTGGCGGCGGCGCTCAAGACAACGGAACTCTCGTCACTACGGATGGCCGGAGCGATGATCATTTCGAGATCCTCGGCGGTGATGGTGGTTGGATGATCTATGATCCCGCCGATGCGAAGCATTTTTATGCCTCTTATTACAATATGGGCATTTGGCGGTGGCGCGATGGGAAAGGGAGGGATGTCTCGCCGCGAGCTCGGAAAGGTGAAGCAGATTCAGTATGGATGGTTTACGTCACCATGGATCCGGAGGATCCAAACACCGTCTTCACAGGATCTACGCGAGTCTGGCGCACTAAAAACGATGGGAAGAAGTGGAGAGCCGTGTCACCGATCCTTGATGGCAGCCAAATTTCGGCGATCGAAATTGCTCCGGTGGACTCGAAGCGAGTTTATGTAGGCACTGAAAACGGTGGCTTCTTCCGCAGCCTGGACGGTGGCGACACATGGAGCGCAAACCTTGCTGGCGCGACATTGCCTGGCCATACAATCACGCGAATCGACTCCGCGGCAAAGCTCGGAGCAGACTTCCTGTTCATCACGATCGCAAACTTCGGCCACTCTCATGTCTTTTGTTCGAAAGACGGTGGGAAGACTTGGGAAGATGTGGATAAAGGCCGACTTCCAAACGTTCCCCATCATGCGGTCGTAATTCGACCCGACGAGCCAAAAACCGTCTATGTCGCGAATGACGCCGGTGTGTTCGTCTCACATGACTCCGGCAACACGTGGATGAACATGACCAGGAACTTGCCGAACGTGATGGTGGTAGACCTGGTGCTGCAAGAGAAAGATAGAACGCTCAGCGCGGCAACGTATGGCAGGAGCCTCTGGCGCACGCGGATTTGATTGTGCTAACCTTTTAGCAAAGACGGCCTGATAAGCTAAGGCGGCAGCCGAGGCACGTGGTTACATCACACGTGATCGCCGGAATGTTTATAGCGATCCTTGAAGGTCAGCTCGGCGATTCCGGATTTATCGAGCTCGCCCAAGCCTTCAGCAATCATCCGGTCGTATTGTTCCTTCGTTGCGTGCGCCAACGGCAAATCGAGACCGAGGCTGCGTGCGAGGTCGAGCGCAATTCCGCTGTCTTTGGCTGCGTGCGCCGCGGAGAAAAAGCAGGTGTGCTCGCGATTTTGCATATCTTCGCCATCGGTTTCAAGGACGCGCGAGGCCGCGCCCGTTTGCGAAAAAACTTTTCTCAACATTTCCAGATCGAGACCGAGCGCGGCGCCAAGCGCCAGTCCTTCCGCCAGACCAGCTGTGTTGATGTTCATCACCATGTTGACGAGCGCTTTCACTTTCGCCGCTTCGCCCGCTTTGCCGATGAAGCGCAAGGTCGATCCAAGCTCTTTTAAAATCGGTTCGGCCTTGCGGAATGCATCTTCGCTTCCGCCGCACATCAAATAAAGCGATCCTTCGCGCGCCTGCGTGATGCTCGATGCCATGCACGCTTCGAGCGTTTGCGCGCCGGCTTTGCTCGCCAACTTTTCAACATCGAGATGTACCTGTGGCGAAATAGTCGCGCAGTTGATAAACAATTTTCCCCGGGCATTCACAAGGAGGTTGTCGCCAGCGTCCGAAAAAATTTCCCGCATTGCCGCGTCGTCGGTCACAACGGTGAAGATCACATCGGACTCCGCCGTGACTTCCGATAAATCCTGGCTTGCCGCACAACCAAGCTCGGCTGCAAGGGCTGTGGCAGCCGCGCGATTGGTGTCGTAAACGGCGGTGATATGACACTGTCGGTCTTTCAACCGGCGCGCCATGTTCGCGCCCATGCGACCAACACCAACGAAACCGATGTTCATGTCGACCTTAGACTTGGCCTGCAAAAAATGGATTGTGCGCTTTCTCTTCACCCACCGTGGTCATAGGACCGTGACCAGGACAAATGATCGTTTCATCCGGCAGGGTTAAGATTTTCTCGAGATTGTTTTGGAGCGCATCATCGTAGGAAACGTTGCCGCCGCCCATGGATCCGGCGAAGAGTGAATCACCCACGATCGCGATCGGGTGCCCGAGGCCGGTCACCAGATATGTCATTCCGCCGCGTGAGTGGCCCCAAGTCAGCCGCGTATCGATCTCCAACTTGCCAAGGCGAAAGCGTTTTCCCTCCTCGATTGATTCGGCACCGGGCACCGGTTCGCGCGCCGGAGCGAAAACTTGCCCGCCAGTTTCCTCGCGTAGACGCGGCAGGTCTGCAATATGATCGGAGTGCGCATGAGTAAGGAGGATCAATTTCACAGCCAGCTTCTGCCGATTCGCAGAACGCACCATCTCACTGCAATCGGCGCCGGTATCAAAAGCTGCCGCAGCACGACTCGCTGGATCCCACACCAGATAGGCATTGACTGCCATGCCGTGATAATGCGTGTTGAATTGAGCGAGGCCGTCTCGATCATCAATTTTTTTCGGATGCCATTCGCCCCTGGCAAGCTCGCACAATGGTCGCGCCGCGAGACCCAGAACCGATGCTACGCGCAAAAGCGCCAGCTCATCGAAATCGCCGTTTCTTAGTTTGTGGATCTTCTCGGGGTCCACCCGCGCCTTTTCTGCCAGCTCGCTGTCAGAAATGCGCAAGCCGCGTTGCGCCTTGCCAATGATGTCAGCGACATTGTCTTCGAGCGGAATCATTCTGTTCTCTGCTAAACGTTGATCGGTTGCGATTCCGGAATGATCCGCAACTGGACGATCCGATCCAACACCAGTTTCTCAAACGCCCTGGCAATGTCGACAACTGAAAACGGCCTGCCGGTTTCTTTCTCCATCGATGTCATTGTCACATTATTAATGCCGCAAGGCACGATGTAATTGAAAGGCGAAAGATCACCGCACACGTTTAACGCATATCCGTGCATGGTGATCCAGTGCCGCACACCGACGCCAATGGAAGCGATCTTGCGATTTTCGATCCATACTCCTGTTAGGGATTCGCGTCGGGACGCCGGAATTCCGTATTCGGCGAGAACCTCAATGAGCAACTGCTCGAGCCAGCGCAAATAGCGATGTAAATCCTGCCCGCACCGGCGCAGATCGATAATGGGATAGCCCATCAATTGGCCAGGCCCGTGATAAGTCGCCTGACCGCCACGGTTGATGGGAAAAAGTGGATGAGGCAAATGCGTTGCACCGAGCAAGCTGGATCTGTCCGGTGTGCGGCCAATTGTGTATATGGGCTCATGCTCGAGCAAAAGCAGTTCATCTTCCAACGAGCGATCTTCTCGTTTCTTGCTCACAATTTTTTCCTGCAATGTGAGTGCGTCGGCGAATCTCATCCGGCCGAGCCAGCGTACGCGAAGATTGCGATTCATATTTGCACCCCGCCCGGAACTCCCAGGCGCGCTGCTTCTTGTGAGCGCAGGTGGGTCAAACCAATTGCGAGCGCATCCGCCGCGTCTGCATCAGGTGTTTCCTTTAAACCAAGAAGCGCACGCACCATGAAGGCGACCTGATTTTTCCCAGCCGTGCCGGTACCTACTGTCGCCTGCTTGATGCGATTAGGCGCGTATTCAAAAATTGGCAGGCCGTTTTCTGCGGCAGCCAGAATGGCCGCTCCCCGCGCAGCCCCGAGCACAATCGCGGTCTTGTAACTTTGCACGTAAATAACCGATTCTAGCGCGCAGCAATCCGGTTCGTGTTTGCGAATTAGTTCGATAAGCCGATCGCGAATCGCCACCAGGCACGACGAGGAACGCATCGAACTCGCGTTGTGAATCGTCCCGAAATAGAGAGAACGGGGTTTGCCATTGTTTGCATCGACAATCGCGACACCGGTGTGGCGCAGAGAGGCGTCGATAGCAATCACACGCATAATCACCTAACCATTGCTCCGAGGGCGAGAAAAATGCAGCCAACCGCGCCGAAAAGTAAACTGACGATCCAGAATCTTCTCTTTTTTGTCAGGGCCGAAATGGCTGCGATGGCAATGGCGATTTGGAACATGGCCACACCGCGCGCGAAAACTTCATGCCGATGGAAATCTGTTTTGGCTTCGGCTTGTTTGTGTTCCGCCTCGGATTTGATTTCTTCCTGTTCCTTTTCGTATCGCTCAGCCTTCGCACGCTCCGATTCGTTAGGCGCGCTTGCGAGCGAGATCTTGGTATCGAGCACGGAAGCCTTGATGCTCTTTGACTGATAATAGTTCCACTGATCGGACGCTGCGATCTGGCTCATCATCGCTTCGTTGGCATGTTGGCCGGAGAGCAAGCTGGCGATGGTGGCGAGAACTGCGAGAATCGCTGTGCTTAGCGCGACCCAGGAGACCCATGCTTCGCCACTGTGCTGTGCGCTATGATGGACATGTTCCTGTAAGTTTTCCAGAGGCACCTCGGCTTCTTCCATTGATGTTAGCTTAAGAGCGGCAGTCGCCTGTTCAACCCGGAAAGCGTTCGGCGTCAACACGGAATCGACAAATTCCCGAGCAAGGGTTTTACTCGCAGCAACATGGCGATGGCTTTGCAGAAAGAGATTGGCGGGGCGAGAGACAAGCGAATCGGGTTCGCGTCGCTCGTCGTGATGATGATTGTTGCTAGCGCCCCTTCATCTTTGGCGACGACAAAGGGTTTGAGCCAAATCGTGACGCCGGATTTGCAAGGGCCCGGCGATCTCTCGCTCAGTTTCCAGGCACAGAGCGAGCGGATCGCAAACCCGTACGAACTGCAAGCCGAGATGGGACTAACGAAATGGGCTGAGTTTGCGGTCTTTCGCGGGTTTAAACCGGATGATTGGATTTTTGGGACGGAGTTTGGGCTGCTTACAAAAGAACCATATCTGCTCTCTATGGGCTTCGTGAACTGGTCACCGCACCTAAACGTCGATCCTCAGCCTTATATCGAAGCCGGTTATTACACCGAGCATCAAAAGTTCATTGCCGGGGCAATCCACGTCGGTTACCGCAATGAAGCCATCCTCGGCTACGCCTACGATTTCAACGAGACCTGGCGAGTGCAGGTCGATTTCCAGAGCGGATCTGGTAACTCGTCAACAATCGGTTTCACATGCAACATCACGCGCAATTTCCAATTTAATCCTGCGATCTACGTGACCAATGACAGCCCGCATGATGTTCTCGGTTACATCGTTTTCACTTACACGTTTCCCCTCTGGAGCGGCAAAAAAGAAAGCAGCGCACCCTCTACAAAATAAAATGTCGCGGCGCCCGCCACGAGAACCGCAGTGTGATGCTCTCGAAGTTGGCCCCGGCGTCACCGAGCCCAGCTACGGCGTCCGCTGTCCCCGCGGGCAAATCGTTGTGTAGCAGTAACCGCTGCAGCTGCCAACAGAACTATGATTTTGCGCGAAAACCGAGCAGCCCCAGAGCGTTTAGAATCACAATAACAGTGCCGCCTTCATGACCGATCACACCGAGAGTGAGATTGATCTTCTCCAGCAAGGCGGAAGCCACGAGCAGCAAGGTCACGCCTAACGAGATCACAACGTTTTGACGTATGATCGCGCGTGCGCGGCGGGCTCAAAACAACGGCCTGCTCGACGTTCTCGATTTTGTCGTGCATCAAAATGACATCAGCCTATTCCAAAGCTGCATGGGAGCCGCGTGCGCCCATTTCAATCGCGACATCTGCAGCTGTTAAACTCGGCGCATCGTTGATGTCCTCGCCGACCATGCCGACTTTGCTTTCCCTCCTGTCGCCAGCGATGATCGCGAAACCCATCGCGTTCTCACGCCACCGGTTCCGTTCCGAGGACAACACGCACCTCGTGAGGCCGTGCGTCGTCACGCAACGTCACGATCTTATCGGACACCGCAATTCCATCCACTTCCACCAGAGCGACACCGCGGGAGCAGTGGTCGGGATTCTCGACTGCGATGCGATAAAGGGTGTTCCCATGACGGTAGCGCAGGCGGAAGCTTGGCCAATCTTTCGGTATGACCGGGTTGATCGCGAGCCTGTCGCCGCGACGTTGGAAGCCGAGAACTTCTTCGAGCCAGACCCGATACATCCAGGCCGCCGCGCCTGTGTACCAAGTCCAGCCACCGCGCCCGACGTGACCGGATAACGAGTAAACGTCGCCCGGCATGACGTACGGCTCGACCTTGTAGCGTTCGCAATCCTTCTCGTCCCGGGCGTGCTCGACCGGATTCAGCATCCGCAAAAGGCGGACGGCTTTACCGCCCTCGCCCTGGCGGGCAAAAGCCATGGCCACCCAAGTGGCGGCATGCGTGTATTGACCGCCGTTTTCCCGCACGCCGGGCGGGTTGCAACGCGACCTTTACGCGATCCGAGTCGCCTGCGCCGGAGATTGCAGCCCACGTTTGCGGAAGCGAATCAATGCGGGCTTCGGCGTTTTCCTTGGATCCGAAAGGCGTGCCATCATCAAGGTATCCACGTCGATACCACTCTCCGTCCCATCCTTGAGCATTAACAATCTTTGCGAGCTCGGTGGCGCGGGTGCGGCAGGCCTGCGCTTCGTCGTGATACTCGCGGAGCACGAGTAACTCGGCGAATTCGCTGAGCACACAAATCTCGAACCATGCGAGCCAGACGCTCTCGCCTTTACCGCCTTGCCCGACGCGGTTGAGGCCGTCGTTCCAATCGCCTCCTCCGATCAGCGGCAGCCCATGCGGACCGGCGGTGGCGGAGCGCGCGATCGCGCGCCGGCAATGTTCTAGCAGAGTACCTTCCGTGTGGGAAGCGATCGGAATGGAGAGGCTTTCCATCTGGTGGGCCTCGAGCGGTTTGGCTTCCAGAAACGGAACTATCTGATCGAGGATTGCGGCGTCACCGGTGGTGCGGACGTAGTGCGCGGTAACGAAAGGAAGCCACAGAAGATCGTCACTTATCCGCGTGCGGACGCCAGCGCCTGACTCGGGGTGCCACCAGTGCTGGACATCACCTTCCACAAACTGTCGCCCAGCCGCGCGCAGAATGTGGCCGCGCGCAATTTCCGGTGCGGCGTGCACGAGGGCCATTACGTCCTGCAACTGGTCGCGGAATCCGTAAGCGCCGCTCGATTGATAAAGGGCTGAACGGCCCCAGATGCGGCAGCTTAGAGTCTGGTAAAGTAGCCAGCGGTTGAGCAGAAAATTCGTGGAAAGCTCCGGCGTTTCCACCTCGATCGTGCTGATGAGCTGATCCCACCAAAGCCGGGTTTCCTGGAACGCGGCTTCGACGTTGGCGGGATCGCGAAATCGGTTTACGAGGGCACGCGCTTTTTCTTCGTCGTCCGCCTGCCCGAGAAGAAAAGTCACCTCGGCGCTTTGTCCCGGGTTCATCTCAACCATGACCTGCAAGGCGGCGCAAGGATCCAAACCGGCGCCAATGTCCCCAGTCAGTCGTTCGTGCTCCATCGCCGCAGGATCCCGCAGCGAGCGATTGCGTCCGATGAACACGGTGCGATCACCGGTGAATGAGGTGGGCGCCGGCGCGGAAGTGGCAAAGGCGATGCGTTCACAGAGTTCCGGTTCGTAGGAGTTGCGGACAAACAAGCTTTGGCTTTGCAGATCCCATTTCGTAACCACATGCATGCCGGTTTCCTCGCGATCGGTTCCGAGGACAAGAGTGGCGTAAGAGGTGACCGTTAACTTTCGCCGGCGCGACGAGCTGTTGCGAAGGCGCAGCCTCTGAAGGCGCACCGGCATGCCGCCGGCGTCATCGACCGGCACAAAGGTGACCAGCATTTGTTCGATCGCATGGCTATTGTGTTCAAAGGTTGTGTAACCCTGCCCATGCCGGGCGCGATAGGCATCACTCTCCCGAATCGGCTGGGGTGTGGGCGACCAAACGGCGCCTATGTCATCATCGCGGATGTAAATCGCGGTCCCAGGCGGATCGGAGATCGGGTCGTTGAACCACGGAGTGAGGCGATCGTTCTGGCTGTTGCTGCCCCAGACAAAATCGGCGCCCGACTCCGAAACCAACGCGCCGAACTTCGAATTGCCCATGATGTTGACCCAAGGAAGCGGCGTTTGCTGGCCCGGTCCCAGATAGATGACGAATTCCTTTCCGTCCTGGGTAAAGCCGCCGAGGCCATTGAAGTATTTCAGCTCCACGAAAGCCAGTGGCGCGGAGGGCTCTTCGCGGAACTGCCAGCCGGGCGATAGCAGCTGCGGTTTCACAGTGACCGGTGTGGTCGCGGCAAGTTGTTGGCGCAGCGTGCCGCGGGCTGCGACCACGACCATCCGCGCGGCGGCCTGAAGTGCGATCAGGTCTTCCTTCGAAATTTTAGTCGCCGAGCGGAGATAAACGCCTCCGGGTTGGTCGACGCCAGTCAGATGCGCCTGCGCTTCAATGAGCCTGCGCAGATCGCCGACCAACGGTTCTTCGTAGCTGGCCAGTTCCTCGCTCACCAGCACGAGATCGGCCTTCAACCCACGCAGATGCCAGAAAGTGTGCGCGGTCAAAATTTCGTGCACCACTTCGATGTCGCGGATATGACCGATCATGACGACGACGATTGGCAGGTCGCCCGAAATGCCCTGCCGCCACAGCGCGCGCTGACCTTCCCCGCGACGGCCGAGACGCGCGGGTGGCGGTCGCAGTTGAGCCTGCGGAAAGAGGAGGTGTGCTGCCAATTGGCGAAAGGTCTGAACATCTCCTGGCCGGATGTGGAGCCGGCGCATTTCAAGTTGGGAGTGAGTCCACGCGGTCTCGAAAGCACGCGCGCACGTGTGTAACTCCGCGTAGCGTTCGGCCAGCCCGATGATGGCTTCGCGCGATTCCGCAGCCACCGTGACGAGCGCAAACTGAGACCGTTGGTTAGGCAGAATCGTGATGTACCGGCGAAGGCTGAAGATCGGATCGAGCACGGCACCGACCCGGTTCGTTAGGCTGCGGCTGAGGGCAGCGGGGTTTTCCGGCGTGCGGCCCCGGCCGAGGAACTTGGCGCGATCAGTTTCGAACTCAGTGGTGCCGGTGAACGAGGAAGACTCAGGGACTATGAGGTGCGCGGCCCAGATCGGCTGTTCGTCGCGAGCGCGGAGGCGACGATGGGCGAGGAGAGCTCCGCAATGCGGAAGCCATTCGGTTTCGATGAAGAGCTTGCTGAAAGCGGGATGCGCCCGATCGGCCCGGTGCGGCGCGAGAGCAAGCTCGAGGTAAGTGGTCAGCTCCAGACGGCACGATTTGCGCGAGATGTTGACCAAAGTCATGCGCCGGACTTCGGCGTCGTCTTCTGCGGAGACGACAATTTCAGTAAAAGTCTCGCACGGCCCGCTTCTCCGGCGGAACTCCGCTTTGTCCGGCGTGAAACTCCAGCTGTAACGGCGCTCGGGACTTCGCACCGGTTGATGGGTATTGCTCCAGATCGTGCCGCTTTCCAAATCCCGGATATAACAAACCGCGCCCGGCAGATCGCAGGTCGTGTCGGCGCGCCACCGCGTGACGTCCAGATCCAACCAGCGGAAGTAACCGCCGCCGGAATTGGTCACCATGACCGAGCACGTTCCGTTGGAGAGCAGGTGAATACGCGGCGAGGCGATATCGGGTATTTGCATTACGACCGCGCTGCCGAGGCTCGGAATCGTCCGAGGCAGGGGTCGCTCTTCGTGCACCTCACCGGTGGTCGGCAAAATCTGTTCTGGGATATGCTCGTGCAAGAGCGGCTCGGTAGCGCGAATGCGCGGATCGGAATGGAAACGCCTGCGCATCGTATTGTCATGTAAAGCATTGTCGTAGGCGAGGAGCGACATCCCCTGGTGATGCACCATGTAACAACGGATGATGATCCCGGCCGCGCCGCCGGCTTCGGTCGGTCGTGAATAGTCGATCGCCTCGTAGTAACCGTAGTCGCCGAGCAGGGCAGAGTTGCCCAGTGTGGCGAGCCTCCGCAGGTTTTTCATGGCGGCGGCTGGTTGCACGCCGAGAGTGAGCGCTGCCGCATACGGAGCGACGATCAACTCCAGTTCCTGTCCGCGCCTCAGCGCCAGCGCCGGCACGCCGAACGCGCGGTATTGATAAACGTTATGCCGGTCGAGTGCGCTGAAGGCCGATTCCGAGATGCCCCACGGCACGCGGCTTTCCTGGGCATAAGCAATCTGGCAGTGCACGGCGTCATGACAGGCGCGATCAAGCAGCGAATTCTCATGCGTCTGAGTAAACAGGAGCGGCATTAAGTATTCGAACATCGTCCCACTCCAGGAAAGGAGGGGCAGCCGACCGTAGGCAGATCCAAAGGGCCGGCTCAAAGCCCACCAATGTTCCACCGACACTTCCCCGCGCGCGATGGCCAGGAAACTAGTTAGGCGCGCCTCGCTCGCGAGCAAATCATAAAAGGAAGTGTCGAGTCGCCGTTGCGCCACTTGATACCCAATCGCAAAAATCCGCCGTTCCTCGTCGTAAAGAAATCGCAGCCCCATGCCGCTTTCCAGTTGGTTGCTCTGGGCGATCAATTCGTTCAATTGCGCGAGCTGCTCGGAGGCGGCCTGACGCGAGCGCTCCACCTCGGTCACCAGAAGATCGAACCACTGGCGCACCGGTTGAGGAAGCTCCGGTCCCTCTCGTCGCCCGTGAAATGCGAGCAGTGGTACGAGCCCGGGGATTCCCTCGGTGGCGATGTTTCGCAGCGAAAAGGTCGCCGCGAGCGCCTCGCGCCGGCTTTCGTGCGACGCTTCACCTAACGACATCAATTGCGACGGCGACGCCATCAGGATTTCCACCGGGCGAAAATATTTATCGATGAGGGCATTCCAGGCCGCAACTTGCTTGGCGACTTGTTGCGCCCAGTAAGCGCGCGGATCGGTTTCGCGCCCGTGGAAGAAAAGCAGTAGATCTTGCGTGGGCGATCGAGCCCTGCGCAAGCGCAAAATGACTTCCTCCAGACTGGCCGGCTGTCCCGTGGTCAGTTCCGCCAAGCGCAGAAATGCCGGAGGATGTTCCGCTTCCTTCATTGTGGCACCGATTTGCCGCATCACCTCGAGCGTGTCGGCGATTCCATGCAAGGCGCCTACATCCAGAAGGGGGCGGGTGGCCAGTTCATTGCAGCTGCTCTCGAAAGTCCAAAGGCTCGCGAGCAAATTGCCGCTATCCACTGTCGAGACGTAGCGAGGATGCAACGGTTGCAGTGTGCTCAGGTCGTACCAATTGAAGAGATGGCCTTCGAAACGCTCGAGGCGACTCACTGTTTCGAGCGTGCCCAAGTTGCGCACCACTAGGTCGTCGATCGTGATATAACCAAAGTCGTTGGCCGCCGCGGTCGCCAGCATCCAAAGCCCGATGTTCGTCGGCGAAGTGCGCAGGAAAATTTCCCGCATTGGCGTTTCCTGAACATTGTCTGGCGGCAGCCACGAGGTTTGGGGCCCGACAAAATCATCAAAATATCTCCAGGTTCGCCGCGCGGCGGTGCGCAGGAACCGCCGATCGTCCGCCGTCAAAATTCCGCCGCGCCAGCTCTTCGCCGGGCGATTGATCACGATTACTGCCGCCGGAAAGAGAGCCCACAAGAGGAGGAACGGCGCCACGGCCACCATCGCTGATGTTCCCTGCAAAGCTGCGCCGACGAGAAGAAGCCCAGATACAGCCGGGATCCAAAGCCGGCCAAGAACGAACTGCCGCTCCTGATTTTTTGCGCGTCGGTGGGCGTCTTGTGCCGTCTCCCATTCGAGTAGTAACCGGTGCGAAGCGATTCGCCGGTAGGCGACGCGAGCGATAGCATCGAGCGCCATGGCCGCATAATCCGGCAGAAAAATAACCGCCAACACGGAGCGCAGCAGGCGGTCGCGCGGTTCGCGCCAAAATCTCGTTCCGGGTGGCGGCGGATGGAACAGAAGCGCGAGAAGAGAATTCAGGACCGGCCACAACATCAGGCCGGCGATAATCCCGCTCCACAGCATCGGCGCTGGCGTGAGAAGCCAGCCCGCCAAGAGGAGGGCCACGGTCGCGGGCGGCACCAGACTGCGGCGCAGGTTGTCAAAGATCTTCCACCGGTTGAAGGCGGAAAGCGGGTTGGGTTCAATCCTGTCGCCGCTCACGGGCACGCGCCACTTTAGCCAATCGATGATTTGCCAGTCGCCGCGAATCCATCGGTGCTGCCGATTCCACCACGCGATGTAACTGCTCGGAAAGACGTCGAGCAGTTCGATGTCTGTTGCCAACCCGACGCGGACGTGGCTGCCTTCCAGCAGATCATGGCTCAACAAGTGCGCAGTTGGAAATCGCCCAGACAAGAGGCGATGAAATGTCTGCAATTCGTAAATACCTTTGCCGTGATAACTGCCTTCACCGACCAGATCCTGGTAAATGTCGGAGACTGCATGGGTATACGGATCGATCCCACGTGGATCGGCAAAGATGCGTGAGAACCATGTCGCCGTTGCGCTCGGAAGCGTGGCGCTCACGCTTGGTTGAATGATCGTGTAACCGCGAATCACGCGGCGGCCATCTGGCGAAAGCCGCGCCTGATTCA
>QHNJ01000082.1 GCA_003218395.1 Verrucomicrobiota bacterium
ACCCAATTAATGTGTCATACGGCTATCGTTTGCCGCGGCGTGGAAATACGATCGATCAGGCGAACGACGACGGTTACTCACGTATCGCAGATGGTGATGGAGATTCTTTTTGGAAAAGCAATCCCTATCTCGATTCCTATTTCACAGGCGAACCGGACGATGCGCATCCGCAATGGGTCGTGATCGACCTTGGAGCGATCAAGCCGGTAAACTCTATTCGGATTCACTGGGGCACACCGTGCGCTGAACGGTATCGCATCGAATACTGGACTGAAGACGATCCGATGCACTTGCACCAAAATAGCAAAGATGAATGGCATCTTTTCCCGAAAGGTGAAGCCAATCACAGCTCGGGCGGAGACGAATATATCCGGCTCAGTGGAAAGGCTCGTTCAGTTCGATTCCTCCGCATTCTAATGAGTCAGAGTTCGGGAACGAGCGCAGAACGCTCAAATGATATTCGCGATCGGCTTGGGTTTGCCATTCGCGAAATCGACGTCGGTAGAATCGACGGCCAAGGGCGTTTTCACGATTGCGTTCATCATGCGCCCGATCGACATAAGCAGACGGTGATTTATGTATCATCGACAGATCCATGGCATCGACCGACCGACATTGATTACGGCGTCGAACAACCTGGGCTGGATTTCGTTCTAAGAGGCGAACTCACGAATGGTTTGCCAGTCCTCGTGCCGGTTGGCGTTTTGTACGGCACGCCGGAGACCGCGACCGCCGAGATCAAGTATCTTTTAAAACGGCAATATCCTCTCGAAGGGATCGAGTTAGGCGAAGAACCTGACGGCCAGTGGGTTTCGCCGGAAGGTTACGCAGCACTTTACGCTGGCGTTGCTCACCGTCTCTCAGAGCTGTCTTCGAGCCTGAAACTCGGAGGGCCCAGTCTCCAGAACTTCGAGTCGCAATTACTAACGTGGCCCGACGCATCGGGCGATCGCTCCTGGATGAATCGCTTTCTGAAGTATATCCGCACAGCAGGATGCCCCTTCGATTTTTTCTCGTTTGAATTCTATCCCTTCGACGATATCTGCTCGGATTCGGCGCCGCAGTTGTTGGAAGTCCCAAAACGTCTGGGAGCCATGGTGGCCAGCCTGCGGGCTGATGGCGTGCCCGCAACAATTCCATGGTTTATGACGGAGTACGGCTACTCCGTGTTTGCCGGTCGCCACGAAGTGGACATTCCAGGGGCGCTTTTCAACGCAGACACAGTTGGGGCATTTCTGACATTACAGGGCTCAAAGGCTTACCAATACGGATATGAACCCAACTATTTGGTCGATGAGCTGAAATGTTCATGGGGGAATCTCATGATGCTTCAACTGAATCCAAAGAATGATCAAGTGAATCGCTTGTCCGCATACTATGCCGCTCAGCTCATCACCAAAGAATGGATGCAACGAATGAACGAGACGCACGACATCTTTCCCGTAACCGTAAAGCAGCGGAAGCCAACGTCATCATCTGCTGTCACCGTCTATGCATTACGACGGCCGGATAAACAGTGGGCCCTGCTTGCAATCAACAAGCATCTGAACCGCTCGGCCCGCCTGAATGTAGAGTTCAAGTTTTCGGGCGCTCAGCCGCCAGCGCGTTTGGCGGGCCAGGTTGAGGTAATTCAATTTTCGCGGGAGCAATACGCCTGGCGCGATGACGGACCAAACGGCCATCCGATTCGAAGCCTTCCGCCCGTCCACCTTACGCGAGAAGCATCATCATCCTACGAACTGCCGCCGTATTCACTTACTGTTTTGCGCGGAAAACTTCCGGATTCCCGATGACTATACCCGTACTGGTACGCTGGCAGTACGCTCGAGTTTGCCCCAGCTGACCCAAGCGCCTTTCACCGCGCGCAGGATCGCTTTCCAAATGCAGTAGCTGAGCATCGGACGGTAAATCAAACGCATCGGCAAAATGCGCCAAGCGCGCGCAATCGGTTCGCGCTCGAGAATGCAGGCGAGCGTCGCGAGAATCAGATCCATCGCCAGAAACGTAATGACAAATGGCATCACTGCGCTCCACGCGCCAAAGGGCAGCGAGGCGAGCAAGAACAAATCGACGATCGGCGTAACGGCCACAAGGATGATCTGGAAAAACCAGATGCTCGGCAAACTGAACCAGCCCAGCGCGCGATAGTTCCAGTTGAACACCATGTCGCGATGTTTCCAGAGACATTGCAGTGTACCATAGGCCCAGCGAAAGCGCTGCCGCGCAAGCGTACGCACGCTCTCGGGCGCTTCCGTCCACGCGATCGCACCAGGCACGTAAACGATTCGCCCTCCGTGTCTGTGCAACGACAATGTGAGGCCGGTGTCTTCGGCAAGCGTTTGCAAACTCAGGCCGCCAGCTTCGTCGATCGCATCCTTGCGAATCGCGCTAATCGCGCCGGGCACTACCGTGATGCAGTTCCACCGATTGTAGGCGCGCCGGTCAAGATTGAAACCGCACGTGTATTCTAGCGCCTGACACCGCGCAATAAACGAGCGCAAGTTTCCAACTTTGGCGTGACCCGATACAGCCCCGATGCGCGCATCGGCAAACGGCTCGAGCAAGCGCGGGAGTGTATTACGCTGACATTGCGTATCGGCATCGATGAAAACGACGATGCCATTATGTACGGCAGCGAGACCGCGCTGCAGCGCGCGAGCCTTACCCCGGTTTTCCTGTTGCAACAATCGAACGCGTGGATCGATATGTGTAATGCGCTCAACTTCGGCGGCCGTCCCATCATGCGACCCGTCGTCCACAACGATTACTTCCATTTCACCCTTGTAGTCGGTAGCTAGAACTGCCCGCAGCGTTTCCGCGATGACGTTGCCTTCGTTGTAGGCAGCCATCACCACACTGATTGGCTCTGCAAAATCCGCCTTCGGTCCTCGTCGAAAACGATAGGCCAGCCAGATGACAACGAGCGTGCGGACGACCACGAGCGCCGTTGCCACAATCAGAAACGCCCATAGGAATTCCTCGATGCTGTGAAAATCGCGAAATCCAGCGCTGCTGACCAGACGTGTAAGCGACTGCCCATTTTCTCGCAATGGTGGCATGATCGCATCGCGTGTCGTGCCGAGAAGTGTACTCAAAGGCACCACGCTATCACCGCGCGTATGCAACCAATCCAGAATGCGCGGCAGTGCCTCGACAGTCTGCGAGCGATCGCCACCGGCATCGTGGAGCAAGATAATACTGCCATCGTGTCGCTGTTGTTTCACGCGCTGAAGAATGGTGTCTGCGCCCGGCTTTGCCCAATCTTGCGGATCGATGCTCTCCATCACGACCATGTAGTTGAGATCTTCAGCAATTTGCAGCGGGGTCAGTTCGCTTAATTGCGATGGGCTGGTATCGGCCGCGTAAGGTGGACGAAACAATGTTGTCGCACGACCTGTGATCGTTTCGAGCAAAAGCTGCGTCGCGTTTAGTTCAAGACGGATGTGCTCCGGCCAGCAAAGCGCGAGGTTTGGATGATAATAAGTGTGGTTCCCGATCTCGTGCCCTTCGTCGACAATGCGACGCACGAGACCCGGATAACGCTCCGCATTTGCGCCCACGACGAAAAAGGCGGCTTTCACGTTTGCAGCTTTCAAGATGCTTAAGATTTTCGGAGTCCACTCTGGGCTGGGCCCATCGTCGAAAGTGATTGCCACCTGATGCTCACCGCCTGCGCCTTGATGATAAAGAGTCGGAAACTCCGGGAATTTTACGTACTTCGCCGTGAGATAGCCCTCCGCATCGACCGCGAGCTTGCGCATTCCATCTGTCCGGCTTTCGTCGACGGTAACAATCTCGCCATCACCCACGTCGGCAATCGTGTCGGTGCTCTTGAGAACGTCGAGCGACTCGCGCGTTTGATCGTCGATTTTGAAATCGCGCGGCACGCTCAAAGCATCCCAGATCGCTGGGTCTTCGCTGCCGAGCCGATAGACCGCAAATCCGCCCGCCTTGTGATCGCGCACTTCGCGCAATTCGTTGAGAAACGTCACGGCGTCCAGGAACCAGACGGCATGTTCTTTATTCCCATCCTCAAAATAAAAATAAGGACTGTAACTCGGCGCCTTCACTTCTGCGTTCTCGACTTCCGCATCATTGGCGCGGCTCATCGCTTCTGGAAAACTGATCAGCTCCGCTTTCTTCCCGCCGATTGTCCAATCGTATCCGTAACTGCCCATCGCGATGATCCATTGCTTGGTGTCGGACTCTTCTAGCAGGCTATGCACCCAGCCTTCAAACCACGAGCGCGACGCCAGCGGTCCCGGCGGATCGGTGTCGGACGTTTCGTCAAACAACATCGCCACGAAACGATCGACGTTGTCGGCAAGCGCATCGAAATCGATGTAATCCAACTCCTGGCCGGGCTCGACGCACAGCCACAGCTCCTTGTTATCGTCGTGCAACGCGTCAGCGAACTTGTCGATGAATCCAGTGATGTCCTTTTTGTAGGCCGGGTCGATTTGCTCCCAATCGACCACGACGCCGGAAGCCTTCGCGCTGCGCAAAACGGAAAGCACACGTTGAATAAACCGGTCCTGTCGTTTCGCTGGCCCATGCGCCAAATTTTCAATCGCTTCCGGTTGCCAGGTGTCGCCGACAAGGTTCGTCAGCAGCGGCATGAGCGCGATTCCTTTGCTTGCGATCAGCTTTGATAGCCGAGTGTCTCCATCGATCTGTAAATCGCCCAAGCCATCGATCACGGTCATCCATTCCGGGCAGAGATGCGTAATCTGCGCTGCGTGTTGCTCGAGTGACGCGTAGCTGTACGGATCCCCATTGGTGTAAAATGCGAGCCGCACTTCATTGTTGGGCGATTTCTTTCGAGGCCGTAGTGGAGGAGTGGGTGCTGTGCCACCGAGTTTTTTTGCTGCCTGTCGCGCCGCGCCAAATTTTTGCCACAGCAGCGAACTGGGAGACAGTTGTCCGGCCGGATTCTCTTTTTGCAACGCTTTCAACTGCCCTTTCAACTGTCGCAGGGAAAAAGGCACGCTCATTTGCGGCGCAACAAAAAGCGTCTGAACAAACAGCACGGTCGCGAGGAAAAGTAGCACCCCAGCAATGAGCAGAATCAGGCGCAGGCGCGGCCAGCGTTTACCGGTGGGATCGGAGAAAACAAATGGCGTGACTCCTTCTGAAGGGACTTCGTACATGAATCCGCTATAATCGTCCATGCGCCCCAAGAAGAAAATCCCATTCTCTTGGTCCTAATCGTCTGCCCAGACAGAGGCGAGCGCTTCTGCTCCGCCCTTCAGCTCATCGCAGAGTCGCTTATGATGCACGCTTAGGTCGGAGCCTCGAGGAGTCGGGCGGTTGCAAATCAAACATCAAACATCGAACATCGAAGATCCGAATGCATATCGAGCCAAATTCACTGCCAACTGGACACTCGGGTATTGCGGCGCGTTTAGAAAAAGGGCCCACGATTCATTCAAGCGCTTGGGTTGTCCCGGGCGCGACGGTAATTGGCGACGTCACGCTCGCAGAAGAATCGAGCGTTTGGTACGGAGCTGTGCTCCGCGGTGACATCAACCGCATCATCCTTGGGCCGCGCTCTAACGTTCAGGATAATGCTGTCGTTCATCTCGATACGAATTATCCCACAACTGTGGGCGAGCTCGTCACCGTCGGCCACAGTGCCATCGTGCATGCGTGCAAGATCGATAACGAAGTGCTTGTCGGGATGGGCGCAATCATTCTCGACGACGCAGAAGTCGGCGCGCGCTCCATCATCGGCGCAAACGCGCTCGTTACGATTGGGATGAAAATTCCGCCCGGCTCACTCGTGCTCGGGTCGCCTGCAAAGGTGAAACGCCAGCTCACACTCGATGAACAAAAAGACATTGCGCGATGGGCTTGGAGCTACGTCGAGACTGCGAAACAGTTTCGCGGGTTTTACGCGAAATAACTGGGAGAGCGGGTATCTTGTTCGATATCCGGCCGAAAATGAAAGGAATACAATGGAAGTGCCCAACTCAAAAACCGGTGTGAGCATTCGCGCTTACCAGGGCGATGCGATGACATTGCTGGCATTCGATCTCGACGAATCTCAGACAAAAAATTTCGCCGGATTCAGCATCCGCATCACGGCCGGAACTAGAAAACCGTATTACCTGACCAACCTTCTGACCTATTCGGCGGCTATCCTGAAAAAGAACAACATCGAGCCCGAGAAAGCCCACAGCACCTTCTTTTCGCCGATTCAGAAATTTCGCTGGGTCCACGTCCCGGCGACGTTTCATCAGATTGAAGAGCCATTTTACGGGAACTACAAATACGAAGTCACGCCACGCTACATGGTGAACGAGATTCTTCAGCCCCTTGATCATTCGTTTACTGTCCCAGTCACGATTGATGCTGCTCCCTACAAGTTGGGCGATTTTCAAATCGGCTTTACGCGCGGCTTCGTCGAGTCACAGGCCTACACGAATCATTTCGGAAACAATAACAAGGTGCGTCCGAACAAAACGGATTTGATTTTTGACATTAAAGCCAAGTCCGGCTCGGCGAAGCGAAAGGAGAACGGGCAGGATGTGATGGAGGATTACACGTTCGAAGACCAGCACATCTGGCTTGGCTGGCAGGCGCGGGCGCGCATCATGGAATTCCTCGATGAAACTCTGGCCGATAACACACTGGCCCTGGATGTTTTTGCCTTCGACCTCGATGAACCGGTCGTTTGTAAAAAGCTAATCCAACTCGCCAAAGAAGGACGCTTGCGCGTCGTAATCGACAATTCAAAAACCCATGCTGATCCTGACGCGTTCGAAAATAAGTTCGAGGCGCTTTTTAACCAAGAGAGGAAAGCTCCCAGCGCAATTTTTCGCGGACGCTTCCAAAGCCTCGCCCACTCGAAGGTTTTCATCCAGAAAACGAAGGCGACGAACGAAGCAGTAAAGGTGCTCACCGGTTCGACAAATTTTTCGACGAACGGATTCTATATCAATGCCAACCACGTCGTCATTGTCAGCAATAAAGACGTCGCAACACTTTACGCCCAGGTCTTCGACGCTTCGTTTAGCGCCGACAAGATGAAGAATTTCCATAGCACCGGTTTTGCGATGCCGGAAGGCCACCAATTTAACCAAAGTAATGCTCCGGAGATGACAATTCGCTTTTCACCTCACACGAAAGATGCGGCCACAAAGTTTTTCACCACCATCTCCGATCGGATTAATCACGTGAAGACTGACGTGCTTTTCGCCATCATGAAGGACGATAGCGAAAGTTCGATTTTGAAAGCGATAAAAGCAGTCCGCGACGACAGGGAGGACATTTTTTCCTACGGCATCACGGACACCACCAAAATCATCACGCTTTACAAGCCCCACACCAAGCGCGGGGTTAGAGTCGCCGGAAAGGGAGGCGCGCATGTTCTTCCTCCGCCGTTTAACAAAGAAGCACCGATTCCCGGCATTGCCATCCACCACAAATTTGTCGTCGTGGATTTCAGGGGCCAGGAGCCGGTCGTTTATTGCGGCTCAAGCAATCTCGCCTTTAATCCCGAACAAAAGAACGGTGATAATCTAATTGAGATTCGCGATCCAGATGCTGTGACGGTTTTCGCGATCGAGGCGATCCGGCTGGTAGATCATTTTGCCTTTCGCGACCGCACGCAAAACCCGAAGCAAGTGAACTTGCACGCCAACGAAGAAGTACCCTGGCATGCGAGCTATTATGATCCAGACGATCTGCACTTTCTGGAGCGCACGCTGCTGATCGGCGAACGCAAGACGTGAACCGTCGATACAATCTGTTTATTGCCAAGTAAATTGATAATTGCGACGGCGATGGGCATGGAGCTACGTCGAAATCGCCAGCCCTTTCCGCGAATTTTACTAATTGTAGGGCGAGGCCCCAGGTACGCCGTTCCATTATTCTCTGTCTAAACGCGGGGCAGCCTTTAAAATGCCTAGGCTGTCGCAACATAGCGTTCGATGTCGACTCAACGGTTTACCGACAGGCCCAAGCTGTTCGCCGATCCCGCGGCTTGCGCCGCTCAGACTAAGCAATTGCGCGAACAGCACATCGCGCCACTCACGGTATTCGTCGAGGCCCTTCGGGCTCAGGTCGGGCCCAGATTTAAGCATTCCCAATTTCGATCCATGGGATGGCGGTATCGATGCCGATATTCCACTTACTCGAAGCTACCGGCCCAAAGCTGTACTCTCTGGCTTCATCTCGCGCAATAACCCAGACGAGACTGCGAAAAATTTCTTTGAGCTGAACGCTGAAGCGAAGGTTCCCCGAAAGCGAACTGTGACGTGAAACATCGTGCCGTGGTACATCGGCGACGGCAAGCACGTGCGTCCCGCCAATCGGGCCGATCTGCGGGCGGAATTCGCGAGCTACCACGCCTTTTTTCTCTCCTTCCGAGGCTCCGCAGTCGTGCTTGTTGGACGCAAGGCCGAGCAAGCGCGCGTTGAGGTTAGAGATCTTATTCCCAAGGTCACGATCTTTGACTGTCCTCACCCAAGCCCACAATTTGTGAATATCGATCCCGCGAATCGCCGACGCATACTCAATGTCCTTCGCGACATCGCGAGTCTCACGGTTTCGAGCGTTAATACTCAAGCGATGTAGCTCATGCCACCAGCATCACGAGCACGGGTGGAGCTACGTGGAAACCGCCAAGCGCTTCCGCGAATTTTACTAGGTCTGTAGGGCAGGTGCTCCGCCTGCCACTACATATCGGCAACCGGAGCGGTTGCCCTACAATGTTTTTGCAAGTTCCTGCGCTCTTTCGCGCAACAATTCCGCTGTGTGCGCCATCTGTTCGTTCTCACTCATTCCAGGCTGTGTAAGCTCATAAACTTTATCGAACAACTCGCAGACTTCTCGATCTTTACTGGCGCGACCGACGATCGCGAAAACGCGCTTGCCAAGTTTTCGCGCCAGCCGCGCTACTCCGGCTGGCGTCTTTCCTTCGAGTGTTTGCCGATCCAGACTTCCCTCGCCTGTGATAACAACGTCGACATCTTTCATTTTCAATTCGAGCCCGATTGCTCCGGCAACAATATCGAAGCCCGGGCGAATTGTCGCGTTGCAAAGACTCATCAGCCCGAATCCGAGTCCGCCCGCCGCGCCCGCGCCAGCTTCATCGCGATAATCAACGCCAATTTTTTTCGAAACAACGTCGGCGAGTTTCGTCAACGCACGCTCGAGAACCTCAATCGTATTTTCGCTTGCGCCTTTCTGGGGACCAAAAACCCGCGTCGCACCATTTGCGCCGAGCAATGGATTCCCGACATCGACTGCCGCGACGATGGTTAACTGTGGAGGCAACCGTGTCGGCTGCGTTTTTGAATTTGCAGGCCATACGGTCCAAGCCGGACTGGCATTCGCCGCTACAGGAGCCTCAATCTTTGTCAGGTTTTGCAATTCGCTCACCTCTCCGGTCAATTCCTTCGTATCTGCAAAAAATCGAAACCCAAGCGCACGGGCCATTCCGAATCCACCGTCATTTGTCGCGCTGCCGCCAAGGCCGATAATTATTTCGCGTGCGCTGCATTGCACTGCGTTCAAAATCATTTCTCCGACGCCGAATGTGTTCGCTAGGAGCGGATCTCGTTCACTTTCAGAAAGTCGCCGGATGCCGGCTGCTTCGCTCATTTCCATTACGGCGAGGTTGCGATTTTCGATCCACGCGTAACAGGCATCGATCTCGCGCCCGAGCGGATCATGCGCTTTGGATTGCAACCAGGAACCGCCGAGCGCATCGGAAATGACTTCAACTGTTCCCTCGCCGCCATCCGCCATCGGGACGATGTCGATCTTCGCATTGGGCAAAACATCGCGTAGCCCTTTCGCAATATTCTCGGCCACTTCGCGCGCATCGAGCGAGCGTTTGAATTTATCGGGCGCGATCAGAATGCGCATGAGACAGGTTTTTCGCCTGAGGCGCCTTTGTCATTCCGAGCGGAGCGCAGCGAAGTCGAGGAATCTCTCATTGTCGAATGGTAAGAGATACCTCGACTACGCTCGACATGACAAAAATGGCAAGAAGGACGCGCAATTACGTCAACTTCCGCTCTAAAATTTCGCCGACCAATTGCGGATTCGCTTTTCCTTTCGAAAGTTTCATCACCTGGCCTTTGAGAAAATTGAGCGACGCCGCGTTGCCCGCTTTGAAATCTGCCGCTGGTTTCGGATTCGCGGCAATCACTTGATCACAGAGTGCTTCAATTGCGCTGGCATCGCTTAATTGCTCGATTCCTTTTTCTTTCACGATGGCAGCAGCCGCTTTGCTGCTGGCGAACATTTCTGCAAAAACTTCCTTGCCTTGTTTGCCACTGATTTTACCGCTGTCGATTAGATTCACCAGCTCATCAAGCGCCTCCGGCGCCATCGGGCAATCATTGATGGTTTTACCCGCATTGCTCAATGCGTTTTGCAGATCGTTCAGAATCCAGTTGACGACGTTTTTTGGCCTCTTTGCGCCTTTAGCGGCAGCCTCGAAGTAGCGCGCAAGATCGAGGTCATTCGCCAGTACGCCCGCGTCATAGGGGCTCACCTGATATTGCTGCACGAAACGAGCGCGCTTCGCCTTCGGCAATTCCGGAACCCGCGCCCGCACATCGGCGAGCAATACTTCGCTCTTTACGGGAACGAGATCGGGGTCGGGAAAATAGCGATAATCGTGGGCGAACTCTTTTGTGCGCATGAGAAACGTTTCCCCGGCGATATCGTCCCAGCCCCGAGTTTCCTGTTCGAGTCTTCCGCCGTTCTCCAGCACCCCGGTTTGGCGTTGAATTTCGTAAGCAAGCGCGCGCCGGACCCCACTGATCGAGTTAATGTTTTTTATCTCGATTTTAACTCCAAGCTCCGCCTGCGTTGCTGGGCGGACGGAAATATTGCAGTCGCACCGAAGCTGTCCTTTCTCCATGTCAGCATCGCTCACCGCTCCGTAGATCAAAATTTGTTTGAGCGACGTTAAAAACGCGAACGCTTCCTCGGGCGAATTGATTTCCGGCTGCGTGACGATCTCCATCAACGGCGTGCCCGCCCGGTTGAAATCGATTCCGGTGCTGTTCTCGAAATGAGAACTCTTCGCGACATCTTCCTCCAGATGAATGCGCACGAGGCGCACCTCCTTATCGGGCGCCACGATATTTTTCTGCGCGTCTTTGGGGTAAGCAAGGTCGTGCAACGGTACGCTCCCGTTAGTGCAAATCGGCATGTCATATTGCGAAATCTGGTAATTTTTCGGCATGTCTGGATAAAAGTAATTTTTCCGGTCGAACTTGCAGACCGGCGCAATGTCGCATCCCAGCATAAGTCCGGTGAGCACGGTCATGCGCAGCGCTTCATGATTCATCACCGGCAACGCGCCGGGCAAACCGAGGCACACCGGGCAAGCGTGTGTGTTCGGCTCCGCCCCAAATTCAACAGGTGACGCGCAAAACATTTTCGAGCGCGTCTTCAGCTGGACGTGCACTTCAAGACCAATGGTGGTGATGTATTGCATTGCAATTACTTCTGGGTTGCATAATCCAAGGCCTTTTGGAGATCGAATTGTTTGATGCGATTTGCGAGTGCCTCATCATTTGCCGCATCGATGATGCGCTGGTCTTGGAGAAGATCGAGAAAGCGTCGCTGCGCGACCATTTCCCAGATTTCCGGATCATCCCGCAAGGCAACTATCTTTGGATGCTCGCTTAATTCGCGTGCGCCTGGAAACGTCAGAAATTTCTGCGCGCGTTCCGGGCTGGAAAATACACTGCCCACTTTCCCAAGCGTGTCATAAGTCCTGGGTGGAACGGGGTCGATCTGCTTGACCGCTTTTCCGAGCGGCCCAAGCTCGAGCGAATTCTTCAACCGTGCCAGCAATATGCCGAGTGCTGTAGATTCTCCGCTTGATCCCGAGAGATAACGTTGTCGCACATCAAGAGCATGTGCGGTTGCAGACTGGCCGCCGGACGAAGAACTCGCTTGGCCATGGACTTGCGCTTCCGCTATAGCGCCGACTGCACGAACGCTAGCCACCACCATCCAGAGAATAAAGGCGCCGAAAAACAATCCGACGATTGCGCCCGCAAATCCATAAATGAGCTGGATGAGCGTGGAACTTCGTTGACCAGTCCGCTTGAACAAAATCATTCCAATGCCACTCACGAGCGCGTAGATGGCAACGGCAAGCACGGCTCCGCCTACGATCGACAGCACGATATCTGGCATCTTAAAGAACGGCCGTACAATGGGGACAATCAGCCCGCCGCCAAAAAACGCAGCCGCATATGCGGCGGCAAGCGCAGCGACACGCACAAGCTGGCGGACCAAACCGAGTCGCCAACCGTGCACAACTTCGAACAAAATCAAAAGGACGGCGAATGAAACGAAGACTGCTTGCCAGAGCGGCGAGCCAGCCACCGACGGAATTGCGGATTGCGAATTGTCGATCGCGGATAGATGAACGCTCGGCATCTCCACGCTCACTGCTCTGCAATCCGCGATCCGAGATCCGCAATTGTAACCCCGAAAGCTTCGGGGTCTATAATTGCCCTTTGCCGCAACGCGTGATCGCAAAGCACGATGGCCGCCATCGCTTCCACGATTGGCACTGCCCGAGGAAGAACGCACGGATCATGGCGTCCCCGCGCACCGAGCCTTGTTTCCTTGTGCGACGCGGTAACCGTTTTCTGTTCGCGCGCAATCGTCGCAGTCGGCTTAAAGCCAACACGAAAATAAATTTCCTCGCCATTGCTGATCCCACCTTGGACGCCCCCGGAATTGTTAGTCGCTGTGCGGATTTTCCCACCGCGCATTTCAAATGGATCGTTATGCTCTGAGCCGCGCATGCGCGCGGCCGCAAACCCAGAGCCGATTTCAAATCCTTTAGTTGCTGGCAAGCTCAGCATCGCCTTCGCCAAGTCAGCCTCAAGCTTGTCAAAAACCGGCTCGCCGAGTCCAGGTGGAACGCCACGAACAACGCATTCAATCACGCCACCGACCGAATCGCCTTCGGCGCGAATTTGCTCGATGAGCGCCTCCATTCTCTTCGCCGACGTGGAGTCCGGACAGCAAACAACATTCCTGTCCACGTCCTTCATCTTGACGACGGAACGATTGACCTTCGCAATGACCTCATGAATCTGCGCAACGTAAGCAACGATCTCGAACTCCGAGTATAAGATCGACAATATCTTTTTCGCGACTGCGCCCGCCGCGACCCGTCCGATCGTCTCGCGCGCCGACGCGCGGCCGCCACCCTGCCAGTTTCGAATTCCGTATTTGGCCTCATATGTGAAATCGGCATGTGACGGCCGAAATGCCCTTTTCATTTGCGCATAATCTTCAGGCCGAGCGTCTTTGTTGCGCACCAGAACAGCGATCGGCGTGCCGAGTGTTTTTCCTGCAAAGACGCCAGAAACAATTTCGCACCGATCTTCCTCTTTCCGTTGCGTCGTAATTTTGCTTTGACCCGGGCGGCGACGATCCAGATCTCGTTGAATCTCCGCGTCGGAGATGTCGATGTTTGGCGGACACCCATCGATCACCACACCGACACCGCCGCCGTGCGATTCGCCAAACGTCGTGACGCGAAAAAGGTGACCGAACATATTGCCCATTCGCGTGAAAGATTAAACGAAATCGCGAGCAATTGTAGAGCGTTTCTGTGAAACGGCTTGGTAGGGCGCGACCGCCGGGCGCGCCGCGACGTTAACGTACGGCTCGGCGATCCGTCCCTACCATTTTCAGATCGCTTCAATCGCGGTTTTCAGGTCGTCGATTAGATCACGGACGTCCTCGACGCCAACCGACAGACGGACGAGCGAATCGGTTACTCCGAGCGCCTCACGTTGTTCCCTCGGCACCGACGCATGCGTCATGAGGACGGGATGATTGATGAGGCTCTCGACGCCGCCCAAACTTTCCGCAAGCGAAAACAGACGCGTATTCTCCAGAAAGCGTTTCGTCCCAGCGATATCGGCCTTTAGAACAATCGTCACCATGCCGCCAAAGCCGCGCATTTGCTGCCGGGCGAGGTCGTGCTGAGGATGCGATTTTAGTCCGGGGTAACTGACCGATTTTACTTGCGGTTGTTCCTCCAGCCAGCGCGCAATTTCAATCGCGTTGGAACAGTGTCGCTCCATGCGCAGTGCGAGCGTTTTCAAACTGCGCATGACCAGAAAGCTTTCGAACGGCCCCGCAATTGCGCCCACTGAATTTTGCAAAAGCGCAATCTGATCACCCAGCTCCTTGTTTTCGCCGACCACGACGACACCGCCGACTAGGTCAGAATGTCCGTTCAGATATTTGGTGGCGGAATGGATTACCAGATCGAAGCCGGCTTCGATCGGCCGCTGAATCCACGGAGTTGCGAACGTGTTATCGCAAACCGAAATGATTTCGTGCTCGCGCGCGGTTTTCGCGATCGCCTCCAGATCGATCAGCTTGAGCAGCGGGTTGCTCGGAGTCTCGATCCACACCATGCGTGTGTTTGATTTGATCACGCGCTCGAAGTCTTCTGCATCGGTAAGATCGATGTACGCGAAGTCGAGATTGGCAGAGCGGCGCCGCACTTTATCGAACAACCGAAACGTGCCTCCGTAAAGATCGTCGTTTGCGACGATGTGCGAACCGCTCTCAAGCACCTCGAGCGCGGTTGCCATCGCGGCCAGTCCGCCCTTATGCTTACCTGGGCTCTTCTGCACATACGTGGATGTTGCGTAGATCGGCGTCATGATTGCGCCGGTGGACGGGTCGGGCTCCTGGCCGGCGTGAATCGCTCGCGTGGCAAACTCGTGCTGTTTTTTCATTTGGGTCTAACCTTAACCTCGGATGAGGCGGATTTCACTGATTAGTAGGTGGATCGAGCAGCCCCCTCGGCATGCCGGAGCGCTGCGAAGGCAGCTTGTTCGATGCTAAAATGATCTCGGGAGAGCCGAGACTTAAATAACATCGCCCGACGGAACGGTCGATCCACCGTTACGAATATTCCTGCGTCGACGGGACGGATGACTTCGGCATGTGAAGCCGCAAATAGGACAGCAAATCGGTGCGCGTGATCAGCCCAAGAAACTTATCGTCGTCCATCACTATGGCGACGCGACCGCGATCGAAAACCTTCAGCAGGTCATTGATTTTCGATTTTGGTGTGAGCGTTTCGAGCTTGTCGGTCATCGCATTTTTCACCGGATCGTTAAAGTGGGAAGGATCGCGGTGCACCTTCACGAGCACATCGGATTCATCAAGAATTCCAATGGCGCGCCCGCTTTGATCGACAACGGGCAGCTGCGAAACATCCGCGTCGCGCATGCGCTTGAATGCGGTGAGCAACGTGTCTGTCGGTCCGACTGAAATTACTTCGCCGGCCTCGTAACGATGTGAAATCAGATCGCTCAAGTCCCCGTGCGGCGGACGATGGATGAAACCCTGCTCCGCCATCCAGAAATCGTCGTACATCTTGGATAGATATTTGTTTCCCGTGTCGACCACGAAGCTCACGACGCGTTTCGGTTTCGTTTGTTCCCGGCAATAACGCAGCGCGCCGGCAAGGAGCGTGCCGGTGGATGAGCCGCCGAAAATCCCTTCTTTGCGCAACAGCTCGCGTACAGTTGCGAAACTTTCCTCGTCATCGATTTCGAATGCTTCCGTGACCAGCGACATGTCCGCGATGTCGGGAATGAAATCTTCGCCGATGCCTTCGACGGCCCAACTTCCTGCTTCTACCAGTTTGCCTGTCCGGACGTATTCGTAGAGAACAGAGCCAGTCGGATCGGCCAGAATCATTTCAATCCCGCGCCGTGGTTTTACACGATTGAAAAATCGGCCAAGGCCAGTCAGCGTCCCGCCGGAACCCACACCCACAACGACCGCGTCAACATCATGCCGCATCTGTTCCCAAATTTCCGGTCCGGTCGTGCGCTCGTGCGCAAGAGGATTTGCCGGATTGCCGAATTGGTTGACATAAAAACCCCCAGGGATTTCTTCGGCAAGTCGGGCAGCCACGTCCTGGTAATATTCCGGGTGGCCGCGCGTCACATCCGAACGGGTGATTCGTACTTCGGCGCCGAGCGCTTTCACGTGTGAAATTTTTTCCTGCGACATCTTGTCTGGAATGACGAGGAGGACGCGATAACCTTTCGCGCCGGCAACAAGCGCCAGGCCCAGGCCGGTATTCCCTGCCGTCGCTTCAATAACTGTGCCGCCGGGTCGCAATTTTCCCTCGCGCTCCGCCGCCTCGACCATCGAGAGCCCGATCCTGTCCTTAATCGAGCCGCCCGGATTTTGATTTTCCAGTTTCAGAAAAAGCTGACACGGCCCGGTGTCGATCTGTGTGACCTCGACCAGTGGCGTGTCGCCAATAAGCGAGAGAATCGCCGGCGGCTTGCTATGTGTTGGGATTGTAGCGGTCGAAGCTGCGGTCATTTCAAGTGCAAAAACTTTTCGTCGGAATTCTCGAACAGGGCTTTACCTGCCTCAGAAAATTTGGACCTACAGTGCCCCGCTCAAGGCCGTCTAAAGACAATATGCGAAGAAAGCAGGCTGGCTCAAGAGATGCGGCTGAGAGTAGCGTTGTGATTCCCGCGTCTCTCTTTGGCTGGCGACATTGACTGGGTTTCCACTCCCGTTTATCAATTCCTTAGAAGAGAAAGGATAACGAGATGAAGGCGTTGCGTACGGACTCGACGATTGAGTCCGAGCCGTCAGATTCACCGGTCGAGTAGAAGCCGCGAGCGCGTACGAAGATGTTCTGTCGAGTGGGCAAATCTTGGCCTGTCAGTTGCCAACCGCCGGCGATGCGGGTTGGAGTTGCGAGAGCATTGTAGTTGATGCCGTCGGTTGAAAGTTCAAAGGTAACACGGTCAACTTCGGGCGAGGCGCCACTGCGGTACCAGGTGATGGTCGTACCGTCGCTCGCGACAGTCAGCGCTTCTAATGCTGCATCCGTGTTCGTGAGCCGACCGATGGAGTTGCGCGATGTAGTGCCAGTGCCGCCGTCGCCGAGGGTGGTGAAATTTCCACCGACCAAAATCTTGCCGTCGGCCTCAATCGCCGAAGCAAGAACAGCAAGGTTTGCCCCGGGATCAAAGCTCGTATCAAGCGTGCCGTCCGGATTGAGCCGTCCGATCTTGTTGCGCACCGTCGTGCCGGTACCACCGCCGCCGAGGGTAGTGAAATCCCCTGCGACCAAAATCCTGCCATCGGCTTGTACTGCCAGCTCTTCGACAAGGCCGTTCGCACCAGGGTTGAAGCTCGTGTCAAGCGTGCCGTCGGAATTAAGTCGCCCGAGATGGTTTCGCACCATTGTTACGCCGCCGCTGCGAAGCGTGGTGAAATCTCCGGCCACTAAAATCTTGCCGTCCACCTGCACTGCCAGACCACGCACGGATTGATCCGCACCAGGATTGAAGCTCGCATCAAGCGTGCCGTCCGGATTAAGTCGTCCGAGACGCTTGCGCGAAATTGTGCCGGTGCCACCGCCCCCGAGGGTGGTGAAATCGCCTCCCACTAAAATCTTGCCGTTCGCCTGCACCGCCAGAACACGGACAGGGCGGTTCGCGCCGGGATCGAAACCGGTGTCGACGGTGCCATCCGGATTTAATCGTCCGATCCTATTGCGCGGGGTGCTGCCGGATCCTGTGCCGGTGAGGGCGCTGAATGATCCACCGACCAGAATCTTTCCATCTGGTTGCAGTTCCAGAGCAAGGACAGGGCGGTTCGCACCGGGAACGAAGCCAGTGTCAACCGTGCCGTCCGCGTTAAGACGTCCAAGGCGGTTGCGCGCAGTAGTGCCGCCATTGCCGAGAGTGGTGAAAGATCCACCGGCCACAATCTTTCCGTCCGCTTGCACGGCGAGAGCCTGCACGGTGCTGTTCGCACCGGGATTGAAGCTGTTCTCGAGTGTCCCATCCGGATTAAGTCGCCCGAGCCGGCTGCGGGCAGTGTGCCCGATACCACCGCCCCCGAGGGTGGTGAAATCTCCTCCGAGTAATATCTTCCCGTCGGGTTGTAGCGCGACAGCACGTACACTGCTATTCGCACCGGGATCGAAGTTGTTGTCCAGCGTGCCATCGGCATAAAGTCGTCCGATAAAGTTGCGCGTGTACATACCACTTCCGCCGCCACCGAGCGTGGTGAAAGATCCACCAACCAGAATCTTTCCGTCCGCTTGCACGGTCACGCAAATCATAGCTGGCCCCCCCCGCGCCAGGGTCGAAGCTCATGTCGAGCGTCCCGTCAAGATTAAGTCGGCCGATGAGGTTGCGCGTGAAGACGCCGGTGCCGCCGCCCCCGAGGAGAGTCAATTCTCCGCGCTCGCCCCTCTTCTGCCAACAACACGATCGGCATCAGGAATGCCAGCGTCATCCAACCTTGAACACGTCTTATGCCTCGAAAGGCTTTGCTAAATCGCGGCTTCGTGACGCCTCTCAGCTCGTATCTTTTTGTTGTCATTGCTTGCGATCTTCAGCGGTGGTGGCGTAAAGAAAGACGTTCACGGCCTGTGGAGCTTCCAAAAATTGAAAACCGGTCTCCCATGTCAGGCAGAGATTCATATACCTCCGCAAACAGCAAGCCGCATGTTATAAAGTAAGGTGAGCTAGCGCAAGCAAAAACGCTTAGCTTTCCTTAGCCGAGTGTTTTTTCCACGGTCTGCTATATTCAACGCGCGGATGCAAACAACTTTAAAAAAAATCACAAGGCTCATTTGGAACCGCAAACGAGATTACCAGAAAACACGCCAAGGAGGAACCAAAGAACGCTGGAAACTAATCGAGAGTCGAATCACTGGGACTTCGTCTCTGCTCGATGTCGGTTGTAGTTCTGGATTGATCACCGCTCTGGCTGCCGCGAGCGGCTTATTCGCCATCGGATTGGACTCCAATTGGGAGGTGCTCTCCGATGCCCGCAAAAAATGCAAAGCTAACCTCAGCCTGACCTATGTCCATTTCGTGGTGACGCCTCAGTCCGTTGCAGTGCTGCCCGTTTGCGATGTTGTTCTCTGTTTGTCGATTTACCATCAATGGCACTGCAAATTCGGCCATGAAGGCGCCCAGCAAATTCTCCAGATTCTGGGAACCAAAGCGCGGAAGAGACTGTTTTTTGAACCCGCTTCGAGGCAGAGCAAATATGGGCCAAAGCCACCAACCTTTACTGACCACGACGAAGGCTCAATTATCGACTACAACCGCAGGATGCTGGGTGGATTGTTCGGCAAAGAAAATGTAGAATTTTTAGGGGCTACTGCGGCCAGCCGCAGCGAGTCGGTCCGTTATTTGTTTGCAATCCAAATGCAGCCCTGACGAACTGTCACGTTGTCGGTTCGTTTCAGTGATCGCACCCGTTCTTTCCATCTTCCCGGTTGCATCGAGCACCCAAATCTCGCCACAGCGAAAGGTTGCGCGATATCGCTGGCCGGTTTGTTGTGTAAAATGGAGGGCCGGGAGAAGTCTCGATCAGGTCTAGAATAGCCTAGCTGTTCGTTCGGATAGTCGATAACGACTTTGGTAACCTACTCGATCTGCGGCTCGCCTTTGTGGGACCACTCGGAATTGCTGTCCTCAAGAAATTGCTGCAAGACTGGAAAGCGCATTTCGCCATAGTTCAGCGCGTAGCGAAGATCGCCGCCCTTATAAACCCAAGTTGTTGGAATCCACGAAAGCGGCAGACCGGAAAATTGCTTGATGTGATCTTTGCCGCGCGGTCCGGGATCGGCCAGAATTGTCATGTTTGGCTGATCCACAAGGTCAAATTTTTTCAGCATGGCTCGGCCATCCTCGCCGCCGTTCCAAACGGAAACAAAATAAAAATGCACCCGCGGATTGTCCTTCACTATCTTGAGCCAGTCGCCGCCTTTCAATTCAGCCTGGCAATTCGAGCACCAGGGCGCCCACAGATGCACGACGCTTAACTCCTGCGACTTGGTTGCCTCCAATACCTTTTGTTCGGCGGCTGAAGGTTCGGCGCGAAGCGATGTTGATGTAAGCAGAATGAATACGGACGCCAGACGCAAGATCGACATGTGGTTCAAATATGGAGAGAAACGAAGCGCGCTCAAGGATGCTCGGTAGAGCGACGCTCTGCGGAGCCGTCGAAATAAGTTTGCTCTACAGAGTCTCGCCTCACGGGGATAGTTGACCTGCGCAGTGGAAACGCCTACTATGGCGCTCCGTTTCCCGCTGGTTGCAACTGCGTGGAAATTTCGGCGGTCATAGACTGCCGCTACAGTGGGCGCCCCGAGGAGGCTTTTTATTTTATGGTGCAAATGCAGGATGTGATGTCGAAGCCTATGCCGGACTTCCGCGAGGGAAGCATCGTCAAGGGGCGAATACTGGAAGTTCGCCCGCGCGAAGTGTTGGTCGACATCGGATACAAATCCGAGGGCGTCATTCCGATAACGGAATTTGATGACGTCGACTCGCCCGAAGTGGGCGACGAGGTGGACGTGTTGCTCGAGCGGCTCGAAAACGACGAGGGCATGGTCGTCCTCTCGAAGGAAAAAGCCGCTTACCGCCAAAACTGGAACAAGATCGTGCATGTTTTCGAAGGGGATGGCCTGATCAAAGGCAAGGTAAAATCCGTGGTGAAAGGCGGCCTGATGGTGAACATCGGCGTCGAGGCATTTTTGCCGGCATCTCAGATCGATGTCGTCCCGCCAAAAGATTTGCAGCAATTCGTTGGCAACACGTACGATTTTAAAATCGTCAAGCTTAACGACGACCGCAAAAACGTCGTGCTTAGCCGGCGCGAAGTCATCGAGCAGGAGCGCAGCGAAAAGCGGCAAAAATTCATGGATGGCGTGAACGTCGGCGACCGGGTGATTGGCACCATCAAAAATCTTACGGACTTCGGCGCGTTTATCGATCTCGATGGCATGGATGGTTTGCTTCACATCACCGATATGACCTGGGGCCGGCTCGGGCATCCGAGCGAGTTGCTGAAAGTTGGGCAGCAGTTGGAAGTCATCGTGCTCGACATCAACAAAGAAAAAGAGCGCGTTTCGTTAGGGCTCAAGCAGACCCAGAAGAATCCGTGGGACCAGATCGAGGAGCGTTTCCCGGCTGGTCAGCGCATCAAAGGCAAAATCACCAATCTTGTTCCTTACGGGGCGTTTGTTGAGGTCGAGGAAGGTGTAGAAGGTCTTATCCATGTTTCAGAACTTTCATGGACGAAGCGGATCATGCGCCCATCCGACATTCTCACCGTCGGCGAGGAAGTCGAAGCCGTTGTGCTCGGGGTCAACAAAGAAGAGCAGAAAATTTCGCTGGGCCTGCGCCAACTCGAGCCGAATCCGTGGGACGAGATCGAGAAGAAATTCACCATCGGCAGTACTGTGAAAGGCAAAATTCGCAACATGACTGCCTATGGCGCGTTCGTGGAACTCGACGAAGGGATTGACGGCATGATCCACGTCTCCGATTTGAGCTGGACCCGCAAGGTTAATCACCCGAGCGAAGTCTTTAAAAAAGGCGACGTAGTCGAGGCTGTCGTCATCGACATCGACAAAGTAAACCAGCGGATCAGCCTCGGTATCAAACAGCTCACCGAAGATCCGTGGAAGACCATCGATCAGAAATACAAGATCGGTGATCTGGTGAAAGGCAAAGTAACCAAGCTCGCCAGCTTCGGCGCGTTCGTGCAGTTGCAAGACGATATCGACGGGCTCGTCCACATCTCGCAGTTGAGCGAGGATCACGTCGCAAAAGTGAAAGACGTGCTTAAAGTTGGCCAGGAAGTCGAAGCGCGCGTGATCAAGGTGGACAAACTCGAGCGCCGCATCGGTCTCTCGATCAAAGCCGCCAACTACACCGAGGAACAACTGCGCAAAGAAGCCGAAGCCCTCGACACACTCCGCCCGGGTGAAGACATGGTTGGTCTGGAAAAAGCTTTCGCCGCCGCAGAACAGGAAGAATATCGCCCCGGCGAATCCAGCAAAGCCGCAAAAGAGTCAAAGGAAGCGAAAGATTCCAAGCGCGAGTCGAGGAAGACGAAGAAATAATCCGTCGTCGAATCCGTTGGCGGAATCAGACCGCAGATTACAATCTGATTCTCAAGAGTTACATGGCCAAACTATTTTCCTACGTCGTCGATCACGATCTCGGTTTTGCACCGAATCCCTTTGGACGTTTCTGCACACTGGCGCATTGTAAGTTCAGCAATTCTCAACGGCGAAACATCGTTGAACTTGCAAAAGTTGGTGACTGGATCGCCGGCACAGGCGGGCTTAACGCGCAAAGCGCTGGACATGGAAAGCTCATCTACGCGATGCCCGTTACCGAGAAGCTTACGTTGCGCAACTACTTCGATGATTCACGTTTTCGCGGTCGTGCCGACAACATTGCTGCGTATGCGCGCAGCACGAGTCGTTTCGCTCTTATCTCGAATGACTTTTTTTATTTCGGTACGAGGGTGGCGGATATCAGCAAGATTCCGAGCCGTCACTTAATGCATCCATTCGAGAAGCATGGTCCCGGATTTAGAAGCGACTTTGACCAGCCATTCATCGCTGATTTTGTTGCATGGTTGCGTAGCACATTTCGCCGAGGCGTTCATGCTCAACCAAACGCGGGACGCCCAGCACATGCACCACAAGTAATTTGTCCACGAACACCGCCGACGGTGTTGGCTTGCTAAAGAGAGATGAGCAATCTCGACTTTAGACTTCAGCCAATTGGCGAACTTATCGTTGCCGGTCGACTTCATGTCCCACGTAACCAACGGGATTACTTTTGGGAAGTCGAGCACGTCAAAGACTTGTGCAACGATTTCGCCGATGCCATCAGGGAAGGCAAGGAATCGTACTTTCTTGGCACAATTGTCCTGACATCTTCGAAATCGCAAGGATTTGAGGTCGTCGATGGTCAGCAACGGCTTGTGACAACGACCATCATTCTTGCAACGATCCGCGACATTTTCTTTCAGTTGGGCGACATCGCGCTAATGAATCACACCGAAAGCGAATTTCTGTTTAAGTATGACCGCGACACAGAACAGATTGTCCCAAAACTGTCGCTGAACGTTAAAGATGATGTGCTCTTCCGCGAGACGCTCTTGACGAACCCAAAGGGTCGAATCGCCAAGAGCGCTAAACCGTTGGTTGCGCCATCCAATCGCAGGCTCGTAGAGGCGACAGCAGCCGTTCGAAAATACTTCGAGGAGGTTTTGCAGCCAGTTGCCGCACCATCCAAGAAGCGCGTGTTGAATCGCTGGCTAGATTTCATCGAGTCCGGCGCGCAAGTGATCGTTCTCAAGGTGCCAGACACTGGCAACGCATACATGATGTTCGAGACATTGAACGATCGCGGTCTGAAGGTTTCGCAGGCCGACCTGGTAAAAAATTATCTTTTTGGAAAAGCTGGCGAGGGCGATCGCCGACAAGAAGTCGAAGACAAATGGTCGTCAATGACTGCAGTGCTGGAATCGGTCGGAGAACAAGACGTGGCGATCGACTATTTGCGGTTTGTTTGCAGCATGCTGTTCGATCTCACGCGAAATGTCTTCGATAGAATTAAGGGGCATGTCTCTTCGAAGCAGCGTGCTGTCGAGTTTGCACATACGCTCGAGGAGCTTTCGCACGACTATGAAGCAATGCTGCGATCCGATCATCCGAAATGGAACAATTATCCCGTTGGCATTCGACGGTCGATCCGAACGTTGAATCTGTTCGACGTCACGCAGATTCGCCATCTTATGCTCGCAGTTGCGCATCATTTCACGCCAATAGAAACCGCGCGAGCGTTTGAGCTCTTCGTTAATTGGATAGTTCGACTCTTCATTGCAGGCGCCGGGCGCGTTGGACGAGTAGAAAGCAAGTACGCGTCACTCGCTCATACAATACATACAAAGCAGACAATTAAGACGGCCGAGCAGCTCGGTAAAGAAATGCGAAAATATGTTCCGCCAAACGACGAATTTCAGCACGCGTTCGCAGTAGCAAGAGTCAGTCAAGCGAAACTCGCCAGATATTATCTCGATCGGCTTCAACGCCGAGATGACAAGAAAAATAAGCGCCGCGAAACGATGCCGAGTGACGATACAACTGAGCTTAACCTCGAGCACGTGATCCCGCTAAACTGTGTCAAAGAAAAATGGCCGGATTTGCAGCGAGAAGATGCCGAGGCGCTCTATGGTCGAATCGGTAACATGGCTTTGCTAGATGCGGTCAAGAATTCAAAGATTGGAAACGTAGGCTTTGCCGAAAAGAAGCAAGCATTCGCCAACTCGATGTTGTCTCTTACGAAGATGGTTGCCGAGAATAACTCTTGGGGTGCGGATGAAGTAAACAAGAGGCAACAAGTTCTGGCTAAACTCGCTGTCGAGACATGGCCCCTGCGTGCATCCTAGCTCCTCAAATATACTCGCGCGATCACTGTTACGAACAATTGTTCTGGCAGTTTTGCTCTGTGCGATGGCCGGCTGCGGGAATCGTGCAATTCTCGGCAAATGGCGCATGTCAGGCAGTTCAAGCGCAACGGTTTGGGAATTCTCCAATAACGGTTCTGTCCTTATAGGTGAGATCCGGGGTAGGTACACGTTCGGAGACCAAAACCGAATTAAAATCGAGACGCCGTTCGCCACTTCAGTTTATCAGCTCGAAATCGCCGGCGACCGAATGATCTTGCGCGAGCCCGGCGGTTCCAAGCTCGACTTTACAAGGATGAGATAAACTCCGCGAAATTTGCGCTTATTTCGCTTTTGGTTTTTCGCACAGGAGTGCGAGAACGTTGTCTTCGGAGTCGCGAAATTCGGCCAGCCAAAGATCGTGTGTTGCCATCGGCGCGACGAGCATCGGTTTGGTCTCAAAGTGGACCCCGCGCGACTCCAAAACTTGGTGTGCGTTCTCGATGTCTGAGACTTTGAAATAAAGAATCGAACTTGGATGATCGAGGTCCGGCCTTTCCGGTATGGCAAGCATCAATCGGATTCCGCCAGCATCGAAGAATGCCATCTTCGGTGGCACCGTAAAGAGATGCTTCATGCCGAGCGTTTCTTTATAAAATGCAGCGCCGCGCGCGAGATCGTGCACGTTGACGGAGATCTGGCTAATCTGCGATAGCGAAACAGAAGATTCGGAGTCCATATAGCGAATGTAACCGCAGATTACGATCTAGCGCGTTTCAAGCCCAGCATTTCTTGTTCGATCACAGGTGCATATACACTTGTCCAAGTAATCATGCGTATAGCTGCACGCATGATTGCAGGATTTATCTTGTTTCGGTCTAGGCGGACGTGAGTGCGGGCTTCCTGGCACTCACCAGCCGAATGAAAATGCCGATGTGAACCGTAAACAGTAACGGGACCAAAAAACCGGGGATCAACAGCCACGGCAGAGTTGTCATCATGGCCGAGCTGGGTTCAGCGAAGATCAGGCGCTGCGGACCGGGCGAGGAAGTTACTCCCAAGCTGACCGCAGCGATCAAATCCACCAGTCCGATAACATTCCAAATCCATAGGATCGGCCGAGCATTCGCGGGCCGGCGATATGCGAGCCTTGCGAGCGGCAAGGCAGTTGCGCCGACAAAAATATCGCCCCAGCCTGCAACCGGCGCGAACGGCGCCGGCAAACGACCCGCTGCGTAAAGAATTACGAAACTAATGCCGAGCAAGCGAACCGTGTGCACACCAACGAGCAACCAGAGCGGCACGCGATGCAACGCGTCGCGCAACGGTTGTACGCGCGCGACAAGAATGCAGATGACCGCGATCGGCAGCGCCACCGCGATACCGAGACCAGGCGCGCCGAGTCCACGTTCGTAATACAACGCGCGCGTTGCGGCCAAAATCGCCACGATGACGAACCAGGCAGTGAGCCAGGCAGCAATACCAATCCGCGCGGGTGCGTTGGAACCGAATCCGATCGATAATGCGGCAATTACGATGGCTGCCGAGACCGTCAGTTCCACAGAACCGATAAGATCAGTGTTCATAGTTTATTCCTTTCTCTTTGATCACCTTTGTTCGCGCAGGCTGCCCGCGCGCCTGCTGCGCGCCAGAGCCCGCTACCGCGGCGGCGCGAGACGACGGCGACCACGTCAATCATACATTCTTCTCGATCATGCGGGTATATACATCTTTCATTGTAAAAAATTATTCGGCGCGCACCATCGGACGGGACTGCAATCCGAACCCCCGTAAGATCGGCTCAACGCTGGTATCTGCTCGCTTCCAAAACGCCAAAACAGCCGAGGCCTTTTTCCTCCCTCTGGGGGTAAGCGCCATCTTGCGGACACTTTGATCACCGTGGGCAAGCGCGGATATCCAGCCTTGGTCTTCGATCAAACGCAAATTTCGCGACAAGGTCGTTCGGTCAATACCGAGTTGGTCCGATAGCTCCGAGATGGAGAGCGGGCCAGCCTGTGCGAGGGTTGCTAAAATAGTGAATTGCGTGGCACGAAGCCCGCTTCCCCGGAAATGCTTCTCATAATGCTGGGTCACA
>QHNJ01000083.1:0-14615 GCA_003218395.1 Verrucomicrobiota bacterium
CAGATGACAGCGGCCCGTTTTTCGAGCAAAATCTCTGACATTTATTTCCCCCCACGATGGCCGACCCAAACGACCAAAAAAAAGAGACCGTTCGCATTGACTTGCCGCCATTGCTGCAGCCGCCTGTAGCGAATCCGCCCGATCCGAGTACAAAATCGCGCGAGACTGTGCGAATCCAGCTGCCGAATCGCCAGCTATCTGTGCCTCTCCAGGCTCCGACAGGGCCGCCGCTTGTTTCAACACCTATCGATCAGGATCTGCCCTCGCCTCAGTTTTTCCAGCCACCGCCGCCCTCGTCGCCAGTTTCTCCTCCGAAGCCGCCAACTGTTTCGGTGCCGCTCCCCACACCAGCTCCCGTGCCAGTCACTCCGGCGGCAAATTTGCCTTCTTCGGGACCCAAAAAAGAGACAGCGCGCATTGCGCGCATGCCGGACCCGCCCCTCCAACCGCTTCCAACGGTTCAGATGAAAAAGACTCAACCGCTAATCGCCATGCCACTCACCGCCCCCCAGAGCCCTTCAATCTCAGTGGCGCCAGCAGAGGAAAGTATAATGCCGCTGTGCTGGGTGCTTCTCGGCGTCTCCACCGTCATTTTGATTATTCAGATTTGGACTTACCTTTCCTAAAGCAATGGACAATTCCGCCACCATTAATCTCGATGAATCCAATTTCGACCGCGAAGTGACGCAAAGCGACAAGCCTGTGATTGTCGATTTTTGGGCAGAATGGTGCGGTCCCTGTAAAATGATTGCCCCGTTGTTGGATGAAGTTGCGCGCGAAAAAGCGGGCGCGGTCAAGGTTGCGAAAGTGAACGTAGACGAAAACCAGAGTCTTTCGTTCAAGTACAACATTCGTGCCATCCCGGCTCTGCTCTTCTTCAAGAACGGGCAACTGCGCGATCAAGTCACCGGCGTCACGAGCAAGAAGGATCTACTTAACCGGATCGATGCGCTAGCGTGAGGAATTTTCGACTTGCGAAAATTTGCGGGTGAAGAGGATCAACGAACGGTAAATAGAGAAACTGCCTCGTCTAATCCCCCTTTACTTGTCACGACTCACCTCTGAAAAATGCGCCCGGCGGGGATTACAATTCAGAAAACAGCGGTTCCCGCGCGGGAATCCCAGCCGAAAAGACTTTGACCGCTCGCAGTCAGGCGGCCTTGCGCCAGGCTGCCGCAAACATTGCCGTTCCATTCACCTCGTATCCCACCAGCACGCGAGTGAGTCGGCCGGCGGCGAGTTCCTCGTCGTACTTCGCCTGTAGTTGCGGGCCCGTCAGGTTGTGCCTTCCTACCGTACTTCCTGAGCCTGGCGTTTTCTGCTGAAAGATGGCGGAAAATCGCATCCCTCCGCCCTTCTGGTATGCGCTGAGATAGGCGAGTTGGCGTCCGGCCGCCGCATTGGTCTCCCAGGCGTTCTGGTAATCAGCCGATGTCAATTCGCCCAGATGCACAAACCCGCCCACATCGTGTTGCACATAAAACGCGGCGAAGCGCAGCGTGCCACCCGCCGCAGTGATCGAGACATTAACCGGCACGTAGCCAGCCTTTGTCCACTCCCCGAAGCGTTCCTGGTGCTCCTGCGTGCTGACGCCGTGGTACGCACGCCACGCCGGCCCACCAACCTTGTCGAAGATGGCGGCATAGGTCACCGAGTCCCCGCTCACGTAGCTCGCAAGATTCGTCAGCCGATGGCCGTCCTTCGTCGCTGAATCGAACTGCGCTTGATACTCGGCCGCGCTCATGCCGTGCCGCGCCAGCCATACTACATTCGCCTGCGGATGGAAGGTCACGTTGAAGTAGGTCTTGCCTTGCACTTCGTAACCATCGAGCCAAACGGGCCGATAGCCTGACGACTTCGCGCGATCGAATATTGTCTGGTACGACGATTCTGGTATGCCGAAGTGCGTTACCTCTCCCCATCCCGGCGGATACCACGCCGGCGCCGCTGTGCTGGGCCACACCGCGACCTTCTCCTTCGGTAACCCGCGACCGTTAAGCTTCGACCACGGACCGGTCGGATTCGGCGGAAGGATTGCGTTCTCCGAGACCACGTAGGTGTCATGAAACGGAAACGGCCGGAGTGGGCTTCCCGCTGCATTGAGTTCCACTTCAATGTGTGTGTGCGGCTCGGTCGCATTGCCAGTGTTGCCTACCAGCCCGAGAATCTGTCCTGCTTTCACCGGTGCTCCCACCTTTTGCAGGCTAGCCGGGATGGAGCCCTTCTGCATGTGGCAGTAGATCACTTTCTCATCTCCATAAACCACCGTGACGGAGTTCCCGCTGCCAGGTGAGGGTGTCGGATCGGGAAACTTTCCCAGCACGGTGTTTTCTTCCAATTTGTCGTACCAGGTCAGTACCACGCCATCGGCCATCGCACGGATTGGCTTCCCATAGACGCGGTAATGAGGATTCTGCGAGCCGCTCTTACCCGGCAGAATCCGCGACCATGTATGCTTCACCGTGTCGTAACCTTCACAGCCGAGATCGTGCGCGAAGATTTGCCCGCCGCTGGCACCGCCATTTGCCCAGTGCACTGACGCCCCCACGTAGTACTCGGCTATCCGCAGATCACTGGCGCTATAGGGAAAAAAGTACGAACCCTGCGGAGTCGTGCTCCTGTGCGCAACCAGCGGGAGAGACACCGTGGCCGGCTGCGTAAACCCAGCACAGCTTACCTGCGCCTCAATGTTTGCCGGTATTGGCTCGGCCATGAAAACCGCGTTGTTCACCTGCGTGTTAGAGTCGTCTGGCACCAAGTTGATTAAGCCGTTAGTGTACGTTTTTGTCTGCCCGGGCGAAAGCACTGGCCCACCCGAGTCTTTGTAGTACCCCGAAAAAAACGGGTCGACTCCCTGCATCGTTATTGGCCCTGCCTGCGATCCAGGGAACGCGAACGTGATTCCCGTGATGGTTACAGCACTGGTGCCGTTGTTCTTGAGATCGAGCCGAAGGACGATCTTTCCTGTTGGCTTGTCGTTCGCGCTGGGCGCAGCCAGCGGAAGGTAGGTCGCTTTTCCGCTTTGCACTGGTTGCACACTAATACTCAGGTTGGGTGCGGACATGGTCTTCCTTCCGATAAATGTTTACCGTAATGGCTGGCACAACGTATGTCGCTCATGAGATTGGCGTCGTATCTAGGAGATGCGTGATCGAATTCGGGCTGATTGGAGGTGTTATGTCGAACAGGTCGTTGAGCGTGGGTGAGGTGGATGGTGGCCAGTCGCGCGTGTTGATGACACAAGCCCAGTCGACACCATCGCCACGGGATACTGCCAGCGAGGAGGCGCCCGGCGTGCTGCCAGATCGGGCACCGCCTCGCGGACCATTGCCCCAGGCAGCGTGGAGACGAATGAACTGAGTCAGGGCGTGGGCGGACGCGCCGGTTCCGTCGTTGGGGTCACCCACTTCATTGATTTCCCCGTCTCCGCCATAAACTCCGGGCACCAAGAGCTGCGAGGCCAGGTCGAGGGGGCTCAGTCCGAGTCCCTCGTCCTCGGTGATCGCCATGCTACTGGTACGCTGAGACGCCAGCGTGGGAATGACTTCGACCTCGGTGATACCTGCCGGCTGAAGCAGCATCGCCTTCACATAGTCGAAATAGTTCTTGCCCGATACGTGCTCGACGACGGCCCCGGCGAGCAGATAGCCGAAGTTCGAGTAGTGGTAGACTGTTCCCGGGTCAAGATCCAGTTTTCGCCCGTACATATACCGGGCAACATCAAGCTTCGTCACAGGATGGCCGAGATTAAGGTCCAACGCGATCTGCCGCATCGAATATGTTGGATCGAAACCTGAGCCGCCTTTTGCCGGTGGGTCATCGTTATAACCTCCCATATGATCCAAAAGCTGCTGGATCGTGATCGTGTCGCTGCGCGGGTCGGCCGGATGCGAAAAGCCCAGAAGCGGATAAACCTTTGTATCTGGTGTCAGCTTCTTCGCATCATACAGGGCCTGAACCGCCGCTTCAAGGAACATCTTGCTACAGCTCGCGAGCAGAAAGCGATCGGCTGGTTGTGTGGTGCGATAGCCAGCTTCCGCCCACGTATACGCTCGGGAAAACTTGGTGACACCGTTTTTAGCGATCGCCAACTGTGCCGCACGGACTCCATTAGCTTGCATGAACGTCTGCATCAAGTGGTCGAACCCGGCGAGGGCTGGAACCGCGGCGCCCGTGACCGTCCATTCCCGGCTCAACGGAATATCGTGTTTGGCGAAGATGGCCGCATAGCGGGTGTTGCCGCCAGCCCCGCCGCCTTGGACGCAGATCGGGTAGAGGCCAGCGGCTTTCTGCTTGTCGAATTCCGTCTGGTAGTCCGATGATGTCATTCCATGGCGCGACACCCACGCGCCGACAACGTCATCTTTGAACACAGAACAGTAGATGTGGTCGCTTGAAAGCGCCACATATGCGGGGCGATAGCCCGCCAGTTGATAGCCGGGCAACTGAGTCTCTGCATTGAAGACCACTTGGTAACTTGCGCCCGTATCTGATGGATGGACGTGCCACTTCACAAACCTCGGATTCGCATGCCACACCGCTGCATACCGCCGGTCGATCGCCGTACCATAGATCGCAATCGAGCGTAGGATCATTTTTTGATCGCGTGCGGTCTTGTTCAGGTTCTGAAAAGTGCCTGCGTTTGCTTCAGGGCCTGATGTCATGCCATGGCGTGCACGCCAGGGCCCGGCGATGCCCTGTTCGAAAACCGCCGCGAATATCGCGTTGCTGCTCGTGCCGGTTGCCGAAACGAGGACCGGGACATAACCCTTAGCCGTCGAGTTGTTGAAGAACGATTGGTAGCCGGCGCTGTCCACTCCATGGACCGCGACCCAGGCCGGACCCGGGTGCTGTACCCACACAGCCGCGTAGCGCGCGTCACTGGGATCCCCGTAGGCGCTGAGCGAAATCATTCTGTACCCTTGCGCGAATAAGTTATTAAAATTCGTCTGATGCTGGGCCCCTGTGACACCGTGGTATGCCTGGAACATTTTGGATTTCTCCTTTTGTGTTGTGCTTAACTTTAGTTACCGACAGTTGATTCTTCTCGTGAAGTCGCAGTTCGCTCCGACGACATTTCAATATCGACCGACTGGCGACAGCAGGCGATGGTAACTTAAGTTCCATTTTGTTCCGATTTTTTTGGCTTTCGGAAACGTTGCCACCCTCTCTATTACCGGACTTACAAGGGAAATCGCGTTAAAATGCGTTTTTTAGTCAGAACGAATCAGACCCGAAAAAGCGAAAAAAGGAGCGTCTTTTCCGTCGTAAAAACCTTTTTCAGAGGGGGTGCGCCCGGCGCGGCTCGAACGCGCAACCTACGGCTCCGGAGGCCGTCGCTCTATCCAGTTGAACTACGGGCGCGGGAAAGAGGTCAGAAGTCTAACTGCAGATTACCCAGATTTCCATAGGCGACACAACGGAACACAGACTTGTCCGTGCGCGGACGGATTTGTCCTGCGGCAACGGGATACCTGTGCAGGGATTTTCAGTTTGCAATTTCACTTGGCCCGAATGAAAATGTTCGCCCGTCCGGCGGACGGGGAAGGGATTTTTCATGAATCAGATCATTGATGCCATCGAAAAAGAACAGCGAAGAAGCGATGCACTACAGTTTTCGGTAGGTGACAGCGTCCGCGTTCATACCCGGGTTGTGGAGGGGGACAAGGAGAGAATCCAGATATTCGCTGGCGTAGTGATTGGCCGCAAAGGCCGCGGACTTAACGAAACATTCACCGTGCGCCGAATCTCCTACGGCGAGGGCGTGGAGCGTGTATTCCCACTCCATTCGCCGAGAATCGCAAAAGTCGAAGTGGAGCAACAAGGTCGCGTTCGCCGCGCCAGATTGAATTACCTTCGAACCCGCAAAGGCAAGGAAGCGACGGCGGTCAGAGAATAATTTGTAGCCGCGTACGACGTGGCGGAACCGGGCCACAGTCCGGCAGCTACATCTCTTTCAATTCATTTTCTTATCTGCGGAAATCTGTGTAATCTGCGGATCAATGTATCGGCGCTGCGGATTTCGTTACGAGAAAAAACTCCGCGCCATCGGCGCCGCTCGCATCGCCGGAATTGATGAGGCTGGCCGTGGTGCTCTGGCGGGTCCGGTTGTTGCCGCGGCGGTGATTCTTCCGGAAAAATTCCGTCACCGCCGCTTGAATGATTCCAAACAGCTTGCGCCGGAACTACGTGAAGAAATTTATCATGCTCTGATCTCGAATCCCGACCTGAGCTGGGCGGTCGGCATTGTCGATTCCATTGAAATCGACCGCATCAATATTCTGCGCGCCACGCACAAAGCGATGCGCGTCGCCGTCGCCGCGCTCTCCGGCATGCCCGATCACGTGTTGATTGATGGCCTGCCCGTTATTCCCTTTCCAGTCCCCCAGACCGCTATTATCGATGGGGACTGCCTGAGCCTTACCATCGCCGCCGCTAGTGTGATTGCAAAAGTCACGCGGGACAGAATGATGCGTGACTTTTGTGCCCATTTTCCGGAGTATTATTTCGGCCAGCATAAAGGTTATTGCACTGAGCTCCATCTCTTAAGACTCCATGAATTTGGGCCTTGTCCGATCCATCGCCGATCTTTCGAACCGGTGGCGCAGCCGCTTCTTGCCCTCGAGGGCCTCATTGCGGCCGCAACACCTCCGGCGCGGCGCGCATGGCGAGACACTAGCCTGTCGCTTCCTGCGGCGGAAGGGTTACAAAATCCTGTATCGCAACTTTAAGGGACACAGCGGCGGCGAGATCGACGTTGTCTGTCGTGACAAGGACACCCTGGTCTTCGTCGAAGTAAAAACGCGTACGCGGGAAGATTTTGGCCGGCCTCTTGCAGCGGTCGATCGGCAAAAGCAAAAACGCATTTCGCGGGGAGGACTCAACTGGCTGCGGATGCTGGATAATCCCGATATTCTCTTCCGCTTCGACGTTGTGGAGGTAATTATCGCGGAAGACGCCAGTCCACGCCTTGCATTAATCAAGAACGCGTTCCCGCTTTCCCAGCCTTATATTTATTGAGGTGACATTGACCGCGGATTACGCTGAATTTCGCGGAACACAGACTTCGAGGTGTGCGTCCCCGGATAATCGAGAAATTTTTATGAACAGCAGAATCAATCACCTCGCCGTCTGGATTCTGGTGGTGGTTTATTTCCTCATTGGCTGGGCCTGGTACGCGATTTTTGGCGAGAAATGGTTAAATCTTCACGCCAGAACGATGACCGACATCGAGCGGACGCATAACGTCGGCGCGTACGCGCTCGCAATTGTCACAGCCATTATCGTCAACTACGCACTCGCATGGCTAATCGGCCGGCTCAATGCCACAAACGCAGTCGCCGGATTAAAAATCGCGCTCCTGTGCTGGTTCGTGTTTCTCTTTGTCGAATACTCCACGATCGCGGTGTTTTCAGCTTTCGAAACAAATCCGTGGCCGCTGATTTTCATCGACATGGGCCGTCCACTCGTTGGTTTCGCGATTAGCGGACTCGTGCTGGGTGCCTGGCGCAAACGAACAGCTTAATCATCAATACTAATTCCACCTTATGACTAACGAACCCATTCTCATCGCACAGTCTAAGGAACCGGTCTATTTGCTGCCGAAAATGGCGAACCGCCACGGCTTGATTGCAGGCGCCACCGGAACCGGCAAGACAGTCACGTTGCAAACACTTGCGGAAAACTTGAGCGCGCGAGGCGTGCCCGTATTTATGGCCGATGTCAAAGGCGACTTGCGGGACTGAGCAAGTCCGGTGGTACCAACCCGAAAATCATGGAACGCGTGAGCGGGTTGAAGATTTCGGATTTCAAAGGCGAAGCCTCCCCGGTGGTATTCTGGGATGTTTTTGGAGAGAACGGGCATCCCGTGCGCGCGACCATTTCCGAAATGGAGCCATTGCTTCTCGGGCGTCTCCTCGAATTGAACGACACGCAGGAAGGCGTGCTCAACATGGTGTGCAAGATCGCCGATGAAAGCGGCTTGTTGCTTCTCGATCTCAAGGATCTTCGCTCGACGTTACAGTACGTTGCGGACAATGCCGACCAATTCAAAACGCAGTACGGAAACGTCTCGGCTGCCAGCGTCGGCGCAATTCAGCGTAATCTACTAACGCTCGAATCACAGGGGGCCGACAAGTTTTTCGGCGAGCCCGCGCTCAACCTCGATGACTTCATTCAAACACAAGACGGCAAAGGCGTGATCAACATTCTTGCTGCGGACAAGTTGATGCAGCAGGCGCCAAAAGTTTACGCGACATTTCTGCTTTGGATGCTCTCGGAATTGTTCGAAAATCTTCCCGAGATCGGCGATCCGGAAAAACCCAAGCTGGTCTTCTTTTTCGACGAAGCGCATTTGCTCTTCACCGACATCGCACCTGCGGTCAAGCAAAAGATTGAGCAGATGGTGCGATTAATTCGTTCCAAAGGAGTGGGCGTTTATTTCGTTAGCCAGAATCCGCTCGATATCCCGGATGTTGTGCTCGGCCAGCTCGGGAACCGTGTGCAACATGCCTTGCGCGCGTTCACGCCGCGCGATCAAAAGGCGGTGCAACCCGCCGCGCAAACTTTTCGGCAAAATCCGAAATTGAAAGTGGAAACTGTTTTGACTGAGCTGGCCGTGGGCGAGGCGCTCGTGTCGATGTTGGACGAAAACGGCAGCCCACAAATTGTGTAGCGCGCCAAAATTGTTCCGCCGCGCAGTCAGATCGGTGCCATAACGGCCGATCAACGCAAACAGATCATCGCCTCATCCATCATCGCCGGTCACTACGAAAAAACCGTCGATCGCGAGTCTGCCTTTGAGACGTTGCAGGCCCGGGCAGGGCAAAAGGTCGAAGCAGCAGGTGCGCCGGCCGCGGCGCCGGGTGCATCAGTTCCAGAAGAAGCGAAAACGTCTTTCTTTGACACCGTCGTCTCAGTTTTTCAACCAAAGATTGGACCACGTGGTGGCGTGCAGGATTCGGTGGCAACATCAATGGCTAAGAGCGCGATGCGTGCTGCGAGCAGTCAGATGGGACGACAAATCGTCCGCGGAATTTTGGGAGGAATTCTTGGCAGCGGCGGGCGGAGAAGGTAGCACAGGCTTCTAGCCTGTGGGGCAAGCGGGCGTCTCGCCTGCTGATTGTCCAAATTCGTCAGGCAAGATGCCTGACGGCCCCACAGCCAGGATCGCTGTGTTACAAAAAAAATCGCCGGATACGTTTTTGCGTACCCGGCGACTTGAATTGCGCCCTATTACTTCTTCGGCGAAGCCGCTGGGCTGGCTGCCCCTTTCTTCGCACCCTTGCCCGCCTTCACTTCCACATCTGAGGCCGACATTGTGTAAGTGACAGTCACTTTTTCGCCGACCTTGAGATCACCAGTGACTTTCGTATTGGCATCGCGATTGATTTCCCAACGGTCCTTGCCTTTTTGGACCGCAATCATCGCGTCCGTCACTTCTAAGACGGGACCAGTGACCTGATACGTCTTGGCCCCGGCCGCGAACACGGCTGTGCTAAGCGCGAGACTTCCTGCCGCCAGCAAACTGAATAGTGTTTTGGTTTTCATGTATCCGATTAGACCTGTTCCTGCCGGTTCTATTCAAGTCATTTACGGCGAATATTTGGGAGGGACGCGCTCCGTCGCGTGCCATTATTTGGGACGATACAGGCGTGGTCCCTCCACGTGGTTTATTCATCTACGGTGTAGGACTAACAGCGGGCACCTCTTTTTTCTGCGAACCGGGGGCTACGCTCGCAGTGATTGGAGCTGCTGCTTCTTCGGCAGCGGCTTTAAGTTTTGTTAGGGGGCCTGCGTCAATCTTCGTCGCGCTCATCCCGTAGGTGATGGTTACCTTTGCGCCGACCTTTATTTCGCCTCTGACTTTCGTTTGTGGGTCGAGATCAATTTCCCATCGCTCAAGGCCCTTCTGAATGACGATCTTCGTCGGGGTCGTCTCGAGCACAGTTCCGGTGACTTCATGCGTCCTTGCGCCAGCGGCGAAGGCGGCGCCGCTCAAGGCGAGACTCGCTACCGCAAACAAGGTAATTGCTGTTCCTTTCATAGTAAGAAAAAGTCGAACCTCCTACCCTTTGATCGGAGCAGCGCGCTCTGTTGCGTCCCTAAAAAACCGGAAACGACAGATCGCGATCTCTCTCCAATCGGTCGTCTTACTCTGGCGGCGGCTTCGGCAATACCTCAATCGAGACGGAATAAATGTTTCCAAGGCCATTCCAAAGCGAGCGCGATTTCGTTTCGAACTCCGCCATTGTCCACGGATTGCCGTGCTTTTCCGTTGCCATGCCGCGTTCGCTCGTGAAGATCAGCCGCTTTCCATCCGGAGTGAGTCGCGGACTATACTCGCGCGCCGGAGTATTTATCGCGCTCACCGGCATCGGCGCGCTCCATTTTCCATTTTGGTTGTAGCTGACGTAAATGTCAGAGCTGCCGACCGAATCCGGCCGGCCGAATGGGCCAATAAGGAGAAATTTTTCATCAGGCGAAACGAACGCTTCGATATTCACGATGCCCTTGCCATTGATCTGCGGCCCGAGATTCACGGGCGTCGTGTACTTTCCATCGACGAATTTGGAAGCGAAAACATCAATCTCGGAGTCGTCCTCCCCGACTGTTGCAGTGAAATAGAGATTTCCATTACTCGCCATCGAAGCGAAGTACTGGCTGTGCGTATTTATGACTGGACCAAGATTTTTTGGTTCCGACCATCTGTCGCCTTCACGTTCGCACATCCAGATTTCGTAATGATGTCGATCCTGCCCATCGACCGGCCGATCCGAAACGAAGAGCAATTTACTTCCATCCGGTGACAAAACTGGATCGGAATCGCGATACTGGCCGGAGAACGGCAACAATTCCGGTCGTTGCCATTTGTCGCCGATGAGATGCGATTCCCACATAGTGTAGAGATAATGCGGCGGCACCGAGCGATCGAAGTATATCGTCTTGCGGTCCGGCGAAAGCGAGCCGCCGAATTCATCCTGCGGCGTGGAAATGATTCCTTCGGCGACAATGCTCGGCTCGTTGGCAGTGTAGTTGCAGACAAGATAGCTCAGATAATGAAGGAGCTTCCATTCTCCTTTGTCGTTCCGATGCCAAATCTCGATGCCGCGCGATTGCCTGCGGCTCTCGCCCGCTGGCGTTCGGATCGTGCTTGTCCAATGATCGCGGACGAAAGCGAGATTGCCCGACGCGAGGATCTCTTCAGGCTTGAAATCAATACTTCGTTGGCGGTCGGTGGCGGCGAATGAACGAGTATAGGATTCACGCAGACTCGCGAATGTGTCTAACTGATTGCCTGCGTACATTCCATTGATTGAACTGTCGTAAGGGGCCAGCGTACCTGCGAGGTCGCGTCCGTTGTAGGAGTCTCTCCAGCGCATCAGCGTTTGCCAGACTTCGCGGGCGCCGTTTCTGAACGCGTCTGGCGAGACCTTTGGCAACGTCATATCGCACGACGATTTCACTTCGCGGCCGTCTTTCTGTATCGTGAACGAGCGAATGATCTTCCAGTTCGTCCCGTGTCGCTTCAGCACATCGATGCTGCGATTTGTCAGCCCAACGTTGGCCGCACCATCCGCAGCGACTTCGAACAGTTGCCAGTCAGCCAACGTGTAAGCGAGATCACCTGACGCACCGATTTCCAGATCGATCGGCTTCCATTTGCGGGATGGACCGATAGTCGCGAACGATTTCTCGTATGACTGTCGCATTGCGTTTACATCGCTGTCCGCTACGCCAGGGAATGTTGAGATGACATCCGGCGCAAAGATCTCCATCGTTCCGGCGAGGTCCTTTTGCTCGTAAGCGCGCAACCAATCTGTGTATTGCTGGCGAATAGTCGCGGCCGGGTCGTTCTGCGCCGCGCGTGCGAGTTTGCCCTCGCCGAGGAAAATTGCGATCGCGACGAAGATCGACAACCTCATCATCGAGTGAACTCCAACGCCCCGGCCGAAATCCGATAAATATTTCCGACGCCGTTCCCGATTCCACGTTGTCGATCTTGCCAAGCCGCTGTGGTCAATCGTTCTTTCATCGGAACTTCGAACTGGCTGCGCTCGCTCGTGAAATAAAACCACTTCCCATCCGGCGACATCGTCGGATTGCCTTCGCTCGCGCTCGTGTTGATGCCATGCTCGAGATGTCGCGCTGGCGTCCAATGGCCATCGCGATTGACGCTGACGTAAAGATCCGCCCGGTCGTAATGGTTTCCGCCGCCTGCCAGCGTGTCCTTTCGGTAGGAAGCGAAGATCAAAAACTTTTGATCGGGGCTGATATAAGGGTTGATGTCGGCATCGCCACTGTTGACCTCAGGCCCGAGTTTCTCCGGCTGCTCGTATTTCTCATTCGTCAGGCGAGCGCGGTAGATATGAAAGTAACCGGGTGCGCCGTCGCGGTCCGACGCGAAATACATTGTTCCATCGGCTGCGACCGCTGGATTGGTATCATTCTTTGCCGTGTTGATAGGACTTCCGATTTCCTTCGGCTTACTCCAGCCAGCATCCGTCTTCTCTACAAACCAGATATTCCAGTCTCGGCCGCCCGGATTCGACTGCGTCGGCCGTTTTGATCCAAAATACAATCGCTTGCCATCGGGTGAAAAATAAGGCGAACCATCGAGATACATCCCGGAGAAGATTGCGACCTCTGGATGACTCCACGTACCGTCGCGAAAATCGGAAAAACAAATAATCGAGACCGGCGGCGACGTCGTGTACGCGCCGCGGCGCACGAAATAAAACGATTTGCCGTCAGGACCAAACGATCCGCAACCTTCGTCCAAGTCAGTCGAGATAATTTCCGGTGCAAAAATTACTGGTGATAAGTCCGGTTCGTCGGCGCCGATCGCACTTGTGACTAGTGCAATTAGCCAAAACAGAAGGAGAAATATCTGCATCATAAGCCGCTTATGATGCATGAAGAACTAATCGATGCGGTTGATGTTGCTTTGCGGCATCGGCTAACCTCGTTCGAACTACTGATGACTCGCTAATCGGATGCATTTTCAATTGTGTTGAAGACCACCTGTTGGCGAAGGGCTGATTGGATCGGAAAGTAGATCTCTGTTCGTCTCGATGAAGTGGACTTCCCGCCAGCAGACCTGCGCAGCCCGCTGCGCTCATTCCGGCGATCATGAGCGCAATAGCTTTCCTGCCGAACCGCAAAGATCTCTGAGGTTTTCCGGAAAGTCTGAGCGACATGTTTCTGGTTTTGCGCCCTAGCCCGCAATGGCGTCGATTGCTTTCCAGTCTTCCGGAGTTAGGTGGAGTTTTGCGGCAGCGACGTTCTCTTCCAAGTGTGCCAGCGACGATGTCCCAGGGATTGGTAGCATCACCGGCGATCGCTCCAAAAGCCAGGCCAAAGCGACTTGGTAAACACTCACGCCGTGCGCCTTTGCCGCCACATTCAGCGGGTTGTCAGGCCTCAAACCTCTGTCTCCCCCGATAGGGAACCACGGCAAAAAACCAAGATTCTCCTTCTCGCAATAGGCAAGAACGTTTTCCGAGTTGCGGTCCTCAATGTTGTACCGGTTCTGAACGCTCACGATCGGTACAACCTTGCGCGCCCGCGCGATTTCGTTCGGATCCACGTTGGAAAGTCCGACATGCCGAATCTTCCCTGCATCCTGCATTTGCTTGAGCGCGCCGACGGATTCTTCAATGGGAACTTTGGGATCGACGAAGTGCAACTGATACAGATCGATCCGCTCCAGGCGCAATCGCTTGAGACTTCCGTCAAGAGCTTGTTTGAGATGTTCAGGTCGTCCGTTTAGCACCGGCTGATCTGGTGCCGGTCTAGTTAGGCCGCCTTTCGTCGCGATAACGAGTCCTGTGGGGTAAGGATAAAGCGCTTCGGCGATCAAGAGTTCACTTGTTTCCGGCCCGTACGCGTCCGCTGTGTCGATCAAGTTCACACTGAGCTCGACCGCGTGCCTCAAAACTTTAAGCGCATTCTCGCGATCTGCCGGCCAACCCCAGTTACCTTCACCCGTAATGCGCATCGCGCCGAAGCCAAGTCGGTTCACTTCCAAGTCACCGCCGATTTTGAAAGTGGGGTTTGATGCTGTGCCGGGCGCAGATGTCGATCCAAAGACTTTCGCGCCGGCCAAAATCGCCGCGCCGGTCACCGCGCTCATTTCAACAAATTCTCTTCGTGTCATGACAGCGCTAATTGACCAGAATACAAATCCGGTCAACAGTCAATCAAAATGAAGCGCAGAATGTCACGTCTGGAAATGCAGGGCAAAATTCTCGATGCTACTGATCGTCTCCTCGCTCGCTATGGCTACAGAAAGATGACAATCGATGATCTGGCAGCCGAGGTCGGCATCGGCAAAGGCAGCATCTACTTGCATTTCCGGAGCAAAGAGGAGGTCGTTTATTCACACATCGATCGAGTCATTGTCCGATTGCTACAGCGACTCGCACAGATCGCGCAGAGTCGCCGGACACCGGCCGACAAACTCCGCGAAATGATTGTGCTCCGCGTCATGTTCCGCTTCGACAGCGTTCAGCATTTTCCGGAAAGCCTTGCGGATATGTTCCGCGACCTCCGCCCGGGCATTTATCGCCACAGGCAGAACCATTTCAAGCAAGAGCAGAGATTGTTCGCCACTA
>QHNJ01000083.1:14764-19148 GCA_003218395.1 Verrucomicrobiota bacterium
GATTTCGATCAGAATCTCGTCCGTCCTTATTGTCCTGCCCGCCTTCGTCACGTGGAGTTTCGCTGAGTCGCCGCCGCCCGTGACCTCCGCCGCGAGAAAAGATCCAATTGAGATCAATGATCCGGATTTTTCCGCCAGTTTTGACGCCCTCTATCAAAAGACGTGGGGTCCGGGAGCCGTTCCCGAGAAATACAAGCAACTTACCGGCGTCTCGATTTCCATCGTGGAACGATGCGAAACCTGTTTGGGCTGGCATATCAAAGAAGCAGTTCGCCTGCGTGCGAACAAAAACGAGCTGATTGAGGCGATCCGCGTTGGACTGCTTACCGGTGGTTCGATCACGATCCCGACGGTTCGCAAGGCGTACGAGATATTGGAGGAACAAAAGGTAAGGTAATACGTCGCGACTTGAGCAAGCTCTGCTGCATAAATTTCATCAATCGGCCTGCATCGTCTAAATAAACAGGATTTGTCTGATAAAGCCCGAGTCCGGCTCGAACTTTGTGAAAGAAGACGCGCTCTGTGTTCTGCAGTGGCGGCCGTGTCGGCCGCGTGGAACTTGTAGCTGCCGCTGTCCTCAGCGGCAGAAAATGGATGCAACTGCCCGCCCTGAGCGACAGTCGAATGGGTCACGTTGCCGATGTCGGAATCGCTCTCACACCGACCCGGGCTAGGTACTCATCAGCCTGAAGAAGATCGTTGCCCGCGCGCTCGACAATTCCTTCTGTCATGTCGAGCGAAGTCGAGACATCTCTAATTATTGCGCTTACTCCTTTGCCGGTGTCGGAATCGCTCTGACACCCACGCGCGCAAGATACTCATCAGCCTGCAACAGATCGTTGCCAGCGCGCTCGAGAATCTTGAGCAGGTTATCCATCGATGAAACTTCCTCGAGTTGCTCGGTCAGGAACCACTGCAGGAAGTTGATTGTGATGTAGTCGTTCTGCTTTCGGGCAAGTTCCACTAGCCCGTTTATTTGCTGGGTGACATGAATTTCCTGGTCGAGCGAGAGCTTCACTGCGTCACGCGCCGTTTTGAATTTCGATTTGGGCGCGTCGATCGCCGGGATCGCCACGCGACCACCTGCATCGACCACGTATTTGATAAAGCGCAGGGCGTGACCTTTTTCTTCCTCGGCCTGCTGGAAAAAATGCTGCGACAACTGCGGCAACGCTTCCGCCGCGAAATGCGCGCCGATGGCGTAATACTGCATTGATGCACTGAACTCGTATCCGATTTGCTCATTTATTGCGTCGATAACTTTTTGGCTGGTAAGCATGGGAGACCTTTCGTTGGTGTTGCTACGCTTTTTGCGCCGTTTCGAGCGGAATGTGACTGGTGACGAGTTCAGGTCGTGCTTGATGTCGATCTTGCGCGGGTTTACGGCGTGACAACCAAACGGCTGAACGAGCAGTTCTGACGCAATCGAAAGCGGTTTCCCAAGGATTTTGCGTTCCAGCTTACGACTGAAGAGAACAATGCCATGCGGTCACAACTTGTGACCGCATCGTCAGATCCGACCATGTGGTCGCAAATTGCGACCACATCGCGAAAGCGCCGACGGAAGACTCATCGTCCCTGGGCATTCACGGAACATGGAGCGTTGCAGGTTGCAAACATTCTGCGAAGCGATCGCGCAATCGCGATGAGCGTCTACGTGATTCGCGCCTTTATCGAATTACGGGAAAAAGTTGCTACGAATGCCGCGATCCTGAAGCGTCTGGCCGAGATCGATCGAACATTGTTGCAGCACGACACCGCTCTGCGCGACATCTATCAAAAACTCCTGCCGCTCCTCGCGCCTCCACCCGAACGGCCGCGTCGCCAAATCGGTTTCTCGCAGCCGTGATGCAGTCCGCTGTCGTCTGATCTCTCTGTGCTCTGACACCTGAATCGATGGCGTCGATGACTTTTTGACTCGTAAGCGTGGCAATCCTTTCGTCTATTCTTGTCTTAGCGCAGCAACGCGCGATGATCAATCCGAGCATGAAGCGAGTTCCTCGGAAAACGAGAAAGAAATCAAAGGCGAAAAAGGCTGCAGTCATTCGCAGCCTGCGCGGCAAATGCAAGCATCTCGATCTGAAGCGGGAGCTCAGGAAGTCCCGAAAGGAAGATCGACAACAAGGTCGTGGCCGAAAGAAGCGGTCGAAACGAAGCGTTGTTCGTGAAACGTCACCGGCTTACCGCGCGACACAGCGTGATTTATTCGAAAGCGAGAACCGTAATGGTGAGCGCCTTGGCTACAGCCCTGCTTACGCACAGCCAGCTTTCACAAATTTTCGGGGCGTTACTCCCTCCACGGATCTCTCGGCGCTCAATCTAAACTGGCGGGAAGCGGATCTGCCCGAAAAGGAGCGGACCAAACATGTCCATCGTCTCCATCCATGTCTCGGCAAATTTATTCCGCAGCTCGTAGAGATATTTCTGCGGAAGTTTAGACCAAAAACTGTTTACGACCCGTTTGCTGGGTCAGGCACAACGCTAGTCGAAGTGAAGGCTCCCGCAAGCTGACGCGCTGCTATTCCCGCGGAGAAACTAAACCGTCACTGCGTACAACGTAAATCGATTGCTTGATGCGTCGATCGGGGACAATCTCAGATGGCAAATTCAGCGACTCTCTCGCTGCTTGAACAAGTCGATCAAGGTTGTTGGCGAGCGCATCTTCTGCAGTTCGGCCTTGGATACCATCGATCAGATAGTATGCGGGCACGTCTGCCCATCCATCGTAAAACAATGCTTCGTAAGTCATGGGTTTTAACTTATTGCTAAGTCACTTCGCGGATTTCGGGTGACCATTATTGCTTCTCGAAAGGTTGAAATAACTCGAAGAATTGCTGACCCGCGAGATACGTTCGGTAAACCTTCGCGAGGCTCCAAATCTCGAGCCAGTTCTTTAAGTCCGGTTCGTAACGGCAAATCTCTTTGAGTCGCTTTATCGATTCGGTCTTCGACACGACAACGATTTTTCGAGCACCAAAACGTTTCGCGTGGACAAGTCTGTCTTTAGCTTCTGTTTCGTTCCCTCCGACCTGAACTTCAACGGCTAACCCAATCAGGTCGCGATCCAGCCAAACCACGTCTATCTGATACGGTGAATCAGGCGGAACCTTGTGGCTCTTGGCTGGAACATATCCCGACCATTTGTCGATCTGTGCGACCATGTCGATCACGCGATCAAGCCAGGGCATGTGTCTACACTTATTGATAAATTTAAGGACCGAATTCCTGATTAGCAGGTGCGGCTCGTCGATGTTCGCTTCTCCCGCGATGTCCTGACGGCCTTGAAGGAGCAGCACCGGCGCGGTGATCGCTTTCAACTTCGGGCGCAGATCAAAGTCTCCCCCGGCTTTGAACGCGGGTATCACGCGCGGATTGAACTCATCCGAAGTGAGATCCTTGCCGTACTGCAGACCTGCTTTGCGATCGTAAAAATATCCGCTCTTCGGCATGCGGCGTCCCGCCGCGCTGCGTTTCCGCCTCCGCCGAGGCTACTGCGGGACAAGCGAGTAGGACGCAACTAAAAACCCCGATGAGATAACGCACCGGGGTTTTTAGTTCTGGCGACGTCCTACTCTCGCACGGCCTATCGCCGTACTACCATCGGGGCTGCAGCGTTTCACTGCCGTGTTCGGAATGGGAACGGGTGGCGCCACTGCGCTACTGTCACCAGAGTGCGGAACCGCACTGGCATTTCGCTGCTATCGCAGCGACGCAAGCGCGAAGCCGAATCTCTGATGGCTGGCGTCTGACACGGACGCCCTACAATTATTTCCGAAAGAACATGATTTTCAATCCGCATTCCGCAATCGAAAATTCGCAATCTGCTCTGGTTCTCTGATATCTACATACAGGAAGTGAAAGCCAACGCTTAAGGCTTCGTTTTGTTTGAGATCTTTTGTCTCCTCTGTTTGCCATCCCGCACTTGCGGGATGGGTTAACAGAAAAGTAAAAGATCAAGCCGAACGGGTTATTAGTACTCCTGAGCTGAACATGTTACCATGCTTACACCCGGAGCCTATCAACGTGGTGGTCTACCACGACCCTTCAGGGAGATCTCATCTTGGGATAGGCTTGGCGCTTAGATGCTTTCAGCGCTTATCCTTTCCGAACATAGCTACCCAGCACTGCTCTTGACAGAACAACTGGAACACCATCGGTTCGTCAGACCCGGTCCTCTCGTACTAAGGTCTGAACCCCTCAAATCTCCTGCGCCCACAGTGGATAAGGACCGAACTGTCTCGCGACGTTCTGAACCCAGCTCGCGTACCACTTTAACCGGCGAACAGCCGGACCCTTGGGACCTTCTCCAGCCCCAGGATGTGATGAGCCGACATCGAGGTGCCAAACCCTGCCGTCGATATGAGCTCTTGGGCAGGATCAGCCT
>QHNJ01000060.1 GCA_003218395.1 Verrucomicrobiota bacterium
AACCACTTCGAGTAGATCGGGTAGGGGAACGTTGCGCCCGCGCCGTTAATCATCATCTGTGCTGAGGCGGTCGCACTTACTCCGGTTAAGAGCACAATCGCCAAAATTTTGCGGCTAATTTTGAGAGATTTCATAGTGCTCAGCCTGCCGCAGCGCGCGACGAAGCGTCAAAATCTTTAATGTTACTTTTGTGTGACAAGTTGGAAAACGACGAAGCACGAAGCCCGACGAAGGCGGGTCATTCGGGATTCCCGACCGGCAGCACCACGCGAATGGTCGTCCCGTGCCCGAGCTCGCTCTCAGCTTCCACCCGGCCGCCGTGCAATTGGGCGATATGTTTTACAATCGCGAGCCCGAGACCGGTACCGCCGAGCTCGCGACTGCGAGCTTTGTCAGCGCGATAGAAGCGTTCGAAAATCCGCGGCAAATCATCTTTGGTGATGCCCATCCCATTATCGGCCACGCTGAGAACCATTTCGAGACCTTGCAGCGCTGTTCGCAGACGAACTTCTCCATGTTCATGCGAATACTTTACTGCATTATCCAACAAATTATGAAGGACTTCCTGTAGCCGCATTTCGTCCGCGCGGATCGTCCGCGCGTCCGGCGAAAGATCGACAATCACTTTCAGATTCTTCGCGGCGAGTTTTTCTTTCCAATCACGAACGACGTTATTGAACAACTCCTCCACCCTTACAGCGCTGAGCTCCAGGTTTGCGTTGGATGATTCCAATCGCGCAAGGCTCAGCAGATCGTCGACCAGAAGCCCGAGCCGTTGGGAATGCCGTTCCATGATCGCAAGAATTCGTGCCAGTTCCTCTCGTGAAGTTTTCGGATTATCGAGCAACATCTCGATGTAGCCGCGCAAGATCGACAATGGAGTTCGTAACTCGTGCGAAACATTTGCGACAAAATCGCTTCGGATTTGATCCAGCCGCTTCGATTCTGTGATATCGTGAAAAAGTACGACCGCGCCGGTCGTTTCATCGACAGCTTGCTTGATTGGAACAGCGCTGACTTCGATGTGTCGCTCGCTGCTGGCTCGCGGATCGGCAAGGCTCAACTCGCTGCGCATTGCTTTGCCGGTGCGCAGCGTTTCCGCAATCAGCCAATCCAGCGTTGCGTGACGCACAGTCTCAAGCAAAGGGGCGCCGACGGCTGGGTTCCGCAATTCGAACAGTTTCTCGAACGGTCGGTTCGTGAGCGTAATGCGGCCGCGCGCGTCAACCCCGAGCAGACCGTCCTGCATGGCGCCAAGAATCGTCTGGGTGCCGGATTCGCGCCCTGCGATCTGGCGATCAAGTTCCTGCTGACGCGCAAAAATATTCTCCAGCGCCAGGCCAACGCGTTTCGATTCTGTCCCGCCATTAACTAGAAAAGTGCTCGGCCGTTGACTGTCCCTGATTCGCGCAACAAGCTGCTCGATTTGTTGCCACGGCGCGACCCATTTTCGCCAAACGACTACCGCCATCCCCGCGAATAGGACGCAGATTAGACCCAGGAGCAGCCACGACATCGCGCGTTAATGCTCCCGCAAGCGATAACCGAATCCGCGCACGCTTTCGATTACATCAGCGGCCTTGCCGAGTTTTTTTCGCAACCGCCGCACATGCGTATCAACCGTGCGCGTGTCGATGACGCTTTCGTAGCCCCAGACGTCGTTAAGCAAACGGTCGCGTGCCTGGACGCGGCCGCGTCGCTGCATGAGCGTCTGCAAAAGTTTAAATTCGAGGCTGGTGAGGTTGACTCGCTTGCCATTGACAGAAACTTGGTGACGCGCCGCATCAATCCTAATCGGGCCGACCGCCAGATGTTCGTCCAGTTCTTTCGCATCGGCTCGGCGCATAATCGCCCCGATACGCAAAACCACTTCCCGTGGACTAAACGGCTTCGTCACATAGTCGTCAGCGCCAAATTCCAAGCCCACTATTCGGTCGATCTCTTCAGCCTTTGCGGTCAACATCATGATCGGAATTTGCCGCGTTGCGGGATCGCTTTTCAGGATTTTGCAAATCTCCAGCCCAGGCATTCTCGGCAACATGAGATCGAGGATAACAAAAGCCGGCTTTTCGCTGCGCGCTTTCTGTAACCCCGCAGCGCCATCGGTTGCTGTGGAGATCGTGAACCCTGCTTTACGCAGGCTAAGCGTGAGAAGATCGACGACATCGCGTTCGTCCTCGATGATCAAAATCCTCTTGCCGGGTGCTGCTTCCATTCGCAGCCGCTTTTATCGCCCGAAATGCCTCGATTCGCCAGCGGCGCTATCTTCAGCGCCGATTTTTCTGTTCGAGGTCCGGGCGAATTTCTGTAAAGTTGAAATCATCCCGCCCATGCTGGGGTGAATTCGCTTCAGAAAAAGAGCGGCTGTGCTTAGCTAAAAGGTTTGACATTCCTCGGCAGGATGCCTGCGCAAGTTATCGGGATCGGTAGAGCGCGCCAGCACGACTTGACGAACCGCTAATGCCGAAAAATTCGGCGCGGGCGTAAGTTTCGATTGCACTTGTGATTTCCCTTGGTCGCTCTTGTTCTGTGAGCAGTATCGGTGGAGTTTACGCATTCACGATCGGCACCCGCTCTTCATGTCAGATATTCGACTGTTCCTGTCGCGGCTTCTTTTAACGTCTCGGCGATCATCATTGATCCAAAAGTTTGCGGCACGCTCGCCTGCGTTGTACACAAAATTCCGGCGCGAATTGGAACTGGACCATTTTGTCGAATACCGCTGCGGCAACGACCCAGTTCCAGTGTTTTTGAAAATCGATATGGCGCCGTCTCAGCGCTTGACGCGACTAACGCACGATCCGACGCCGCTAAAGCTCGGGCCTCGTGCCGAGCGGATTTGGGGTCGTTGCCGCGTCTCGTAGGGCGCTGATCAAGGACCTCACGCCGCGTTGTGGAACCTCTCCGCCGCCGCCGCCGCCGTCGTGAACGTGAGGCAGCTACAGCAGATTCGCTGGAGAAACCAGACCATTGTGTTTAAGTAGAAGGTTCGCCGTTTCTCCTCAAGATGCCTGCTGAAGTCATCAAGATCAGTGGTGCGCGCCAGCACAATCTGAAGAACCTCCACCTGGATATCCCACGTGAGAAACTGGTGGTCATTACGGGGTTGAGCGGCTCGGGGAAATCGTCCCTCGCCTTCGATACGCTTTATGCCGAAGGGCAACGGCGTTACGTCGAAAGTCTCTCTGCTTACGCGCGGCAATTCCTCGATCAGATGGAAAAGCCGAATGTCGATTTCATCGAGGGTCTTTCCCCTGCCATCGCTATCGAGCAGCGCAGCGCCGGCGCGAATCCGAGATCGACAATCGCGACCACGACGGAAACGTACGATTATTTGCGCGTGCTTTATTCGGCAGTCGGTCAGCCGCATGATCCGCTGACGGGGCGACCACTTAACCGGCAAACGCCCCAACAGATTGTCGATCAAATTCTCGCCAACGAGCCGCAGACAAAAATCATCCTGGTCGCGCCGTTGATTCAAAACCAGCCGGGCGAATTCCGGGACGTTATCGAAAAGATCAAGCGCGAAGGATTCGTTCGTGTGCGGATTGATGGCCAAATCATCGAACTGGATCGCTCGCAGCCAATCCGGCTAAAGAAAAATGCGCGCCACACCATTGAGGCGGTGGTCGATCGGCTGGTTGTGCGCGATGGAATCCGCGTTCGCCTCACTGATTCAATTGAGACTGCATTGAGGTGGGGCGGGAACCGCGTCATCGTCTTGTGGCAACGAAGCGGTGATGGAGAAATGGAGAAATGGAGTAGTGAGAAATCCAGAGCCACAGCATTCTACCACTCCAGCACTCCAACAAGCGAGTGGGAAGAAGTCCGTTACTCGACTGACTACGGAAACGCGGAGACCGGATTCACGCTCGGGGAGCTCACTCCGAAACATTTCTCGTTCAACAGTCATCTGGGCGCCTGCCCGGCCTGCCACGGCTTGGGGACACAACTAATTGTCGATCCTGAGTTGATGATTTCGGATGCGAGCAAAACGCTTGCCGAAGGGGCGATCACGCCGTGGCGGCGCGGGACGAAACGAATGCAGGCATATTACCGCCATCTGCAAAGGGGGTTGGTGAAACATTTCCAGGTCGCCGAAGACGTGCCGTTTCCGTTTGAAGGCCTCGTGCCGCAAATGCAGCGACTTTACGAGGAGACCCAAAGCGAGTTTACGCGCAATCGCATCCGCGCGTTTATGACACGCGAGCCGTGCAAAGTGTGCAGCGGCGCAAGACTTAAACCGGAGATTCTCGCGGTTACGATCAAAGATCAAAATCAACGCCAATTGAACATCCATCAATTCAGTGAACAAACGATTGAAGCGGCCGCACGGTTTATGGATGCCCTCGACCTGACTGCGCAGCAACGGGCGATTGTGACTGACGTTGTGCGGGAAATTCGATCACGCTTGCAATTTCTCCTCGAGGTCGGGCTCGGTTATCTCACGCTCGATCGCGAGAGCGGCACCCTTTCCGGTGGCGAAGCACAACGAATCCGGCTGGCGACGCAGATCGGCTCTGGTCTGGCGGGCGTTCTTTACATTTTGGACGAGCCGAGCATCGGTTTACACCAACGCGACAATGCGCGTTTGCTCGGAACCCTGCGGCGACTGCGCGATCTCGGCAATTCCGTTATTGTGGTTGAGCACGATGAAGAAACGATTCGGGCCGCCGACCACATTGTTGATCTTGGCCCGGGCGCAGGCCCGCGCGGCGGTGAAATTGTTGCTCAAGGCAGCATCGGGGAAGTTCTTCGCGCCAAAAATTCTCTGACAGCCGATTATCTCTCTGGACGCGCGCGCATTGCGATTCCGAAACAGCGCGTCAGCCCACGATCTATCCCGCGCCCGCCATCAACCAATAACGACTCCGATGGGTGGCTCGCGGTGGTAGGCGCGAGTGAAAACAATCTTAAGAAAATCGATGTCGCTTTCCCTCTTGGCTGTCTCACCTGTGTGACTGGTGTCTCGGGCAGCGGTAAATCCACCCTGGTGGATGACATTTTGCGGCGCGCTCTGTTTCGGCATTTTTACAGTTCAAAAGAAAAACCTGGCGCCTATCGAGCGATTCGCGGGGTGGAACAGATTGATAAAGGGATCGTCATCGACCAAAGCGCGATTGGCCGGACGCCTCGTTCCAATCCGGTCACCTATACCGGTGCGTTCGCGCCGATTCGCGAATTGTTCAGTCGACTCCCCGCAGCACGGGTGCGGGGTTATGACGCGGGGCGTTTCAGCTTCAATGTCAAAGGTGGTCGCTGCGAAAATTGTGAAGGCGGTGGATTGATCAAAATCGAGATGCACTTTTTGCCGGACGTTTACGTTGAATGCGAAGTGTGCCATGGCAAACGCTATAACCGCGAGACCCTTGAGATTACTTACAAAGGGAAGAACATTGCCGACGTTCTCGATCTGACAGTGGATGAAGGGGCGCGGTTTTTCCGCAATGTGCCGAGCGTTTCAGAAAAGTTAAATTCGTTGCTGGACGTGGGTCTCGGTTATCTGCGGCTTGGTCAGGCCGGAACGACTCTTTCCGGGGGAGAAGCGCAACGCGTCAAACTCGCAACGGAACTCGCAAAAAGGGCAACCGGCCGTACCGTTTACATTCTCGATGAACCAACGACTGGACTGCACTTCGCCGATATCGAGAAATTGTTGCAGGTATTGATGAAACTGCGCAACGCGGGCAACACGCTGATTGTGATTGAACATAATCTGGAGATGATTAAGTGCGCAGATTGGATCATTGATCTGGGCCCTGAAGGTGGTGAAGAGGGAGGCGAGATAGTCGGGGCGGGGCCGCCGGAGGAGATTGTCGACCTTCCAGCCAGTCACACTGGAAGATATTTGCGACCGCTTCTGGAGAAGAGATGAAAATATTCAGTGTCTATCAGATGGGACGCATGGGCCTTATTGGATTCTCGATCTTGCTTTCGCAATTGGCGCGCGCTGACATTTCGGCCGAGCTTGCCGAAGCCAGCGCGCCGCTTGCAGAGGGCGTGCCGGAGGTTGCGGTCGCGCGCTTGGAAGCGTTGGTGAGCAAAAATCTGCCCGATCCAGAGTGGCGCGCAGTCACGGAAAAACTTGCCGAGGCAGAGGTCGCCGCAAGGCAGCCAGAGGAGGCCCTCGTGTTACTGGCGGATTCGCGGCTGCGCGACATTCCATGGGCAAAGTTTTGGCGCGCCCAAGCCTTCGCCAGCCTGCATCGATGGGCTGACGCGCTACCGCTCTACGAAGAACTGGCGGCGGATCGGAGTTCGCCCCTTCACGGGCCAGCATCTTTTGGGGCCGCGGAAATGCTGCGCGCGTTGGGAAGACGGGATCAAGCGCTGACAAAACTCACCGTTCTCCTGTACGACAAAGAATGGGCAATCCGAGCGCGGCTCCGATCAGCCGAATTGTACATCGATAAGGCCGACGCCATCAATGCGCGCCGCGTTCTGGATGAGACGCGAGCAAAATCGGTTGCGGACCGGACGGAGCGGCGACTTTTGCGTGGACGGCTGGAGCTCATTTTGCAACGGCCGGAGAGAGCAATCGGTATATTTCAAGCGCTTCTGAAGAAACCGGAGGGTGCGCCTCATGCCACCTTAATGGCGGCACTCTTCGGCATTGCCGATGCGCACCTGCAATTAAAAACGCCGGAAGCCGGGGATGATGTCATTGAGCAGTTTATCGATGATCATCCGGCGGACCCGGACCTGCCTGTCCTTTTTGCAAAATTAGACGAACTCTATCGCGCGGAGCACAGACCATCACGCAATGGCCTCGAGAAATGGGTGCATCGCGCCTGCTCTCTTCGAGTTTGCGCAACTCGAAGTGGGGGATCAGCATTTCGACGAGGCGACCGCGATTCTGGGTGATGCGCGCTTGCTCCATCCGGAACCGTCCTTGCTCGATCGAATCAATCTGCTCTTCGCGCAAGCGCAGTATCTCGCGAAGAGATTTGAGGCGGCGACGACAGCATTTGAACAAATCGCACATTCCACTTCACCATGGGCGAAGGTTGCGCTCTTTAATGCGTCCGCCGGTTGGCTCCAACTTGGCGATCACGCCCGTTTTTTGACCGATTACAACGAGCTTGAAAAACAGGGCGGCGACGAAGAATCGCGCGCCAGCTTGCGATTAGAGGAAGGCTTGATGCAAGCTGCCAAAGGCGACAAGAAGGCGGCAGAATCGCTGCAGCGATTTATTCGCGATTTTCCTAAAAATCCTCGTGTCTCTGAGGCTTGGGTTAGCCTGGCCGAACTGGCCTTCCATTTCTCGCCGCCGCGCCTTGATGAAGCACGCAGGAATCTGGCGCGCGCGGCCGAAGCGAAGCCGACAGCAGCGGCGGCGGAACGCGCTGATTATCTGATGATCTGGATTGAGGACTCAGATGGTGGGAACGAGGACAAAGTCATCGAGCTTGCGAAGCGTTTTGTTCAGCAATATGGAGCCTCGCCATTTACTCCGGAGGTCCGAATGAAATTAGCGGAGATTTATTACCGGCACCAGGATTTCGCAAACGCACAGACGCAGTTCGAAATTCTCGCACAGCACGATCCGGATAATCCACTTGGCGAAAAAGCTCTCTTTTTTGCGGCGGAATCGGCCATGTCGAGCATGGGTGAGCATTCACTTGATCAGGCGATCGTCCTGTTTGATCAGGTCGTTCGACTGAATGGCGAACTGCGATGGGCTGCCCGCAATGAACAGGCTGTCATCGAGCGAAAGCTGGGGAAGCCACAGGATGCTCTCGTGCTATACGATGAAGTTTTGAAGAGCGATGCTGGGCCGTCTGAGAAACGTGAGGCGCTTTGCGGGAAAGGGGACATTTTTTTCGAATTGGGCGGAAGCGACCCGAATAATTACCAACGCGCAATCGAAATGTATGACCAGCTAGCATCCGACAAAAACGGGCCGATTCACTGGCGCAACCAGGCGCTTTTCAAAAAAGCTCTGTGCCTGGAAAAGAAAGGCGATCGAACTTCGGCCCTCGCGATCTTTTACAAGGTGCTGGAGGATGAGGCCCGCCCGGATCGGAGGCGCGAAGTCTTCTGGTATTACAAAGCCGGATTTAACGCGGCGCGGCTATTGGAGGACGAGTCAAAGTGGGAATCTGCTGCTGCTATTTACGAAAAACTGGCCGCTGCCGGGGGCAGCAGGAGCGAAGAAGCGAAGGCGCATCTCAACCATCTGCGCTTGGAACATTTTCTTTGGACGGATTGATTTGGGATGGCTGAAGGGGTCGTTTTTCTGTCCTAAAATCGCTCCAAATAAACTTGCAAGATTTAGGAACAGGGATCACAATCAAGGCATGAAAACAGGAAGCAGGCTCAGTCGCTTGGCCGGCTGGTCGGTTCGATGTGCAAGTGCGGTGCTCGCGCTCGCATTTTGCGCGTCGGCATTTGCTGATCCGAGCAACAACGTGGTCCAGCCGACAACACATCAGCCGGCCCAACGGACCGTGAAGAAGGTATGCTACGTAGTGACCGCAAGCTCCGCAATTCCCCAACCTTGCGATCGGCTCGCTGCGATTCCGACCACCGCCAACCCGATGATAATTCTCGGGCACCGTCTGGAGACGACGAAATAATAATTCCGACGATTTCGCCGGAAATGGCACGCTGCCATCGGCAGCGCGGCTAATGGTTTTTTGTTTTCATTCTCCAACTCATTAATCCTCGGAGCCGCGCACCGACTTTTTCGATGGGATGCTTTTCAGCTTCGCGCAGCAAGGTCGCGTACCGCGCTCGGCCTGTATTCATTTCCCGAATAAATTCCTGTGCGAATTTGCCTGAACGGATTTCCCGCAGCGCCAATCTCATATGTTTTTGCACCGTTTGATCGATAATTTTTCGGGCAACGGTCAGCTCTCCCCATTTTGCAGTATCGGAAATCAATCCGCGCATCCCTGAAATCCCCTCTTCGTGGATTAGGTCGACAATAAATTTGAGTTCGTGCAGGCATTCGAAATAAGCGAGCTCGGGCGGATAACCCGCGTCAACGAGAGTTTCGAAGCCAGCGCGAATGAGCGCGCTTGTGCCGCCGCAAAGTACCGCTTGCTCGCCAAAAAGATCCGTTTCCGTCTCGTCCCGGAAAGTCGTTTCTAGCACGCCGGCGCGCGTGCAGCCGATTCCTTTTGCCCAAGCCAAGGCCTTTTGCCTAGCGCGCCGGCTTGGATTTTGATGAACTGCGATCAGCGCAGGCGCGCCACGGCCTCTCAGAAATTCCCGGCGCACCATTGGTCCGAGGCCTTTGGGCGCGACCATGACAACGTCGACATCCTTGGGTGGAACGATGGTGCTATAGTGGATTGCGAAACCATGCGCGAAGAGTAGCGTTCGGCCGGAACGCAAATTCGGAGCGATCTGTTCCGCGTAAATGGCAGGCATTTGCGTGTCTGAGAGCGCGAGAAAAATAATGTCCCCGCGTTGCGCTGCTTCTGCTGTGCCGAAAACGACGAGACCACTTCGCCTGGCGTGCGCACGGGACTTGCTGCCAGGATAAAGTCCAACAATTACCTTAATCCCGCTGTCCCTTAGATTGAGAGCGTGAGCCCGGCCTTGCGCGCCGAAACCGATCACCGCGCATGTCTTTCCCTTCAGCCAGCGAAGATCGGCGTCTTTGTCAGTATAAATGCGCGCGGCCAAATTTAACTGGGTTGCTTGGCCAAATAGGACTTTGCTGTCGCGAGCAATGATTTGTCGTCATTGTCCGTCAGCCCACTGAGGAATCGACGGATTCGGCGGAAGGATTGGCGCAAAAACAGATCAGCGGCAGACTGATCTGGTGGCGCCGAGTCTCCATTTCGACGCGCGAACTGAATCTCGGCATCCTGGCGGCTGAGGACACAGGTCGAGGCAAAAAGATCCATTGCCGCTCCGGCA
>QHNJ01000040.1 GCA_003218395.1 Verrucomicrobiota bacterium
GCGCCGTAAAGGGTAACAGCGCCGTGCTCGTTACCATGGTGCAGAGCACAAGCGTGGCATCTAGCCCCATCAACGCGGCGAATGCAGGAGCCGCCATCAGGGGCGAGGCAATTGCTTGCAGCACGAGGGCGAGGAAGAGATCGGGTGACTGATCTTTGAGGCCGAACGCCAGATAGCTCGCGCCAAACAAGGTTGGGATCACCAAGGATGTCCATGCTGTTGCTGCGAGCAAGATCGTGGGGCGCCCCAGGTAGATCCTAAGCGCTGCGGCGTCCACGCGAAGGAAGGCAATGCACAACAGCACAAAGACCGCTTCGGTGACAAACGGCTTGAGTAGGGCACCGATCGGTGGCATGACGATACCAATGACAATGAGCGCTGCGACTGCACGTGTGCCTTGCCGCCCGAGCCACGACAGCACCGCCGCGGGTGCGTCAAGAACGAGCCTGCTAAGAAACTCCATCGATATCTCTCAGATGAACAGCCAGGACAAGGTCTAATACTAATATGGCTGACCAAGATCTGATTGGCCCGTTTTGCTCCGACATCGGTGGAAGTGTCTTTCGATGTTCTCCACGGGCCCTTTCAGAGACGTGACGTTTTCCATCTTTTGCTCAGTGCGCGCTCGAAGACGGCTTAACGTAAAAGGTCAGCGAGTGACTAGGCTTGATCGATCTTTAGCCATTCCTGCCATCTCTCCATGCCACGGAATAAGGGCAAGGAGTCTGTCACCAATTCACTCCGCACGAGGCGAAAGCATCTTTGGAAAAGCTGGTCGACCTGCTTGTCCGTTATAGGATAGGGCGGTGACTCTGACTGTTGTCCATACAAAAAGACGCCAATCAATCTCCCTGCGGGCGATAATAAGTCTGCCATCCTGTTCGCATAATCGGGCCAACGGCACGGCGGCATGGAACAGAGAAATGTCCGTTCGTAAATGAGGTCGAAGCGCCCCTGTCCAAAGTTTTGCGTAAAAAAATCTCCAAGAATAACCCTCTCAGCTAAAACGCCCAGTACTTTCTTGGCTTGGTCAACGGCAGCAGGCGAAAAATCGATCGCGGTGACATCGTACCCGGCCTCATGGAACGCTTGAACTTCGTAGCCAGAGCCGCAACCCGGGATGAGAACTTTGCCCGAGGCAGAAGACCTCGCAAGAAACGACTTCAAGGCCGCTGGCACACCGGCAAAATCCCACGGCATCTTACCAGCAGCGTAGCGGCTAGTCCAGAAATCCGGGTGGGTACTATCAACGGACTTTTCCATAAGATGGTCTTTGCGACTTAACGACCGGGCATTGAGCCACCGCCCACCGCATGAAGCTCGCCCGGTTGCGTACGTCGGCTCCAACTCCTTGTTGTTAGACCACTCCGTTCATTACTCACTGCACCGCTCGCCCGAGACTGAGGACGAAGTCAGCGATCTCTTGGATTAGACGTGGTTCGACGGGGAGCGACGGGTCCGAGTACGAAGCGACTTGGCGCTCCTCATCAAGGGGCACACGCTTTAGGACGTGATTCATACCGTCTAGAATTACAACTCTCGCCTTCGGATTGGCGCTGCCGAGTCGTGTTGCATCTGCTGGCGCAGTTTGCATATCTGTGGTTCCCTGCATGATCAGTACCGGCATTCGTAACTTGCTCACCTCTCGAGCCGGATCGTATTTGAACCAAGAGATTAGGTATGGCTGAACACTCGGGCGAAATAGGGCCTCTAATCCCGTAGGGACCATACCGGTTTGACCCGCTTTGAGTTTCGCAACGAGCCCCTCGACGGCGGCCATGGTGTTTGGCGATAGCTTAGGTCGAAGCTGAGCAAGCATGAGATCGGGTGCCGGTTGACCGATACCTTCGAGAGAAACAAAGGCATCCGCCGGGATCTTTTGGGCGGCAACCGCTCCAATCAGTGAGCCCTCGCTATGACCGACGATAACGAGCGATGAGAAGCGTTTGTCTTTTCGGAGCCGCTGGCCCCAAGCGGCCGCATCGTCGATATAGTTCTCGAACCGAAGCCGGCTTTCGTTCCGTCCTGCGCCTACACTCTCGCCTATGCCGCGCTTATCGTATCGGAGCGAGGCAAGGTTTCGTGCCGCAAGTCCCTCGGCCAGAAGTTTCAGAGAATCGTTCTTACCGGGCAGGAGTGGCGTGTTGCCGTCACGATCCGTTGGGCCGGAGCCCGAGATTAGGAGGGCAATCGGGACTGGAGCCGAACCGGGCGGGACTAGGAGAGAGCCGTGCAGTGTACCGCCCGAAACGCTCAGACTGGTTCGTTCGTCCTTCAGCACCTCGGCCGACGTAGTCCCCGCCACCGGCGGAGTTACCGTCGCTAAGAGGCTGAGCATCGCGACTATTGCGCCATATGCCACAGGACCTGTTCCGCGCATATGCTGGTCTGGAGCGGTCTAAAGTCGTGCCGCTGAGCCGTCACCAGAAAACAGGAATCATCAATCACCAAATCTTGCAGTCGGCTCAAGCGGCGGGTTATAGCCGCCTTTACTCCGGTAAATCTTCTAGGCGAGTGCCGCGACCGGCTCGTAAGCTCTTTCGTGCCTGTTCGACACGCTCAAGGAACCGTGGATCGTTCTCTAGCTTGTAATCGAGCCAGTCATCTTCTGACTCGAACCCAATCAAGATACCCGCAGGTTTTCCATGACGAGTTATGACAATCTCACGCTTCTCTGCTTCCCGGAGAAACCGTGAAAGATCATCCTTGATTTCAGATAAAGGGACCTCTTTCATTCGGGACTTCCGAATTGCTCCAGCCATTTTGCAGCCTCCAATTTGGGGACTATGGCCAAGACCTCAACGGTCTCGGCTGATACGTCGTAGAATACTCGAACGTCGCCAACACGGAGCCGGTATTGCGGCCGCGCCAAACCCCGCAATCGCTTGATCCGGCTTCGGCTCGTTTTCATCGGTTGGTGACGAAGATGCGTTTCAAGGGCATCCCGAACTGTGGATCGGACATTAGCCTTCAACGACCTCAAGTCCTCGACCGTTTCCGGTGCCAGGACAATCTCAAATCGCATTCTGGCCAGATTTTAGCCAAAATTTATGACGTTTCAAGTTGGTGTGCTCTAGTATATTGCAAACCCGTCTTTTCGATAATTTCAACCGATTCTCTTAATTCACGGCAACCTGTGAAGCTTTTTTAAAGCTATTGTCGAGCGAAGAAAGCCGGTCAGTATATTACCAATATGGCTGACCAAGATCTGATTGGCCTGTTTTGCTCTGGCATTGCCGGACGTATCCTCTTACTCCCATCACAGGCGTCCAAACTTTTTGCGCAGTTCGCTCTTGGCTCTCTCCAGCACGCGCCGTTGCGCGGCTCCGAGATTTTTCCCGCCGCGGTTGATATAAAAATTGAGCATTGACATGGCCGACTGATAGGGACTCGACTTTCG
>QHNJ01000041.1 GCA_003218395.1 Verrucomicrobiota bacterium
TCTTCCCTACCAAACCCTGCAGTGTGGTGGCGCTCTCCCTCCGCGCGACGATGTGAAAGGGGGAGATAGGGTTAGGAATTAACCAAGCCCTAATCTTAGCTCCCTTCGAAGCGCTCACCATGACGGCGGTGCCCCCTATGATGACGGCCGCATCTAACTCACCGGCCAGCAGGGCCTTGGTGTGGTTGGGGTCCCCGGCAATCTCAACAATCTCCACGTCAAGACCCTGCTTCTTAAAGAGACCTCTTTCTAGGGCCACATAGGGCGCCAGCACATGTAAGGCGGGTGGACTGAGAGAAGAGCCCAACTTGACTTTCACGGCCTGGGCACCGGCAGGGTCGGCTGCCAACAGAGACGCGAAAAGAAACAGCCACGTCACTCCGGTCCTCGAATAAATTTTGTTTGGCATCGTCGTTCCTCCTCTCCTCTGTTTTGCCCAGTGTCACACCTTTGCCACCTCTCCGGTGCGCGGTGTTTTTAACTGTGGTTAGAGGCGCTAGCTAAGCTCGTAGAGAATTATCCATAAGTCATCCTTATATCGATAAAGACACATTACCACAGATCTTACCTTGGTAATCCTTTTCAGTCTCGGGTTCATTACGACCCAATCAGCGGCGATTTCGCCGAATTGTTCGAGGGCGGCTTCGAGATCTTCGACCCCTCGACGCTGGCTACAGCGTGGCGTGAGCCCTAGCTCGGGGTCGTCCCGAGCGAAGCCAGTCGAGGGACAACGATTTCCTGGGTGAGAACGCTAGGATCGGAGAGGTTGTCGGACTCTTCGAGGCTTTCGCCTTTAAGCCGGTAGATGCTGAGGACGGATTTGTCCCGATCCAAAAAGTGCCTGTCCCTTCTTTATTCCCTATGATTCAGACGCCGCAGCTCACGGAGTAATAGGTGGTGGCGCGATCGCCGACGAGATCACCAGAGCAAATCCGATGATCACAGAAGCCATAACGATCGCGATCGCAAGGTTTCCCTTCTTTAATTCATCCCACTCATCCACAGGCGTGAGCCACGTGAAAATCCCTAGTAAGATCCAGAGGGAAACAGCCATCGTAAAAATGCCTACGGCGCCCCATCCGATTAGTGTCAGATAATCGATAAGAATACTCATCGGTCCGTTCTCCTTTTTAAAATTGCCCTGCAGCCTATTTTGTACATGGACCGCCGTCAAGTTCTTTCAAACGGAGCAGGGCTGGATTGAACGACGGCGTAGTGTATTTCGGGTCTCCGCTGAAGTCACTTCTAGAGCGTCTCAAGGTCGGAACTGTTTGAATCCAGGTTGTATTCGTTCACTCCGTACTATAAAAGCATTGGGCGGAATGAAGAAGGGAGAAGTCAAATGACTATCGGAGTAGTATCGATCGGCATGCTGCTGTTGGCACTCTGGCTTATCGTGACTGGTCTGTCATCTCTCATACGTCTTCCAATACCCTCGCAAGTTATGGGAGTCCTGGCGCTACTGGCAGGGATCCTGTTGTTGGTCGGACGGTAAACGGATCGTGAAAAACGCCGGAGCCTGAATTGACACTTCTTCGCTCTGGACTCTCTGTCCTAAGTCCCGCGGAACTGTTCCCAGGCCGCTTCGAAGTCTTCGACGATCTCCTGGGCAAGAACGCCGGGATCGAGGAGATTGTCCGACTCGTCGAGGCTTTTGTCTCTGAGCCAGAAAATGTCGAGGCTGGCTTTGTCGCACTTGATGAGTTCTCGCAGTTTGGGAGAAAATGTTCGCGTCCCCTTCTTCTACACTTTTCTCCTACCGAAGTCGGCTCGCGTCAGGTTTCATCGGTGATCTCATTCAACAACATCCGCAGCTGTTCGGCACGACTCATACCCGCGGCTTCGAGGCTGGCGGCGAATGCCGAATTCGCCCCAACGAGCGGCGCGACGTCGCATTCGAGAAAACGCAACCGGTCGGTTCCCGTTTCGTGAATCAGGTCGATGCGTGCCGCCCAGTCGACCCCGAAGATCCCGGCGATTTCCAGCGCCGTACGGCGCACCCGCTCGGCCAGGCCGGGGTCGGCGAGCGGCGCGTGGCGCGGTCGCAGCAGATACTTGCGGAAGAAAGAGTACGGCGTTTCCTCGGGCAGGAGAATGCGTAGCGGCATTCCGGCCCGATCGCGGAAAACGGCGACGGTCAGCTCCGCGCCTCGCACGTACTGCTGCGTGATGTAGTCGTCGGTTCGGGCGTGCGCGGGAATCGGACCGTCCCGGAGGAGCCGTACGCCGATCGAATCGGATCCGCGCCTCGGCTTGAGCACCAGTGGAAACGGCATCGTGCTGGCCTCGCTGGCGAGCGCGGTCGCCGGGCAGTCCACGCCGCTCGCAGTCGCGACGCGGTGTGCCTCGTACTTGTCGTAACAGCGTTCCATGACTGCAGGACTTGGCCCGAGAAAGAGCCTCGCGGCGCGCGTCAGCGTCTGCACGGCGGCGAGCATCACGGGGTCGGAAACGCGTAGCACGAGCAGCCCGGGGGGTAGACTGGAGAACGAATCATCCCGGAATCGGACGAGCCGCACCGCGTACCCCGCGCGCCGCAATTCTTCGGCGAAGGCGCGCGCTTCGGCGCGATGGATCCAGGCGAGCGGGTGCCAGTGCCAGGATTCGCGAAGGACGGTGACGTTCAAGGACGACCTCCCGGTGGAAACGGGTTTCCGCCCTACGGCTTAAGACCGTGTCGATGGCAAACTCTATTCTTCCGCAAGACATCGCCGTGTCTGATCTCAACTAGCTCCAACATGCGAGCCGCCATCTCCTGCGCGGCGATTTCGCGGAATTGTTCGAGGGCGGCTTCGAGGTCTTTGACGATTTCCTGGGCAAGAACGTCGGGATTCGGGGAGTTCGTCGTTTGATTTATTCAACCAGTCCGCGAAACCGACTCTCTAATTTAGCAATTCAGGACGGTCTCCCGCGATGCGCCACCATGGATGGAAAAACTCTCTGCCGTTCGACGTGGCCCTGGGTTGGTGGAAGCGATGGCGCAAAACGGAGGGCGAAATGAGGGTCCTTCGAGAGATCTCGTTGTCTCGTTTTCGCCGATAAGTATTTGCGCAAAACCATATTCAAGGTTGTTAAGTCAACCGGCTTATGCAAAATGCCTGCCGCACCTGCATCAAAAGCACCTTTTGCATAGACACGACCGGTATAAGCCGTATTGATGAGCACTGGTATGTCCTTGGTGGACGGGTTCATCTTTAGGCATGCCGTTGTTTCATTGCCATCCATTCCGGGCAAGCTAAGATCCATCATGATTAAATCGGGATGTATGGCTAACGCCCGATCGATGGCTTGTAGGCCGTTGGCCGCTTCGAAGACTTTGTAGCCTAAACGCTTTACAAACAGCGCGAGCAACTCCCGACAATCGTCGTTGTCTTCCACCACCAGTATTTTCTTGGTTAATTTGCGCATTTAGAGGCCGTTATAAGCACAAGTCATGCCAACTCCGCAAGGCCTCGCTCTCTTAGCGTTGATTGCGCGGTGGTTAAAGTCGTGACTCCTTGCCGATCCTGAACATTATGTCGGAGTAAATCCCTTAAAGGCTTACTGCACGCCTTAAAGTGATATCGCCCCTTGATCTTAAGCTGGAAATTTTGACAATAACTGACAGACAATATGACATGTTGTCATGGCGTGACAGGTGCTGGCAGGACTATGCTTTATCCTCTGTCTATTTGTGTTACCCCAACCCACCAGAGGAGCCGTTCATACTATGACCCCCACGGT
>QHNJ01000042.1 GCA_003218395.1 Verrucomicrobiota bacterium
ACGTCCGAATGAGTGGGTGCGGAGAATAAGCCAGGCGTACGCGAGACACGCCAGCATTACGCCTAAGTTCACGGCCGAAGGCTGCCGAATCAAGGTTGCCGACCCGACTAGCGCGCCACTGAGGACCATCCAACCCCAGCCCGCCTTTTCTTCGCCTTGCAGGAAGACGAGGACACTCAGCACGAGAGGAAGAGACGCGAAAATCTCACTGTTCGCCCCGAGTGTGTCGCGCGGCAGGTAGGCGTGGACAAACAACGCGTAACCGATTCCGGCCCACGCTCCCGCCCAGTCGTTCGCCACTCGCGCACCAATCCGCCGCAGGAGGAGCGCGGTGGTCGCCACGACAAATATGGCGAGGAGGTGGACCGCACGGAGGTTATTCCTCCCCGCTAACTGGAAAACGCCGGCGTAAATGTAATACATCCCTGGCGGCTTCGTATCTACCGCGGTGTGGTAGACGGTCCCGCCATCCAGGATATCGTTTGCGATCGTACCGTAGTAGGCCTCGTCAATAAGGTACATCGACGGCAAGAGCGTGGGCGAACGCAGGATGACGACCAGCGCGATGATGACCACGTTGACCCAGCGGCTTTCACATCGGGTCATAAGTGACGGCTCTGCTCAAGCTTGTGACAGTCCTCTTTCACATTACCCTGCACTCTCTGACGCCGGCAAAGCTTTTGGGGTCAGCAAACAACCCCAAGGCAACACGCGGCTGACGAAATTCCTCATCTCTTGTGCCAAATCATCACGGGTTTCACAGAGACCGACGACTTCGTCAACGTGAAAATCCTGCGCAAGGAGACGCTTGTAAAAAACCTCGAAAATGACAGGCTCATGTCCACAGAGAGAGTTTTTCTGAAATGCCTTTGTAGGTCCGCGATCTACTTTGTCCTGTTTCTGGCCATCGGCGCACACAGCACACTCGATAGCGCAGTGCTTCGAGAGAAATTCGATGCTGTAGACGACAACTCCGGCAGCGAAAGGATCGCCACGCTTAAGGACCACCCCGAACCCGCTGGCAATTGGCATGACCGAGTTTAAGATGTGCCGTGCGCCACCTAATCCAGACATGAATTCCTTGACTATTGGTTTCATAAGCGCCGGATGCATCTTCGGTGGCGTGCTGCTTGGCATGTTGCTGCAGAAGGTTTTGCCGCAACACCATCTGGAAAGTGACTCGAAAGATACAGTGAAGTTAGGGGCCGGAATGCTCGCCACTCTCACCGCGCTAGTTTTGGGTTTGCTGGTCAGTTCGGCTAAAGGTTCTTTCGACGCCATGAATGCCGGAATCGCGCAGACTGGCGCGAAAGTCATTCTGTTCGATCATATCCTCGCCGATTACGGCCCAGAAACGAAGGAGGTCCGCGAGCAATTACGAGATACTGTCGCGTCTACGATTGAGAAAATCTGGCCGGACAAAAAAGGCGGCCCGGGGGGATTGCGCGCTCTGGAATCGGTAGATGCAGCGAAGACCCTTCAGGCTAAGCTGCGCGAACTGACGCCGAAAAACGACCTGCAGAAATCGCTTCTTGCGCAAGCCTCGCAGATTGGCAGCGATGTGTTGCAAACCCGCCTGCTTTTAATGGAAGGGCAGCAGAATACTCTCCCGGCATCATTCCTCGTGTTGCTGATCTTTTGGCTGACGGGTCTTTTCATTAGCTTTGGACTATTTGCTCCGCGTAATGGGACAGTGCTCGCGGTGCTGCTTATCTGCGCGTTGTCTGTCTCCTCCGCGATCTTTCTGATTCTGGAAATGAACCGTCCTTTAGATGGATTCATCAAGGCTTCCAATGCTCCGTTGCGCAAGGCTGTGGAGCTTATTGGCAAGTAATACCCATGAAGTCCTCACTATACTCATGCCTCATCCTAGTCCTCGCTGCTGCCTTACTCGTTCTCGAGCAGTTCGCCGTACATGCCGAGACCTTTACCGAAGGAGTGCGAGTGTCACCAGAAACCGTGACGCTGAAGACCGGCGAATATGTCTGGGAGCCCGAGCGTGCGCCCGAAGGGCCCCTGCTGATCGTGGCCAGCACCACCGAACAGGTGGCCTATGTGTATCGCAACGGCATTCGCATCGCGCGGTCCAGCGTCAGCACGGGTCGGCCGGGCCACCGGACTCCGACTGGGGTTTTCACGATCCTGGAAAAGGAAGTTCATCATACCTCGAGCATCTACAAAGGCGCGGAGATGCCTTATATGGAGCGTGTGACCTGGGGTGGGATCGCATTGCACGCCGGCGATCTGCCAGGTTACCCCGACTCGCATGGGTGCATCCGGTTGCCGCTGGAATTTTCCAAATTGCTCTTCGGCGTCACGATGAAAGGCGCGACGGTGATCATTGCCGACGAGCATTCCGCGCCGGCCGAAACGGTGCACCCGGGGTTGTTCTTCGCGCAGAGCGGGGAGGTGAGCGAGCCAATCGCCGCGGGCCAGTTTAAATGGAACCCCGATAAGTCTCCCACCGGTCCAGTCTCCCTGATTGTCAGCAGCGCGGACAAAACGCTCTACGTCTATCGCAACGGCGTTGAGATCGGCCGGGCAGGAATTCCGAATGTCCAAGTCGTGTCGCCTCTGAACGACCGGGTTTTCAGCGCGTTGAATGGGCTGGATGAGCAGCGACATCTGCGCTGGGTGGAAGTGACAGCCGCGGGGAAGAACCAGTCGAGCGAGAGCCTCTTCGCGGCGGCGCAGAAAAGCCGGCTGGCGACCGAGTTCCTGGCGAAAGCGAAAGAAGTTATTATGCCGGGCACGACGATCGTCTTTACCGACAAGCCGGTGGATCCGACGACGCAGAGTGCTCCCGGCTTCCAGATCCTTGTCGCCCAAAAAGACAAGCCTTCTGCGAAAACCGAATGAAA
>QHNJ01000043.1 GCA_003218395.1 Verrucomicrobiota bacterium
GGCGCCGAGCCGTTTCGAGTTCATTCCAGCGCGCAAACAGTTCCTTGATGCCGGAATGTTCGCGCATGATCTCGCCGGCTCGTTTGTGGTTATCGAACAAATGTGGGTCCGCGATCTCGCGTTCGAGTTGTTCGAAGCGTTCGCGTTTGCGTTCAATGAGTAGATTAAGATCCATGTTGTATGCCCCAAGAGCTTTCGGGGTCCCGGCCGGGGTTACCATCCCGGCTACAGCTCAGCTAAGCTTTCTTCTCAGCCCGGGCGGCTTTGGTGCTGCCGTAGCGACGGGCGAATTTTTCGACGCGCCCGGCGGTATCGACGAACTTCTGTTCGCCCGTGAAAAACGGATGACAAGCGGCACAAATGCCGATCTTAATATCACGGCCCGTCGAGCGGGTGTGATAGACTGCGCCGCACGCGCAGACGATATCGGTATCGTAATACTCTGGATGAATGGCTGCTTTCATCTTCAAAAAGAAGCGCGAAATGTAGCCGCGCGGAGCTGCTCGCGCAAGGCATGAAATCGACTGACGCATTGATTGCTGCCTGGAGACAAACCGTCGGCCGCGCTAAAGATGCGCCTGCCATCTTCAACACGCGCGGCCAAGTCGTGCGAAAATTTTCCGAGATCGAAGAACGCGCACGCGATTTCGAGACGAAGATCGAAATGTTCAACGCCGAAAGCGTTATCGCGATCCAGATCGGAAACCACGACGATTGGCCGTCGATTTTAATTGCGTGTTTGCGCAAGCGGCTGGCTGTTCTGCCGCTGGAACAATCGATCAGCGATCAACAGCGGGCTGCAGCGCTGAGAATTTGTCGGGCTTCTGCTGTTGTAAAGGCCGCTCTCTCCGGCGGTAGACCGCCAGAAATTGTGCCGCTGAGGACGGCCGCCTCTAAACCGAACTGGGGCGAAAATCCGCCGACCCTTTTGAAACTAACCTCCGGCACAACGGCTGCGCCCCGCGCGATCCGATTTCGGAGTGAGCAACTCCTCGCCGATTGCACTCAGATTTGCGATACGATGGGAATCAGCGACGCCGATCTGAACTTCGGCGTCATTCCAATTTCGCACTCTTATGGGTTCAGCAACTTGATCACGCCGCTGATTGCGCGTGGCGTGCCGATGGTGCTGAGCCAAGACCGGATGCCGCGGGGCGTACTTGCCGACCTTGCGTGTACCGACGCGACCGTTTTCCCAGGAATGCCGGTTTTCTATCAAACATTCTGTGAAATAGAGAATGTCCCAGCGCTGCCGAAGCTGCGACTTTGCATTTCCGCCGGCGCACCGCTGGCTATAGCCGTTGCACGCCAGTTTCGGCAAAAATTCAATCTGCCGATCCATTCTTTTTACGGGGCGTCGGAATGCGGCGGGATCTGTTACGAGCACGACGTGAAAAACGACGTGGAAGGTTTTGTCGGGCAACCGATGAAAGGCGTCGATATTGAGATGGACGATCCAAGGGCGCCCGCGAGCCAGGTTTGCATACGCAGCCCCGCCGTAGGCGACGGTTATTTTCCCGAATCAGACCAAGCAAAACTTGGCGACGGATTTTTTGTGCCCGACGATCTGTTGAATAAAACGGCGAACGGATTCCGAATCGTAGGCCGGACGTCGGATCTGATAAATGTCGCCGGGAAAAAGGTAAGTCCGGCAGAAGTGGAAGCACATTTGATGCGCTTTAGTGGTGTGCGCCAGGCGGTTGTGTTTGGACGCGCGTCGATCCTGCGGAATGAAGAAGTGGCGGCATGTGTGGTGGCATCGCCCGGCGTGAGCGAGGCCGAGCTATTGGAATTCTGCAGACGCGAATTGAGCACCTGGCAGGTGCCCAAGCGGGTTTTTATCGTGGATGCAATTCCGGTGAATGAGCGCGGCAAATCCAGCCGGCGCGAGCTCGCACACCGTTTCGCGGCGCGTCACCAGAGATCGCCGTTGCGGTGATTGGGTTCTTGAGTAAAGCCTTTAGAGCGGATTTGCTTAGCAAAACCCGAGAGGACTATTATGCCGCAATCACCTGGCGAACCGGACCCAACAGAAGCTCGAGTCGAACCTACGGATAGCGAAGAGTTCGATCAGGCCAACAGTCGGCACGTTTTACAGGAGGCGAAAACTGCTTCCGAGGAAAGCAGCACGGTAGCGGAAGGCGCCGCTGAATCCGAAGACTGGTGGACCACGCCGGAGCCAGGCGCCACCGACTGGGCCAAGCCCGGCAGCTCCGCTTCGGCCGCACAGATCGATCCTCCAAAGGAGTCGGACACGGCCGATGTTTATTTTTGCGGTCAGACGAGCTTTTTTCCTTTGAACCGCGCGCTTCAAGCGATCGCAAAAGAGAAACTGACAGGCACGCTGCGTTCATTTTGGGATAAGGAGCCAATCGACCTTCTGGCGGGGAACGGCGAGATTATTTTTGTCACAACTCGAGACTCAGACCTTTATTGTCCGGAGACGCCGGCCGTTCTCGCCAATGTCGATGCGGAGATTGTTGCCAAGGCCCGCTCCCAACAGCGTGAGACAGGAACTTCGTTTTTCCTTACTCTCGCCCGACAAGAATCGATTGCCCGCCAGCCTGCGATGGAGCTGATGCAGCATTATGGGCAAAGACTCTTCTCCCAACTTTGGACGGCACCGCGCGTGTGGATCATGTTTGAGAAAAATGCTGATCTGTTGAGTGATGCTGCCGATGTGTCCCGAGAACCAAATGTGGACGATTGGACATTGGAAACCTTGCGCTTCGTTCAAAATCTTCATGAGCACGTAAACTTCGACCCAACATCGATTCCGGCTTACACGAAAGATGGTTTCGAGCGTGTTCAGAAACTGAAGCTGACGTCAGACGAGGCGCAATTCGCGTCGCAATTCAATGGCGTCCGATCCGTCCAGCAAATTGCAAAAAATCTGCGGCTCGACTTAAAATCCGCCCACCTGACCCTGTTCCGGTTCCTCGCGCTTGAAATTGTGGAATGCTGGCCGGCCAGCACCGCGATAAAACCGGAACGGAAGAGCGTCTTGCAGCGTTTCAGGCGCAGCCGATAGCCATCATCGCCGAAAGCAGCGGTCGATCATGAAGAGGAAAGTTCTGGTCGTCGATATCGGCGGCACACACGTAAAGCTGCTCATGTCGGCCCGCGATGAGCGGGAATTTGTTTCGGGGCCGCGAATGAGACCAGAACAACTGATCGCGCAATTTAAAGAAAGCGCGCGCGGGTGGAAATTCGACGTGGTCTCAATCGGTTTCCCGGCCCCTGTGCGCAAGGGACGCATCATGAGAGATCCAAAGCATTTGGGTATCTGGGCCTTGGAACTGGGCTTGGCTCCGCGCTGGTGTGGAACAAGACTTTGATGCCGCTCGAGCTCGGCGACCTGCCGTATTGCGACGGCCACATCATTGAAAATTATCTCGGCGTTCCAGGCTTGGCGTTCCTGGGTGATAAAAAATGGAAGCGAGAAGTACTTTACGCGGTCAAGCAATTGAAGCGGTCATTCATCGCAGATTACGTTGTGCTGGGTGGCGGCAATGTCAGACGGTTCGATAAACTTCCGAAAGGTGTTGAGCCGGGACAAAACGAAAATGCGTTCCTCGGAGGGAAACGTTTATGGGAAAGCAAAAGGCATTCGCGTGAACTGAAGTGGCGCGTTTTGTAAGATCCAACAACGAACGTCGTACATCCACACCAAATCAGAAGCGATCTTACTGGGCATCCCGCATTCAGCGTCGAGCATTGAACGCTCGACGTTGGACGCTTGTTCCTTTGAAGTGCCAGGGAGGGGACTCGAACCCCTAAGGATTTCTCCACCAGATCCTAAGTCTGGCGCGTCTGCCAATTTCGCCACCCTGGCGCAAAGCTTTGCCGGACAATGTGCCCAGATTCGTGATCGTTTGCCAGTATCTTCATTAAGTTGCACCGCGAACTAGGGCGAACGAGGACGATCGTCGGTTTGGGCCTCCCAGAAGGCTTTACCTAACCGGTCCAGATCCAACATGTAGCAAAACAGCGAAAATAGGACCGCCATGAGAAATAAGACTTTCCAAATTGAAAACTCCAGCTGTTCAAACCGGGTGAAGAACACGACACCAAACAGTCCCCCGATGAATCGGATCCAGTAAGCACTCTGGATAAGGATAACCGCGACAGCGCCCAAAACGAAAACACTCGGATCCGCTTGCTGAGTAGTGTGTCCCAAGAGAAGTCGTCGATGGATCGGCACGCCATTCCAAAGAATTATCAGCGCTCCCGCCGATTCAGCAGTAAAAAGCAACCAGCTCAACCCAATCTTCATTTAGAATACCCTGGGAATACGCAGGCAGATGCGCTTTATCGCGCAGTAGGCTCGAGAATCTCCAACGGCACACCGAGCCATTCCGCCGCCGTGGCGCGCTCCCGGAAAGCGCGCACCTGAATTATCGCTTCTTCCATCAGCGCTTCGTACATCCGGGCGATGCCAAGCCCAACAATCGTATCCGAGAAGAATGCAGACTTCACCGGTTCGGACACGCCGCGGCGAAGTTTCGCCACATCGAAAACATGCCCGACTTTCAACCGAATATGCGTCAGCCCGCTGAAATCCGCGTAACGATGAAACGGCACCTTCTCGACACGCTCCTCCGAACCGATCACTCCAATGAGCTTATCCGCGAGCGCATCATCGAACAGTCCGCGCGGATGCCATGTGAGCAGGCGCCATTCCGGATAATAGCGGGTGTGCGGAAATGTCTTCAAAAGAGTAGCCAAGGGTTCCTCGTTCATTAGGAAATCAATTCTGCGTTGTGCGTTGCGCGCTGTTCTCCGGTGATCGGACACAGCGAAAGCCAAGATGATTGGTGCCGGTGTTGACCTCGCCTTTGCCGCGGGTGCCTACGATGTAACGCGAGCAGTACTGTTCGTTGCAAAGAAATGAGCCGCCGCGATGCACGCGCTTCTTCTCGTTAGGCTCGGAAGGATCGAGCGGTGAATCGGGCCCTTGTGGGTTGTTTGCCACGCCGCCTTTGTCCGCCAATGCCTTGTAGTAATCGGAGCGATACCAATCGCTGCACCACTCCCAGATGTTGCCCGCCATGTCGTAAAGGCCATAACTGTTCGGTGGAAACGATTTGACCGGCGCTATCCCGGCATAACCATCCTCGCCCGCATCTTTCACCGGAAATTTTCCCTGCCACGTGTTGGCCATCCATTTACCACCGGGACGAAATTCATCGCCCCACACGTACGTTTTTCCCGCTAAACCGCCGCGCGCCGCAAATTCAAACTCTGCTTCTGTCGGCAGACGTTTGCCCGCCCATTTCGCGTAAGCTTCAGCGTCGGGGTACGCAATCTGCACCACAGGATAATTCTCCTTCCCTTTGATGTCGCTCTGCGGTCCGAGCGGATGCCGCCAGTTCGCACCTTTCACATAGCTCCACCATTGATAATGATCGTTAAGCGGAACTTCGTGATCGGGCGGTGCGAACACAACTGAGCCCGCAACAAGATTCTCCGCAGGCGCAGTGGGAAACTCTTCTTTGGTCGGGGTGCGTTCTGCGATCGTGACGTAACCTGTCGCCCTAACGAATTTCTCGAACTGTTCGTTAGTCACGGCCGTTGCATCCATCCAGAAGCCGTTTACGCGAACGCGATGCACCGGCCCGGAGTCATTCGACGCCATCGGCATTTCACGGCTACCTTCGCCGTTCACGGCGGCGCCCATGGAGAATTCGCCGCCGGAAATCCAGACCATTCCGTTTGGCGCTTTGCCCGGCGGGCGATCAGTATTTGCGATCGTTGAGTCAAACCCGGAGGTACCAGCAAATGCCGGCCCTTGCGCCAAGACGGCCGCGACAAGGAACGGCAACATGTTTTTCCTGGCAACGCCAGCTCGCTTCATAGTTTTCGTTCCCACTTCATTTGAATTTCGCTCTCAATTCGTGTCAAAGGCAAACACTCGTTTCCAATCGTCCTTGATGGTCGCTGGGGCTAAGGGTTCAATGATTTGATGTTTTCCGCGCCCTTCATCGAAATCTTGACCATGTCCTTTCCGTCGATCTTCATCTTCATGAGGTCTACCATTCGGATCTGGCTGTTCTCGTAAGTGCGGAAATAGAACCGCTTCGCCTTGAGATCGCTCGCGCTCGTCCAGATCGTATAGTCGGCAAGGACGTTTCCGTGCTCGTCCTTCTCGTGTTCGCGGGCCGCGCCTTTTGGACGCGACAGCACGAACGAAGCGCGATGGCGGCGTGAAGTCTCCCGGCAGCCCAAGCATGCCTGAGCCCTGGCCAAATGGCAGGAGCTTGATTGACCCCAGTTTGACCGGAGGAACGTTGGTCATCGAAAAATTCACGTAATTACGCAGATTGGTCATGTGCCAATCGAACGCTGGCGAGTTGGTCAACACGCCCAGAGGGTTGTCATGGACGTTGAGTTTGCCGCCGACATACTCGATCACGATGCTCTTGCCGGAGGCGTCGTGCACGATGTAATGCGCCTCCGGAGCGAAGCCCCATCCGCCGAACACGACGGCGGGGACGACGATGTTGCCGATATTGGCCTTCACCTCCGC
>QHNJ01000084.1 GCA_003218395.1 Verrucomicrobiota bacterium
TCGGGCGAAACAGGTCCGTGAAAGAGCGGTCGTGATCCGTGATCCGTGATTCGTGATTCGTTCAGTTCGGCGATAGCTGGCGCGATGATTTCGATTTCTTCACGACCGAGTTTGCCGGATTCGCCCGCGTGCGGATTTAATCCGGCGACGGCGATTCGTGGAGCGTTTTTGGATCGACGGCGAAGAAAATCCGCGAGCAGCAAACCGACGCGGGCGATCTCGGATTGCTTGAGTGTATTGGGAACTTCTCTGAGCGGAATGTGCGTTGTCACGAGCGCGACCGTGAGTTTTCCGCCGATCAAACACATTGCAAAATTTTTTACGCCGCAGCGCTCGGCGAAAAACTCGGTCTGCCCAGGAAACTTGAAGCCAGCTTCGTACATGCGCGCCTTGTGAATGGGACCTGTTACGACGGCGTCGAGTTCGCCGCGTCGCGCCAGCGTGACCGCTTCCTCAAGCGCCGCTGCGGCGGCACGCGCAGTTTCGCGGGTCGGTTGTCCTAAAGAGCAGTCAGGATATTTGCCGACGATCTTGTATTCGGCGGACTTCGGAACCCGATCAGCCTTCAGCGCAAGATCGACAATTTCCGGCCCGATCCCGGCACAATCGCCAAGCGTAATTCCGACGCGCGGTCGCATCCGACATCTTCATCAAGGCGATGTCTTCTAGCAAGCTGTGTCGGCGCTAGTCGATTCCAGACCAAGGAAGTTACGTAGTCGTCGGCTCGATTAGGCCGGGCGACGAATATCAGAAAGTTCGGATGTAGGCCTTCGCGCGCAGGCTGGCGATCCAGCGTTCCTGAAGCTGCTGCGCCTCAACCTGAATCAGTTTCTTCTCGATATCGGATCGGGCTTCGGCGAGCGAACGAGTGGTTCCGCCGTGTTTGTCCTCAACTTTGAGGATGTAATAATTGCCAGCGTAATCGATGATATTGCTGATTCTGCCAACCGGCATGTTGAAGGCGATCTTTTCCAGCGGTGCCGCGAGCGTTTTGCGTTCGATCCACCCCCAGTCACCACCCATGTCGCGTGTGCTGTCCTCGGAGTAAATCTGCGCCATGCGATCGAACTCAGCGCCGCTGGCCAATTTGCCGAGCACTTCCTCGGCCATCGCTTTCTGCGCCGCGGAATTCCCGGTATCGGCGTGGCTGGGGATCATGATCATGCGCAGCTTGATCTGCTCTTTGGTGGTGAACTCGTCGCGGTGCTGCCTGTAGTATTCTTCGATTTTATTCGGTGGAATGAGCAGGCTCGACTTCACGTTCTTCGTGCGCATCGCCTGCACCATTATCCGCTCCATCTCCTTTTCTTTGAACTCGCCCAGCGTGTAATTCTGCGCCTCGAGCGTCTTTATAAACGTATTGCGGTCCCCGCCGAATGATTCGCGGATGATCTCCTGCATTCGCTGATCCACAAAATGATCCGGAATCTGGTAGCTCTCTTTTTTGAACGCTTGAATGACAAGCCGTCGATCAATCAAGTCTTTCAACGCCAATTCTCGGGCTTCCTTCAGCTTGTTTCCCAACTCCTGACCGGTGTACTGCGAGCGCAGCAGTTTTTCCCGTGGCGCCGATAAAACGCGCACTTGCGAGTATGTGATCACGTCGCCATTCACGACCGCAGCAATGCCGTCAACGACCTGAGGCTCTTGGGCGAACGCTCCGCAACAAATGGGCGACAGGGTCAGCCCAAAAACCGCCAGCAAGGCGATGGCAAACAGACGCATCATGTATCTCATAGTTTCGTGATCAGCTCCAGAATTTCCCTGAGGTGCTGTTCGATTCTCGCTCCTACTAAACGGGGGAATTTGCCCGCGACAAGTATAAAATCCCCACCTCGGGTTAACATCAGTTTGCGGTCGCGCACTTCGACGCGGCTCACCCCGGATTTTGCCGCGGCGAGTTTCATTTCGGCGAGAAGAAACAAATTGTCAACCGCGGGTGGGAACGGTCCAAACCGATCACGCCAATCGCACCGCAAGCGATCCAATTGCTCATGCGTGGTGATTTCCGCGATATCGCGATAAGCCCGGATTCGCAGTGTGGCATCGTCGATGAAACTGCTAGGGACAAACGCGGGCACATACGTCTCAGACCCAAGGTGAGCGAACTGTGCCTCATTGGTAGCAACAAAATCGAGCCGAAGATCGACATCGAGCCGGAGCCGCAGTTTTTCACCTTTGAGTTGTGCGACTGCTTGCTTGAGCAACTGGCAATATAAATCGAAACCAACCGTCATAATGTGGCCGCTTTGCGCAGTACCAAGGATGCTGCCTGCGCCCCGGATCTCCAGATCGCGCATCGCGATGCGAAACCCAGCGCCCAGCGAGCTGTACTGCTTGATCGCACTGATCCGCTTGCGCGCGGCGCCAATTGGCAGCAATTCGCGCGGGAGAAGAAGATAAGCGTACGCCTTATGCTCGGCCCGACCCACGCGTCCCCTCAATTGATAAAGATCGGCGAGGCCAAACCTGTCCGCGCGATCGATGATGATGGTATTGGCGTTTGGGATATCGAGGCCGCTTTCGATAATCGTCGTGCAAACCAGCACGTCGATTTTTCCGGCCACGAACTGGGCCATGATGGCTTCCAGTTCATCTGAATCCATCTGGCCGTGGCCGATTTCGACCCGCGCTTGCGGACAGAGATCGACAATGCGATCGCGCGCACGCTCGATGGTCATTATCCGGTTGTGCAAAAAGAAAACCTGGCCTTGCCGCTCCAGTTCGCGATTGATCGCATCGCGAATGATCCGCTCGTCGTAGGCGGACACCACGGTCTCCACTGGCAAACGGTTAAGTGGCGGGGTCTCAATCGTGGACATGTCTTTTACGCCCACCAGCGAAAGGTAGAGCGTGCGCGGGATTGGCGTTGCGGAAAGCGTCAGGACATCAACAAGTTTAAATAGTTCTTTGAATTTTTCTTTGTGCAGAACCCCAAACCGCTGTTCTTCGTCGATCACGACGAGGCCGAGATCTTTGAAAACGACATCACCAGAGATAAGCCGGTGTGTGCCAATAACGATATCAACGCCGCCTTCGCGCAATAGCTGCAATAGTTTCTTCTGTTCGGATTGTGAACGGAAACGGCTGAGCATTTCGATCCGCACCGGATAGTCGAGCATGCGCTGCCGAAACACCTCGAAATGTTGCTGAGCGAGAACCGTAGTCGGCGCGAGCACTGCGACTTGTTTACCCTCCATGACCGCCTTGAATGCCGCGCGAAGTGCGACTTCGGTCTTGCCAAAGCCGACATCGCCGCAGATCAAGCGGTCCATCGGCTGCGAACGCTCCATGTCGATCTTCGTATCGATGATCGCTTTCATTTGATCCGGCGTTTCGCGAAAGGGAAACGAATGGTCGAATTCCGCCTGCCATCTTGTATCAGGGGCAAACGCGTGGCCGGGATGCGTCTGCCGCTCCGCCTGGACTGCGAGCATTTTGCCGGCGTAATCGAAGATGGAAGCGGCGGCGTTTCTCTTGGCGCGCATCCATTTCGCGTCGCCCAGCGAGCTGAGCGATGGCGATTTTTTTCCCACACCGACATAGCGGGAAACGAGGTACGCTTGCTCGAGCGGGACGTAGAGTTTCGCTTCATCGGCGAACTCGAGCACGAGGACTTCCTGTGCTTCCTGCTGGTAGGGACGAACCGCCGAGCCGTTCGTGATGGCGTTTCCCGGCTCGCCTCCTTCGACTTCGCTCGAGAGAGGCTCAGACAGCGCGCTACCAAACTTTTGCAACCCCAGAAAGCGCGCGATGCCATGTTCGAGATGCACGACAAAATCGCCTTCGGTGAGTTCGCTGAAATCGATCTGCACACGATGACGTTCGGCGCGACGCAGGCGTCGCCGCGGATGGGCAGCGAATCGTCCGAATAGTTCCGCCGCCGCGAGCACGACAAGATTGCTCGCCGGGAAACAAAATCCGCGAGCGAGAGTTCCTTCGACAAGATCGACGCCTTCTGTAACGCCTCCCAGGATTTCGCAAAAGCGCTCCATCTCGCCCTCGGTCTGAAAATAAATGACGATTTTCGCCTTGTTCGCACGCCATTCCTTTAAGCACGCGCCAAACTGCGCACGTTTTGCCTCTGCCAGCACGAGATCGCCAACTGCGAACTCGCCGACCTCGCAATCTTGGAACGCGCCGCGCCGCTCCCAGCAAAATGTCGACCGAGGCCAACTCGCGCACCGAAGCTTGAGTATCGATATCGAACTCACGCAGCGATTCGATTTCGTCGCCTAAAAATTCCAGGCGCACCGGCAAAGGCGCTTGCCACGAATAAAGGTCGACGATGCCGCCACGGACGGCGAATTGCCCGCGCGTCGTGACTTGGGCAACGCGGTCATAGCCGCCGCCGACGAGCCGCTCGAGAACGCGCTCCATCTTCTCGTTGGCACGTCGCTGAAGCTGAACAATCGCGGATTGGAGTGCGCCGCGCCTTGGCGCAGCATGGTCGAGACTTTGGCGCGTTGCGACAATGAGATGTGGACCGCTCTTGCGCTCGATTTGTGTCAGCAGCGCCAGCCGTTCCGCCGCGATTTCCGGGTCGGGCAAGACATTTTCGATCGCAGCGAATTCCGCTTCCGGAAGAAAGAGTGCGGTTGGATACCAGTTGAGCAAGCTTTCATAAAGCGATTCTTGGGAATGAACGCTGGGGCAGAGTACCCAGATCGTCTCGTCGATCTTGCGTGCGATGGTGGCAACGAGAAATGCCTGCGCCGGCTGGATGACGTGCGAAAATTGTACTGGCCATTGGGCTCTCTCGATTGCGCGAAGTTTGCCTGCGATTGGCTGGCTCGCCGCGACTGTTTCCGGAAGTTCGTCGCGGATCTGTCTTTTCACCGCGAACCTTACGCCAAATTGTTGCAGAGTTGTAGCCGCGTCTCTGTGAGACGCGCCTTGCGCGCGTTGCAAACATTTTAGCCCCGCGCTTCGCACCTGCCTTCGCGAGGATACGGCGTAGCAGGCAGCGAAGCGATTACAACTTGCGACCGATCGCTGCGGCGACGGCGCGGAGGCGCGGAACCAGATCCGCAAAAACTTCCGGCGTCAGCGCCTGATCGCCATCGCTTTTGGCCAGCTCAGGAGAATCGTGCACTTCGATCATGAGCGCATCTGCGCCGGCGGCGACGGCGGCGAGAGACATCTGCGGAACAAATTCGCGCAGACCGATTGCGTGCGTCGGATCAACAATGACCGGCAGATGCGTTTTGGATTTTAGGAGCGGAACGGCGCTTAGATCAAGCGTGTAGCGTGCCGCGGTCTCAAAGGTGCGAATGCCACGCTCGCAGAGAACCACGTTCATGTTGCCCTCGCTGAGGATGTATTCCGCGCTCATGATCAAGTCATTGATTGTGGCACTGAATCCCCGCTTGAGCAGGACCGGCAACCTGCTGCGGCCCACCTCCTTCAGGAGAGAGAAGTTGTGCATGTTGCGAGTTCCGACCTGGAGACAGTCAGCGTATTTTTCGATCACGGAGAGATCGCGCGGATCCATGATTTCGGTGATCACTGGAAGGCCCGTTTCCGCGCGAGCTTCGGCAAGAAACCGAAGGCCGTCTTCGCGTAATCCCTGAAAACTGTATGGCGAAGTGCGCGGTTTGAACGCCCCGCCGCGCAAAATTTTTGCGCCAGATTTTTTCACGATCCTTGCGATCGAGAAAATCTGCTCCCTGCTTTCGACCGAGCAGGGGCCGGAAATGAGAACTACGTCCTCGTCTCCGCCCACCCGCACGCCGCCAATTGTGACGGCGGAGAGTCTGCGGGAATCGCGCGCGGCCAGTTTGTAGGGTTTCAACACCGGCACGATCGCTTCTACGCCCGCCATTGCGGCGAGTGGTTTTTCGCGAAGGAGCGCTTCGGGCCCAATCACGCCAATGATCACGCGCGACGCTCCGCGGCTGATTTGCGCGTCGAGCCCGAACTCGCGCACACGCGTGACGATCCGATTGATATGCTCCTCAGTGGCGTTCGGCTGCGTGATGATGATCATATTCCCATCGGCGGAATATTCAGAATGCCGCCGCCGCCAATTTTCTGCAAGCCTAGATGCTGACGCTTCCCAAGGAATCTAATTCGTGATCGTGACCGGCGTACCGACTGAGACCGATTTGAAAAAGTTTTCAGCCATAAATTCTGGCATGCGGATGCAACCGTGCGACGCGGGATAACCGGGTAAATAACCTGCGTGCAGTCCCGTCCCGGAAACAATGCGCATGAAGTACGGCATCGGCGTGCCTCTAAAATGTGCACCCGGCGGTTTCGGGTCCTTGGTCACGTCTACGTTCGGCACGACTACGTTTCCCGCTGAGTCGACGTAATCGCCGAATAAACTGGAAACGTGGTTAACGTCTTTCTGGATGATCGAGAAGTGGCCGTATGGCGTGTTTAGCCCTTCCCGGCCGGTTGAAAGTTGTGAAACACCGACGAGCACACCGGTCTTGTAAAAATAGGCGCGTTGCTCACTGAGACTGATTGTAATGGAAGGTTTTCCATCAATTCCATCTCCATCCCAATATGAAACCGTATCGCGTGGCGGACCCCCAGGGGCACTCCCGTACGCCCCTCCTAAATATTGCGTCTTGGCCGAGAAGCGCGGGTCCTCGGCGCAACCGACCGCAAAAAGAACAAGAAGAGCAATGCAACATGTCGCTAGCCAAGTGCGATAAAATGAATGGAGCATAAGAATTTTGGGACGGACTTTTAATGCGCAACTGATGGAAAAAGTCAAGCGAGAACCGGGCACGCAGCGACCCAAGAGAGCAAGAAATCGCCCTGCACTAAGCGGCACAACTTGAAACGTGCCTTGTTTCGTGCAGACTACGCACCGCCGTTTCTCCAAGCGGTGTAATCACGCTCTCATGCCAACCTACGAGTATTCTTGTCAAAAGTGCAGCCAGAATTTTGAAGCATTCCAATCGATGCGCGACGAGCCCTTTCGCGAGTGCCCAAAAAATCTCTGCCAGTTGCCAAAGTGGGGACATGGAAAGGTGAAGCGCCTGCTGGGCACCGGCGCGGGCCTTATCTTCAAGGGGTCCGGCTTCTACATCACGGATTATCGAAGCGATTCATATAAAGAAGCGGCCAAAAAAGAATCTCCTCCTACCTCGACGGCCGGCGAAAAATCGACCGCGCCGAGGGACGTCGCTGCGAAACCTTCGTCAGCTGCAGTAACCAAGACGCCTGCGAAAAAACCGGATAAAGGATCGTCCGCGTGATTTCAACAGGACGCCGCTCGCTGCCAGCAGCGAGCTAAATCGAAGCTGGAAAGTTGGCGGAAGAAGTCGGCGGTCCGTGGATCAGCCTACATATCCGTGGTCGCGCTCGTACGCTCGAATTGCTTCTCGCGTTCGAGTCCCCAAGATTCCATCGATGGCGCCATGGTAATACCCAGCCCGCGCAAGCCGGCGTTGCAACTCGGCGACCCGTGAATGGGTGGGATAGTCGGATCCGTAAGCCGTGCCGCCGTAGGAGCTGCCGGAATAATTAGAATCGTATCCAGATTGGTAACCGTATCCGTCACCGTATGGGTACCCATAACCGTAGCCGTAGGGGTAGCCGTAGCCGTAATATCCATATGGATATCCCCAGCCCCAACCCCAGCCCCCACCCCAGCCCCACCACCACGGAAAGCCAAAGCCGCCGATGAAGCCCACGCGATTGCTTAACGTTCGATTGTTGAAACCGCGGAAGTGAGCGTTACGATTGTTGAATGTGCCCATTCCGCCGCGACTGAACGTCTGCCCGCCTCGCGCAGGCATCGAACCGAAATTGTGGCCGCCGCTACCGCGCGGAGCAGCTGTGGCTACTGACGCAGTTAGTGTTAGCGCAGCAAGGCAACTCAAGAAAAGTATAAGTTTTGAATTATTCATAGTAAGCAGGGTTTCCGATTATTAGACACCGCAGGCCGGGTAAAGTCTCGCTTTTTTTACGGGTGTGTGAGAATAGACCCCAGAACATTTTCGCCTCGTCTCCATTGTTTTGCGACGCACATATGCGGTCCGATGTTGGCTTTCACCTAATGAAGTCACCAGCTCATATCGTTTGCTCGGTCATAATCGTACTGGCACTTAGTGAAACCGGGCTGCGTTGCGCACGGCTCGAGCGGAGCGTGAGTCCTTCACAGCAATTCATTATTTACGGCGTCAATGGGGCGCTGCGCGGCGCCCTCTCTGAGCTTGCAGAGCAGACCAAGACCAATTTGCTCGCGCTGTTGCAGCAGCGTGACCGGTGGGAAACGCCAATCGTCATCAATTTGCAACCGCAGCAGGCAAACCTGCCCGAAATTCCGCCGACGGAGTTACGATTTAGCCAGACCGGTTCTGGCCTGAAACTGCAGCTCGATTTGACGATCACCCAAAACTTCGATGCTTCATTGATGGAGCGCGAGCTGCTGCGCGCGATTCTGCTGGAGATGATTTATCGAAAGGAACCGGACATTGCCGCTGGCACCGTGTTCGTCGAGCCGCCGGACTGGTTGCTCGAAGGCGTGCTCGCGCTTGCGGCCGAACGCGACCGCGGCCCTCTTGTTGAAGCGCTTTCCCTGTCGGACAAGTGGGTATCGCTGGAGGAATTTCTGCGACAACGCCCCGGGCTACTCGACTCTGCCGGCCGCTTGCTTTATCGCGCCTATTCCTGCGCATTGGTGAAATTGCTGGTCGATGGCCCGGACGGGCGCTCGCGGCTGGCGCGTTACATTGGAAGTCTGTCGCATGCATCGAACGATCCGCTGGCCGATTTGAAAGCGCAGTTTCCGTTGATGGCTGGCAATGCAGAAAAAACGTGGCAATCAGCCATCACCCGATTAAGCGGAGCTCAAAGTTATCAGTTGCTCACTTTCGCCGAAAGCGAACGACGCCTCAGTGAATTGTTGCGCGCTAAAATTCCAGAGATCGGAAAATCAGTCGATCTCGGCGCGCTCGCACGGCAAAAGGCGTCCGCGTCGGAAAAAGTGGCGCTTAATCAATTGAGCCAGGCCTTGCTCTTGTTTATTGGGCAGGCGAACCCCGTTTTGCGTCCGGTCGCCCGCGAATACCAAGAAATCGCAACGCGGCTTGCGCGCGGTAAACGGAAGGGAGTCACCAAGCGTCTGGCGCGGTTGGAAAATACTCGTGAAAGACTCGCCTCTCGCATGAGCGACATTGATGATTACATGAACTGGTTCGAAGCGACGCAAATGGAGAGTAGGAGCGGTGTTTTCGCCGATTACCTCAGAGTAGCTGACCAGCCGCGGGCACCCGAACCGCGGCGGCGCGATCCGCTGTCAGTTTATCTGGATGCGCTGCAGGACCAGCTCGAAGACTACCAGCAGTAGCACAGGTTTCTGCGTCGCGACGGACGGGCGGCCGGGCGTTCCTGCAAATTTGTGCGCAGTTGCTCGCGCGAAGCTTGCTGCTTATCGTAGTGAGCGCCGAAACGAGCGCTTTTTCTATTGATGCAAAAAATTGGATTTGCCGAAGCTCTTGATTCGATCCTGGCCAGCGACGCGCGTTACCAGGGGGGCGCGTATGTTTTTCTACGCGACGCGCTCGATTTCACAACGAAACAGCAGAAGAAAATCAAGGGAGCCACGGTGCGCCATGTGAGTGGGCCGGAACTGCTGGAAGGCGTGCGGCAGTACGCCCTTAAGGAATTTGGTCCGCTGGTCATGACGGTTTTCGATAACTGGGGCATTCATTCCTGCGAGGATATTGGAAACATGGTTTTTAATCTGATTGGCGCCGGGATATTCGGGAAGACCGAGGAGGATTCGATCGAAGATTTCAAGAACGTCTATGATTTTGAAGAGGCTTTTGTGAAGCCATTCGCGCCGACAAAACCACAGGCTGCGAAGCCGCCTTCGGAATTGCCGGTATCTAAGCCTGTATGATGCGATTCGCGCCGAGCGTGGCGCTTTTGGTCGCGATTATGTTTAGGACTGCCAATCTGAATGCCGCTGGGCCTGACGGCTCGTCCGTAATCACGTTTCCGCCGAGCTCGGCACAAAAATGGGTGCTGCCAAATGGGCTGCCGATCATCGTGCAGGAAGATCACAGCGCGCCGGTGGCAAGTGTGCAGGCGTGGTGTGCCACAGGGAGCATCGATGAAGACGCGCATCTTGGCGCGGGCTTGTCCCATATTCTCGAGCACATGCTTTTTAAGGGCACCCAAACGCGATCGACCAACGAGATCGCACAGAAGATTCAGGACGTCGGCGGCTACATTAACGCCTACACGTCTTTCGATCGCACCGTTTTTTGGATCGATGTGCCGAAGGATGGTGTCGCTACCGCGCTCGACGTTTTGGCCGATGCGATGATGAATTCGACTTTGCCGCCGGAAGAATACCGGAAAGAACAGGAAGTGATCCGGCGCGAATTCGCCATGGGCATGGATGATCCCGATCGCATGGCGGGGCTGCTTCTTTTTGCGACCGCGTATCAGCGGCATCCATACCGCTTCCCGGTGATCGGCGAGATTGAAATCTACAATCAGCTCACACAAGAACAGGTGATGCAGTATTACAAGACGCGCTACGTCCCGAACAACCTGACGTTCATCGTAGCGGGTGATGTAGATGCAGAAAAAGTGCGGCAACAGCTCACTGAGCTGTTCAAACCTTATCCGGAGCAATCACTCAAACCAGTGTTTATTCCTGCGGAACCCCCGCAACTCGGCCTGCGCGAAGTGCATCAGGAATTTCCTACGGAGCTGACCCATCTCGAGTTCGCATGGCACATTCCGGAGATCACGAATCCTGATGTTCCCGCGCTCGACCTTCTCTCGACCATCCTCGGTGAAGGACGAAGCTCGCGTCTCTATCGGCGCGTGCGTGAAGAGGCCGGCCTCGCTTTTGGTATATCGGCGTTTTCTTACACGCCGGGCGATCCTGGTTTATTTGGAATTGATGCCACTCTCGATCCAAAGAAACGCGATGCAGCCGAGCAATTGGTCCTGCGCATCATCGACGAGGTGAAGCAAGCGGGTGTCACGGCGGAGGAATTGACCAAGGCAAAAAAAATATCGCTTAGTCACCATCTGGGCGCTCTAACGACAATGCGCGGCCAGGCTTCGGATATTGGCTCGAATTGGTTTCTCACGCGAAATCTGAATTTCAGCCGGGATTATCTCGATGCTGTCCAGAAGGTGACGCTCGATGACATTAAGCGGGTCGCCGCAAATTACCTGACGGACACCAACCTGATCCTTGTGTCGTTGAATCCGAAGGGTTCGCTGGCTGCTAAAGCGGAGGGTCCAAGGGTCGCTGAGGCGGCTGAGATTCAAAAGTTCGAGCTCTCGAATGGATTGCGACTTTTGGTGCGCGAAGATCGTCGACTGCCGCTGGTTGCGATGGGCGCGGTTTTCCGTGGCGGCCTTCTCGCGGAGACTACGCAGGACAACGGCATCACCCGTTTGATGGCGAAGGTGCTGCTGAAAGGAACCAAAACGCGGACCGCAGAACAAATTGCAAACCAGATCGAAGCGGTCGGCGGCTCGATTTCGAGCGATGCCGGAAACAACACCTTTAATGTTTCACTCGGTGTCACCAAGCCTGACGTGAAGTTAGGCGTTGAGTTGCTTTCGGATGTGTTGCTCAACGCGACCATGCCGGAAAAAGCGATCGCGCGAGAAAAAGAAATTCAGATCGCCGCGATCCAGCAGGAGGAGGAGCAGTTGACGGCCGTTGCGCGCAACATCATGCGGCAGGCGCTCTTTCCGCGACATCCGTTTGCCCTGCGCGCAAATGGTTCGGTGGAGTCCGTTCAGCGGCTCACGCAAAAAGATCTGCTCGAATTCCGCGATCGCTACATTGCCGGCAAAAACGGCGTGATTTTTGTCTTTGGCGATGTGAAGGCGGCAGAGGTGAAGCAGCTTTTCGAGAAAGCGCTCGGTGGCATGAAACCAGGCGAACTTGCCCTGAGCGACGTGCATCCGGCTGCGCCACTCAGCGGCACGGAAGCGGTCGAAAGCCGGAAGGACAAAGCACAAGGTGTAATCATGGTCGGGTTTCGTGGCGCGAGTGTATCGAGCCCGGATCGAACGGTGCTGGACTTAATCGATGAGGCGAGCAGCGATCTCGGCTCACGCTTTTTCGTACGCATTCGTGAGCAAATGGGACTGGCGTATTACGTGGGCGCGAACCAGATGCAAGGTCTCGTGCCCGGTCTGTTCGCCTTTTATCTCGGCACCGATCCACAGAAAATTGCGCCGGTGAAGACTGCCTTGCTCGATGAAATCCACAAACTCGCGAACGATGGTCTGACGAAGGAAGAATTGGCGCGGGCGAAAAAGAAATTGATTGGGCAACAAGAGATCGCCAATCAAAGCAACGATGCGTTTGGTTATCAGTGCTCGCTTGACGAGATATACGGGCTTGGCTTTGATTTTTACAAACGGCTGGAACACGACGTTGATGCAGTGACCCTCGACGATATTAAGCGCGTGGCTGCGAAATATTTCCGTGATCAACCGTATGTTTTGGCAACGGTGCGACCGCCAGAAGGTTCCGCAGCCGCGAAACAGAAATGAGCCATGGCTGAAGTCCAAACCAGCACACAGAGCGGCGAACTTTCACAACGCTTCATTGAGTTCGTGATGATGCACGCGCAAAATGCCGCTCTGTTTCTCGGCCAAATTCCAAATCCAAAAACCGGCGAAGGCGAAGTGAATTTGGAACTGGCCAAAATGTTCATCGATCAACTGGCCATGATTCAGGAAAAAACGCGTGGCAATCTGACAAGTGAAGAATCTACAGTATTGCGCAACGCTCTTTCGAATTTGCAAATGGCGTATGTGGAAGTTGCGCGGGAAACGCCGAAGGGAGCGCCTCAGCCGCCGGCTGCGAAAGCGGAGCAGCAGACGCCGACGCCAAAACCGGCCGAAGAACCGGTAACAAGTGCGCCGGAGCCATCAGGGCCGATTAGTTCGACCGAATCCGAGACGGAGTCGAAAAAGAAATTCACGAAAAGCTATGGCCCGTAGCTGCTGGAGCCGGGTTCGGTGACTCCGGCATTTTGTTTTCCAGATTGGATTTTGATTCGGCTTTTGACCAAAGCATTTCCCATAACACATTTTGCCGCGATTTTCAGGTCTATGATGGAATCAGACCGAAAGATTCGGTATAAACCGTTACGCCACTACACGCTATGTCCCGTGGAACACGCCACCTTCAAATAAATCGACAGCAGAAACACATTCTGCTCCTCGCGCTGTTTCTCCTGAAGACAACCGGCCTGCTAGGCGGCAAGTTCTTAACTTCATCGACTTGCACCATCTAATTCAGATTAGAGACGAGGACCGCCGCAGAGTCGCGACGGGCGAGGAGGCATGGGCGAATGATATTGCGTGGCGGCGCGAAGACCTTAAGGAGGAAGGCCTGCTGACGATGCCGGAGCACGGAGACTGGCAGATCACAGCTAGCGGCGAGCGGCGCATCATCGAGTGGTGTGCGATCATGCAGCATTTTGCCAGTGTTACGCCGGATCGGGAAACCCGACTTGATCGCTTCGAAGACTTTTCGAGGAAAAGGTCGTTATCATCAAGCAAACGGTTCTCGCAGCTCAGCGAGCTTACGAGATCGCTACGCGGCTTTATCCCGGCAACTTGCCTGAAGTTCCTGAACACATCAAAGGCAAGATACGGCTATAGGATCCTGTCGCTTACAGGCAGGTTCCGTGATCGCGAGGACGCGATCACCAGCGCGCGAGACGCACGCGCTACCCAAAGCGTGCTATGATCTCGTTGTCTGATCGGACCGGACTTGTCTATGGCAGATTCCGTTTTCCAGATTGAATTTTCGATCCGTCGGGGAGGCTGTTAGCGTCCCGGTTGGGGAAGAGATCCGCTTCCCCCACAGAACTAGGTCGAAACTCGCCCAACGGTCCGTTTCTGCGCTCTCATCCGAATCAGATCACGTGCACGTGTTTGCAAAAAGGCGCAACGGCAACGGGCAAAATGGGGATACGAAGATCGCTGCTGATTCGCTCGAAGCAGCGGAGGACGCTGGTCTGCGCTATGTGAGCGATGAGCAATCCGGCTTTTCGCGCCGGCGCAAGGGCGACGAATTCGAATATCTCGATCAGAAGGGGAAGCCGATTCGAGACGAACAACGATTGGTGCGCATCAAACGGCTCGCTATTCCGCCGGCGTGGAGTGATGTCTGGATTTGTCCATCGCCTAATGGGCACATCCAGGCAACCGGACGAGATGCCCGGAGACGGAAACAATATCGATATCACGAGCGCTGGCGGGAAATACGCGATGAGAACAAATATGATCGACTGGTCAATTTCGGAAAAGCTCTCCCGAAAATTCGCAGACGACTGAAGAAAGGTTCGGCTCTGACCGGTCTGCCTCGGGAGAAGGTGCTCGCTACAATCGTGCAGCTTCTGGAGCGAAGCCTCATTCGCGTCGGCAATGAAGAGTATGCGCGAGAGAACAAATCGTTTGGGCTTACTACCATGCAAGATCGACATGTGGACGTGAAAGGCTCGAAGCTGCGGTTTCGTTTTCGCGGCAAGAGCGGCCGTCAGCATGAAGTGGACGTAGCTGATCGCCGAATCGCGCGGATTGTTTGTAAACTGCAGGACCTGCCGGGTCAGAGTCTGTTTCAGTATCTCGATGATGAGGGAGATGTGCGCGACATTACTTCACAGGACGTAAACGAGTACTTGCGCGAGATCACAGGCGAAGATTTTACAGCGAAAGATTTTCGGACTTGGGCGGGAACCGTGCTGGGCGCGATTGCGCTGCGCACGACCGGTGGCTCCAAGACAAAGCAGGAGGCCAAAGCGAACATGAAACAGGCAATCAGCGCGGTGGCGGAAATTCTTGGCAACACTCCGGCAGTTTGCCGGCGGTGTTACATTCACCCCGCCATTGTTAAAGCATATCTGAACGGAAATTCCGTTAACTGCTTTAAGCCAAGGAGTCCGGAGGTCGAAAAACGAGGCATCGATTTTGCCTCGACGGAAGCGGCGGTTCTAAAACTTTTGCAAGCCGGTTCGTCAAAAAGCGACGCCTGACGCTTGGCAATATCTCATTGACGGGAGACGCTTCGACGCTGCGGGCTGGGGCTTGGTCTCGCTTTTGCGCTCTTACGGACGTTAATTGTTTGCTGCCCCGTCGCTGCAGTTTGCCGTTGCTCTTCCGGGTATTTTTTTGTGGCGGGCCAGATAAGACGCCACGGCTGACTCTTTATTGTCTCGCTGAATTCCTTGATGTTCTGGCCGGCAGGACCGAGGTCGCTGACAATCGTCTTTAGCTTTTCTGACGATGCGCGAGTGTTTTGCAACGTGATTTCGATGTTGTTGTTTTCCGAAAGGCTGGTGCTGATCTTCTCGATGTTAGTAAGCGAATGCGAGAGCGCGCTGTCGGGCGCGGTTAGATCGACAAGATGTTCGCCAAACGTCTTGAATTGGCCAAGCGCGAGGGTCAACTCGGAATTTTCATCAGTGAGGCGGTTGAGGTTTGAGGCGGTCTGCTGAAGGTCTTTCATCGTGTTAGTGGCTTCCGCCGCTACCGGCTTAATGACTTCAAGCATCTTCGCGGCAGCTTCACCCAGATCAGGAGTGCGCTCCCCAGCAAACATTTCGCCGTCTTTAGCGCGGCCGGAGCTTTGAGTGCCTTGTGTGATATCGATGGCCATGTCGCCGAGCAATCCCAGCTGCATCAAGCGCGCCCTGGCGTCACGATAGACCTTGGCGTTCTTGTCCACTTGAACCTCGACGCGGACCTCAAATTTCGGTCTGCCCGGCGTCGGAGTCGGGCTAGGGCTGGCGTTGGCTTCGGGTGGGTGAATGGCCGCTTCGGCTTCCTGCGCCTGTTTCTCTTCTTTGGGCGAGACGGGCGAATACAGTTTCTGGACTTGTCCAATCTTGCGCCCGGCCAACATGACCGGCGCGCCTTGTTTAATTGCCGCGGCGTTGTCGAAGTAAATCTTGTAAGTAACGAGCGGGCGAAAAAGCCCGGGTGCGCCGAGCAATACCAGAATGAAGACCAGCACCGCGATCGTCCCGATCACCAGCAGGCCGGTCATGATTTCATTTCTTTGCAATTGCATCTTGGCTGTCTTCCAGAATGGGACCTTCGGTACTGCCGCTCAAGAACTGAGCGACCACTGCGTTTTCGGATTCCTTGAATTTTTCAGGTTCGGCTTCTTCAATGACTTTACCCTGATACAACATAGCCATTCGGGTGGCGATGCGAAAGGCGCTGTCCATTTCATGGGTCACGGTAATCGACGTTACGTTGGATTTTTCGGTCAGGCTGATAATCAATTCGTCGATCACCGACGCAATGACCGGGTCGAGTCCGGCGGAGGGCTCGTCAAGAAGGATCAACTCCGGCTCAAGAACAAGCGACCGCGCAATGCTCACGCGTTTTCTCATGCCGCCGCTCAGCTCAGACGGCAGCAGATCCTTTGAATCCTTCATGCCTACGAGGTCCAGTTTTTCATCGACAACCTTGTCAATCTCTTTGCGAGATTTGTCGGTGAGCTCTTCGAGTGGAAGCGCGACGTTGTCGCGAACATTGCGCGAACTCAACAGCGCCGAATACTGGTAAACCATGCCGATATGCCGCCGGACCTCCTGAAGTTTACGGCGTTGCAGCTTCGTGATTTCAAATTGCTTAAAAAAAATCGAGCCGCCGCTTGGCTGAAGCGTCCCAAGAATCAATCGCAAAATCGTGCTCTTGCCACTGCCGGTTTGACCCATGATTACGAGGCGTTCTTGTGGGTCGACTTTGAGTGAGAAGCCGTCGAGCACTTTTTTTTCTTCGAACTGCATGTGCACGTCGCGCAGTTCGACCATATGCGACTGCGTGCTCACGTCGGAAAAAACACGGTGTAAACGATGTTGTAGAGGGTATCGAACCCGATCACAGCGGTGATTGCGGTCACGACACTCGAAGTTGTCGAAGTACCGACGCCGGCAGCGCCGCCTTCCACGGTCAGTCCTCGGTAACAGGCGATCGCGCCGATAAGTAGACCAAACAGAAAGCTCTTCAGAACGCCGGTGACGATGTCGCGAATGAGCAACGAATCCTTCACGAGATCGAGAAAATAGACGAAGGCGATGCTGAAATAGGCTTTGCAAACCAGACTGCTCGCGAATATGGCCGCGATGTTGGAAACCGTGGACAAGCAGGGCATCAAGAGAAAGAGGGCGAGCATTCGCGGCGCAACCAGGAAACGAAGCGGTCCGATACCCATCGCCTCGATGGCTTCGACTTCTTCCGAAACCTGCATAGTCCCCAGCTCGGCAGTGAAAGCCGCCCCGATTCGCGCCGCCAACATGATCCCGGTGATTAGGGGACCCAGCTCGCGCGTGAAACCGATTGCGACCAGACCGGGGACCAAGCGCTCCGTTCCAAAACGTTGTAACTGGTAGCCAGTCAAGAGCGCCATGGTCAGGCCGAGGAAAAAGGAAACCAGCCCCACCAGTGGCACTGAGTCGACACCGGCTCGCTCGGTATGGCGGAAAAAACTGGCGGCACGGAACGGCACGCGCCCGTGTTGAATGCGCTCGAGCGTTTCCCCGAACGTATGCGCGATGAACCAGAACATGCTGCCGACTTCGCGCAGAAAATTGCGTCCGACCTGGCCGATTTCCTGAGCAACCACAACGGGCGGATTAGCGTTCGCCATGTTCAGAGGAAGTTGCCTTATGGCGGCCGCTCAGGAGCAATCAGGTTCGGCGAAGGCTGTGAGCAAAGGAGAAACAAACGATCAGCCAAACATGGAAATAAGAAAGGTTGGACTGGTGGTGCATGGCGGCGCTGGAACTATTTCACGCAGCGAGATGACGCCGCAAAGAGAGCGCGAATATCGTGCCGGCTTGGAGCGCGCGATGACGGCGGGTTACGAAATCCTGAAACGCGGCGGATCGAGCCTCGATGCCGCCGAAGCCGCCGTGCGCATGCTTGAGGACGATCCGCATTTTAATGCGGGGAAAGGGGCCGTGTTTACAAGTATTGGGACGAACGAGATGGACGCAGCTGTTATGGACGGCAAAACCCTCAGCGCAGGCGCTGTCGCTTCTTTGAAGCATATAAAGAATCCGGTGAGCCTGGCGCGACTGGTGATGGAAAAATCTGGACACGTTATGATGGATGGCGAAGGCGCGGAAGCTTTTGCCAAGGAAAATGGCGTCCAGGTGTTGCCAGACCAGAAATATTTTTTCACGCAGGAGCGTTGGGAGGCTTTGCAGAAGGTTAAGGCAGCGGAAAAGAGCGGCGGCGGCGGAAAGAAATACATCATTACGGATCAAGATCGACATGGCACGGTCGGCGCTGTCGCGCTCGATCAGAATGGCAATTTCGCTGCGGCGACTTCAACTGGCGGCACGACTAACAAGCGCGCGGGACGCGTAGGCGATTCGCCGGTTATCGGCGCGGGCACTTACGCGAACAACGCGACCTGTGCCGTCTCCGCCACGGGTGACGGCGAATATTTTGTTCGTGCAACGGTTGCGCACGATGTTTCCGCTCTGATGGAGTATCGCGGAATGTCACTCACGGAGGCTGCGCAGAGTGTTCTTGATAAGGTAGCCAAGCTCGGCGGCAGCGGTGGATTGATTGCGATCGACCGCCAAGGCAATATCGCGTTGCCGTTTAACACCTCTGGAATGTACCGGGGATATGTCGATCCAAACGGCAAATTCGTGGTGGAGATTTACAAATGAGGTTGTGAACCATTGAAGCGATAGAGCGTTGACGGGTCTGACGATTGGCGATTTAGCGATTTAACGTTTCACCGCTTTAACTCTTCACCGCTTCAACGACTCTCCATGCTGCCGTCGTTCTCTATTGTCATTCCCGCTTTCAACGAAGAATCGCGCATCGCTAAGACATTGCGGCTGACGTTTGATTATCTTGGCAACGTTAGCCCCGAGAGTGAATTGATAGTCGTAAATGATGGATCGACCGACGCAACCGCAACCATCACCCGCGACGTTTTTTCGGAGGCGAAGATCGCCACCCGGTTGCTTGAGGATTTTCCAAATCGCGGCAAAGGCGCCGCCGTACGTTCGGGATTACTGGCGGCGCAAAGACCAATCGGCCTTTTTTCCGATGCGGACCTTTCGACTCCGTTAGAGGAGACGCCGAAATTAATCGAGCCAATTGCCGACGGTAAAATCGACATTGCCTTTGGTTCGCGCGCGCTGGATCGGAGCTTGATCGGTCAGCACCAACCCTGGCGGCGTGAACAGGCTGGCCGCATCTTCAATCTTCTTGTGCGACTCGCCACCGGCCTGCCGTTTTGGGACACGCAATGTGGTTTCAAAGCATTTCGCCTCGATGTCTGCCGCCCCATTTTCGAAGCCGCACGTATCGATGGCTTCGCCTTTGACGTCGAGCTGCTTTATCTCGCGCAACGCGCCGGATTGCGCATCTGTGAGATTCCCGTGCGCTGGAACGATGCGGAAGGAAGCAAGGTGCGCTTTTTGCAGGATAGCTTGCGGATGTTGCGGGAAGTGATCGCGCTAAGAACACGGCGCTCGTTTTGAAATGCCGATTGCGGCCATGGTGCTGTGCGCCATTTATGAATGGAACCTCGGTAGTGGGCCTGACGGCTGTCAGTCGATTGACGAGCGAAGCCGGATGTGCTGCTGGCGGCGAGGCTCTACGTAGCCGACGAACTCTGCTTCCGCATTTTCGTCGGCTCGACAGAGTGTTGCCCCGCCAGTGATGATCGCTATTTCTTAACGATCTCGGCGTTCTCGATCATGGCAATGCCGCCGCGATCGGCCAGCTTGCCTTTCACAGTGATGTTTTTGCCACAGTATTCTGCGAGTTGATCGTTGATTGGCTTGTGCTCGCCAACCACCAGATATGCTTTGCCCTCGCTTACGATACCGACCGGCCCACCACTCTTGATGCACTTTGCCCCGCAAGACTGGCCGTGTTTTTCGCCGATGGCATTATGATCGACGTAACACATCATATCGACCACTTCGCCAGTCACTTCTTTTGAAGCGGCCGCATCGCTGCCATGCTCGTGTTCCTGCGCAATGGCGAGCGGAGAAACTGCGAGCGCGGCGACGCAGGTCGCAGCAACTGCGATCTTTATAAACGTGGGTTTGTTTGCTGTTGAATTAAACATGAGACAAATGTCGGCGGCTTGGCGTTTTGGTCAATCAGCAACGGAGATCGCGTCCTACCCTTGCTTTTCAATCAAGTCCGCGAACTGCTCGAAAAAGTAGGAAGCGTCGTGTGGACCGGGCGCCGCTTCGGGGTGGTATTGCACGCTGAAGATCGGCAATTCCTTGTGCCGCATTCCCTCCACCGTTCCGTCGTTTAAATTTATGTGTGTTACTTCTACGTTTGGCGGCAGCGAATGTGGATCCACAGCAAAACCGTGATTTTGCGCCGTTATCGCCACTTTGCCGCTGCGCAAATCCTTTACCGGCTGGTTCGCGCCGCGATGGCCGAATTTTAACTTAAACGTCGATCCGCCAAACGCGAAGCCGAGAATTTGGTGGCCAAGACAAATCCCGAAGACCGGTTTCTTGCCCATTAAATCGTGCACTGTTTTGTGCGCGTACGGTAGCGCGGCCGGATCGCCGGGACCGTTTGAAAGAAAAATTCCGTCGGGATCGAGGGCCAACACTTCTTCAGCAATTGTCGATGCGGGGACAACCGTGACGCCGAAGCCTTTCTGGCGCAGCAGGCGCAGGATGTTTTCCTTGATCCCATAATCGTACGCAGCGATGTGAAATCGGATCGGCGGAAGCGTGCGTTTACCTCCGCCGTTGCCGGATGTAATCGACCACGGCGCGCTTAACTTATCCTCGGGGTCCCATCGATAAATCTCAGGTGTGGACACTTCGCGCACGTAATCCATTCCAATCACGCCTTCGCCTTCGATCGCCCGTTGCGCTGCTTCCTCGGGCGAAATCTCCTCCGTCGTCAAACAAGCTTTCATCGCACCGCGAGTCCGCAAATGTCGCGCCAGTGCACGCGTGTCGATTCCTTGCGCACCGGAAATTTTCCATTTCCGCAAATATTCATCGAGCGACATTTCGGAGCGCCAATTGCTCGGGATATCAGTTAGTTCCTCTATGACGAAGCCACGCACGTGTGGCGACCGGCTTTCCCGGTCGAGCGAATTGATCCCATAATTTCCGATCAAGGGATAAGTCATCGCCACAATCTGCCCGCAATAGGATGGATCGGTCAGCACTTCTTGGTAACCGGTCATAGCGGTATTGAAACAAATCTCGCCGACCTGTGTGCCGGTTCCGCCAAAAGATTCGCCCTCAAAAAAACGGTCGTCTTCGAGGGCGAGTAAGGCTTTCATCAGCTTAAAAACGCACAACGTTCAACGCACAACGTTCAATGCTCAACTAAAAACGGCTCTGCGCTGAAACGTTGAAAGTGCGCGTTTTCTTTTCTTCGTAGAAAAATGCCCGGATCAATTTCTCGATCCGGGCATTGCTGAAAAATTTTACCCCGCTGGTGCCGTTTAGGCGGATCTCCCGTTCCCTTTTAGTAACGGGCGGATGACCGTCGCCGCAGCGTCTGACTTCCAATTAAGGCCTGCCATGTTCTCCGGGCGACTGAGCCTCCTCAGGTTCGTCAATTATCGGTTCGGGAATCCCACCTGTAATCTCGAACATCGCAGGGTAAATTAATTTGAGAGCCGTCAATTGAGAGTTGAGAGAAAAGCACTGGTTTCCTGCCCAACCCTCAACAAACGACTCTCGCCTTTCAAAGAACTATTCCCGCAGGGTAACGCCCAACTCGCGTTTCAATCTTTCGCGGATCCTGGCGTCCGCCGCGGTCACTTCTTCATTTGTGAGTGTGCGATTTTTGTCGCGGTATGTCAATCTATATGCGAGCGATTTTCCTGCCGCGCCGGTGATGACGCCGCCCTGGGTTTCAAACACGTCGAACAATTGGACGCTTTCGAGGAAGGGCTCTGCCGGTTCTTGTATCGTGCGCAAGATTTCGGCATGAGTTAGTTTCTCCGGTACGATCATCGCGATATCCCGGGTGACGGCGGGGAATCTTTCGATGTCGCGAAATGCTTTTGCCGCACTTTGCCCTTCAAGCAGAGGATCGGCCTGAAGTTCGGCGAAGTAAACTGAACCCGGGACGTCTATTTCCGCTGCGCGGGCTACGGAAAGTTGTCCCGCGAAACCGATCACTCGATCATCAGATAGAATTTCAGTGGCCAGAGCAAAATCGGGCCGGTCAATCCGGCGAAACGATACGTTCCCAATAGCCAACGATTCAATCACGCCTTTTAAATCGAAGAACTCGAGCGTTGTTTGCTTTTCGCTCAGTCGCCAATGTGGCGCGCTAGTTACATTACCCCAAACCAAAAGCCCGAGGCGGCGTTCTTCGTTCCCTGCCGGCGGCACGAACACGCGACCGATCTCGAAAATGGCCACGCGCTGGACGCCAGCCCGTACATTTCGGTCGAGTGTGCTCACGAGTCCAGGGAGCAAACTCGGTCGCAGTGCCACATGATCTTCACTTAACGGGTTACACAGATTGATTGCCTTTTCGTCGAGCGTGATCGCTTCCCGCGAAATTAGCTTCGATGTCCGCACTTCCAAAAGGCCACGCGCGACCAATTGATCGCGCAACGATGATTCAAGATCATGGGAACGATCCGCGGCACTCGATGAACTGGACCGGCTTCGATCAGTTCCCGAAACCTTGTCGATCCCATATCCACGAACAATTTCCTCGATAAGATCGACGTCGCGCTGCAAATCCCGCCGATAACTCGGAATCTTCCAGGTTCCGCCCTTGCTCGTGCTCTTGGTTTTCTTTAGCCCGAAGTACGTGAGAATTTCGTCAACTGTTTTGGAGTTGATCGAAACTCCAACAACTCGATCACACTTTTCATAGCTCAGCGAAACGTCGGCGGAATTCGCTGGAAGTTTTCCAGCGGTCATAATTTCTTTTGCCGGGGTCCCGCCGGCGACCTTGCGGATCAATTCAGTTGCCCGCTGGGAGGCGCGCAAAATCATATTGGGATCCACTCCGCGTTCGAACCGATAGCTCGCGTCGGTCGGCAGATTCAACTCACGCGCGGTCCTGCGAACGCTCACCGGCAAAAAGTACGCGCTCTCCAGAAAAATGTTTTTGGTCAAATCAGTCACACCCGTTTCTTCGCCGCCCATGACTCCGCCGATCCCAATGGCACGCTCTTGATCGGCGACGACACAGATGTCCGACTTGAGCGAGTAAGTCTTTCCGTCGAGAGCAAAAAATTTTTCGCCGTCGCGCGCTAGCCGCACATTGATGTTGCCCTTCAATTTATCGGCATCGAATGCGTGCGTCGGTTGGCCGAGTTCCAGCATTACGAAATTGGAGATGTCGACGATGTTGTTGATCGAGCGAATGCCGACGCTCTCGATTTTCGCTCGCAACCATTGCGGGCTCGGACGCACTTTCACATTCTCGATCTTGCGCGCCGAGAAAAATGGACATTCGCGCGGCGCGGCGATAGTCACGCCTGATTTCTTGATCTCGATCTTCGCTTCACGCGGCATTGCCTTGAGCTGCTTTCCGCTCAGCGCCGCGATCTCGCGGGCGAGACCAAAGTGGCTCAGCAGATCGCCACGGTTTGGCGTGATCTCGACATCGAGAATCGTGTCCGCGGGAAAAAGATCATTGATCGGCGCGCCGACTTCTGCATCAGGCGACAAAATCAATAGGCCGGACGCATCTGAGCCGAGTCCGAGCTCGATTGGGCTGCAAAGCATGCCTTCCGATTCGACACCGCGCAGTTTGCTTTTTCGAATCTCAGATCCATTCGGCAACTTTGCCCCCGGCAACGCGAGCGGAACTTTGTCGCTAACCTTGTAGTTCGTCGCGCCGCAAACGATCTGGCGTTTCGTGCTGCTGCCGTCGTCCACTTCGCAAACTGTGAGCCGATCAGCGTTCGGATGGCGCGACGACGCGGTGATTTGCGAAACGATCACCTTGTCGATATTCGCGCCGCGCGTCTCGATGTTTTTGGTTTCAATGCCGGCGCGAGTCAGCAATTCGGCGATCTCTTCCGGATTTTTTGGAAGATCGACGAATTCGCGCAGGCAATTGACGGAAAATTTCATGCGAATTGGCGGAGAAAGCGCAAATCATTTTGCGCGAACAGGCGGATGTCGGGAATGTCGAACAGAATCATCGCGAGGCGATCCATGCCGAGGCCGAACGCGTAGCCGCTCCACTTTTCGGCATCGTAAGCTTTATCGCTCCGCGCTTTGTTGACCGCTTCGAAAACGGCTGGATGAACCATGCCGCAACCGGCGACCTCGATCCACCGCTCGCCGCCCTTAAGAGCTTTTGATCGCATGTAGACCTCCAAACTCGGCTCGGTGAACGGGAAGTAATGCGGACGAAATTGAACGTCGGTTTCGGGACCAAAAAGTTCCCGCAGGAAGAATTCGAGAGCGCCTTTGAGATCGGCGACGCTCACGTTCTCATCCACATAAAGACCTTCGATTTGATGAAACTGCGCACTGTGGGTTGCGTCGATTTCGTCCCGGCGATAAGCGGCCCCTGGAGCAATCACGCGGAGGGGTGGCGGCGCGGATTCCATCGCCCGGATTTGAACAGTGGAAGTATGTGTTCGAAGCAGGCGTCCGTCCGGCAAATAAAATGTGTCCTGCTCGTTGCGTGCAGGATGGTCTGGGGGTGTGTTTAGGGCATCGAAACAATGCCATTCATCTTCAATGTCCGGTCCGTCAGCGAGCGAAAACCCCATCCGACGGAAAATTTGAATTGACTGTTGGAGCATTTGAGTGAGCGGATGTCGCGAGCCGCGCTCAAGCGGTAAATAACCGGAGTATCCAGTGAGGGCGATCGAACGGGTGCTATACCCAGAATACCCAGAGTATGCGCTGGGCACAGTGACTCCCGGCAGCGATATGTCAATGCCAGCCAGCGCCACGCTTTCTTTTTGGGAGCGAAGTATCTCCGCACGTTTTTCGATCGCCACCGTGACAGCGTTGCGCGTTTCGTTAAGCAACCTGCCGATCACGGGGCGTTCCTCCTTGCCGAGGGTCTTCATTTGCTCACCCCAGGCGGAGATGCTGCCGCTTTTGCCGAGGTATTTTATGCGCGTGGCCTCGAGCGCCTGTTCGTCAGACGCGGCCTCGATTTCCCGGAGGGCATCATCGCGAAGCTGTTCGAGTGGATGCATGAGTGCAGTTGAAAGTGTTACAAGAGTTACATCGTTACAACGGACAAGCGCTCGCCCCTTGTAACGGTTGTGACCTTTTTAACCCTTTGTTTCCTACGCCGCTTTCTTTTGCGACTTCGATTTCTCTGCCAGCGCGCTTTTAGCTTGATCGACAATCGATTTGAATGCCGCTTCGTCCGTGACGGCCAGGTCGGCAAGAATCTTGCGGTCCAGGCCGATGCCTGCGGCTTTCAATCCTTCCGCAAAACGATTGTAGTTCATTCCATTGGCGCGGGCGGCGGCGTTCAAGCGCTGGATCCAAAGATAACGGAATGTACGTTTGCGTGTTTTGCGATCGCGATACGCCCAGTATTGGGCTTTCATCATCGCATCTTTCGCGTAGCGGAAAAGTTTCGAACGGCGTCCGCGATAACCTTTGGCGTTCTTTAAAACCCGTTTGCGCCGGGCCCGGCTTGCCGGGGCATTAGTGGCTCTTGGCATTGTGTTTCGCCCCGAATTGCTTCGGGACTCCTCGTTCAGCGAGTTGTTGTTCTATTGTCGATCTTCGCGACCTCACTCGTTGATGCGGTCCCACAGCGTGGAACCAGGTGCGCAGATCGTCACGACGCGGCAGCGTCGAGCGGGCAACATAAGTAGTGAATCGACAATGACAACCGCTTTTCGCGGAGCGGGACGTTGAAGCGTTGAACCGTTTAATTGTTAAAGCGGGTCGATGTCGCGCTTCAACGCTTCACCCTTTTAACGTTTCAACCTTTTAGTGCTAGATTGCGCGCATGCATTGGCTTGGGCGTTATCGGCTGTTGATCCTGGCGTCAATCTGCGTTTTTTGGACCGGGCTGATCTTTCTCGGTCATTTCTTCTCGGCAACGCCGTTTCTCTCGGTTCCATGGCGCGGCGAACAAAGTTTCGAGGATTTGCTCCGGCGCGAGGGGCGAAAAACTCCAGCGCCTAACGATTTCGTTTTTCTTGGGATCGATCAAAGCACATTGCAGTTGCCGCCACTGACACCGGAAGAAATCGCGAACAACCGCGCGTTTCAACTGATGACCGACCGGCCTTTCCCGTGGTCACGGGAAGTGTGGGCTCTTTTGCTAGATCGATTGTTCGCAGCGGGCGCGCGCCTCGTCGTGTTCGACTTGATTTCTAGCCCGGCCAACGATGGTGACCCGGCGTTTCATGCCGCGCTCGATCGATACCACGACAAAGTAGTGCTCGGCGCCAATTTCGATATGCAAAACGCCGACCAGCCGCAGGAGGTCACGCCAAACAACACGCTGATTCCGCCCCCGCAACTGCTAGACGATCGTGTCGGGTTCGCGAATTTCTGGGCGGATCCCATCGACGGAAAAGTCCGCGCTGTGGCTTTTCGCGTGACAGATCGCCAACTCGCCGGCCTGCCACCGCACCCGAGCGAAGAAATTTACGAATCTCTGTCCGCGCGTGCTCTCACGAAGATCGGCCACGGGAGCGACGTGCCGAATGATTTTCGTGGCCATATGATTCGCTTTACGGCGCTCGATGCCTTCGAGCCGCGTCCGCTGTACGAAGTTTTCGATCCAAAATTTTGGCATGCCAACTATGCCGATGGCGCCTTTTTTAAGGACAAGATCGTGATGGTCGGCCCGTCGGCGCAGATCTTGCACGACTTTGTCGATACGCCAATGAGCCCAACGACATCGGGCCCGGCGCTTCATTTACAAGCAATGGCCGGGGCCCTTGGCCGCGAATTCTTGCGGCCCACGCCGCGGGAAGTTGGCTTGGCGCTTGTTGGCGCGGCAGGGCTGATCGCGTGGTTGCTTATCGTCTTTTTACGCAGGCCGTTGCTGTGTCTTGGTGCCCTCGTTGTGATCACCAGCGCGTATCTTGGTACAGCGCGATTGTTTTATGACAAATCGGGGCTGTTGATTCTCACAGTTCCGGTCCTCTCCGCTCTATTATTGAGCGGAGTATTTTCGCTCGGTTTCGAATACGCCCTCGAGCGGCTCGAGAAATTGCGCACACGGCGGACGCTCGAACGCTATGTCTCGAAAAACCTGGTTGCGGAAGTTCTCGAAAATCCGGACAGCTACTACAGCTCGCTCCGTGGCGCGCGTGTGCCCGTGACAATCCTGTTCTCGGATTTGATCGGTTTCACCACGTTGGCCGAAAGAGCCGACCCCGAGGCCTTGGTCGCACAGCTCAATGAGTATCTCACGCGCATGACTTCAGTTGTTTTCAGCAATGGAGGCACGCTCGATAAATTCATCGGTGACGCGATCATGGCCGTTTGGGGGAACGTGCGCAGTTTTGGCATGGCGCAGGACGCAAAAAATTGCGCGCGCGCAGCGCTGGGGATGCGGCGCGAGCTGCGGCAGCTCAATGAACAATGGCGCGGCGAAGGCCGAATGGGACTCGGCATGGGCATTGGCATCAATCAAGGCGAAGTAATTGTTGGCAATATTGGCTCGCACGAGCGCATGGATCCCACCGTCATTGGTGACTCGGTTAATCTGGCGTCACGGCTCGAAGGTCTTACTCGAATTTATGGCGTCGATATTTTGATTGGTGCGACAGCGGCCGAATTGGTGCGAGACGAATTTCATTTGCGCTCGGTGGCGCGTGTGCAGGTGAAAGGCAAAACCAAGCCGGTGGACGTTTTTACCTTCATTGGTGCGCGCAATGAAGATGTCGATCCAGAACTTCTGAAGTGGCTCGACTCCTACGAAGAAGGACTAGAGAAATTCCGCGCACGCGATTTTACTGAGTCAAAAATCTTATTCTCGCGTTTCCTCGAGTTTTATCCGGACGATCTCTTGGCCAAAATGTATCTCGATCGCGCGCTCGAATACGAACAACAACCGCCTGACGAAGCCTGGGACGCAGTGGAGGTGTTCAAGAAGAAGTGATGCTGAGGAGCGCACGCGCGCTCGCGTACACCATTTGGCGCCTCGCTAAACCGAACAGTAATGAAATTTTCGGCGGGGGCGCCGAAAACAACACACGAGGCGCGTGCGCGCTCGAATCCTTTCAGTAGCGCGAACGATTTCTCCGCCGTAAAGAATCCGCGTGAAGGAAGCGCCCCAAAGTTTTCATTTTCTGGGGATTTGCGGTACGGCGATGGGCTCAGTCGCCGCGGCGCTTCAAGAGCGCGGTTTCAAAGTCACCGGTTCGGACGAAAATGTTTATCCACCGATGTCGATCTTTCTGGAAAAGAAAGGCATCGCGCTCAAGGAAGGGTATCGCGCTGAAAATATTCCAGCAGATGCCGATGTGGTCGTGATTGGCAATGCAATCAAGCGCGGCAATTCCGAAGTGGAGGTGGTGCTCAGCCGAAAACTGCGTTATCTCTCGTTGCCGGAGGTGTTGCAAAATTATTTTCTACGCGGCCGGCATAATCTTGTCGTTACTGGAACGCACGGCAAAACAACGACAACAGCGCTGCTCGCATGGATCATGGAAAAAGCCGGACGCAAGCCCGGTTATCTCATCGGCGGACTCCCAAAAAATCTCGGACAAGGCGCACGCTTGAACGATTCGAAATATTTCGTGATCGAAGGCGACGAGTACGACTCCGCCTTTTTCGACAAGCGTTCGAAATTTTTGCATTACCTGCCGGAATTGCTGATCGTAAACAATATCGAGTTCGATCACGCTGACATCTTCAACGACCTCGATGAAATCAAGCTTAGCTTCCGGCGTTTGCTTAATATCGTTCCTCAAAATGGCATGGTGCTGGTGAATGGCGACGATCCCCGTTGCGTGGAAGTCGCAAGGGATTGTCTCGCGCAGATGATTGAGGTGGGTTTCTCGAAGAATTGCGCCCAGCGAATCCGGGACGTCACCTACTCGGCTGGAGGCTCAAGGTTCAAGCTTGGCGAGGGGACTTTCGAAATTCCGCTCATCGGCGAATTCAACGTGCGCAATGCGGCGATGGCGGCGATAGCAGCGCGATTTTATGATGTGTCGAAAACGAAGATCGACAATGCGTTCAAGAGTTTTTCCGGAATCGCACGACGGCAGGAAGTCCGTGGCGAAGCGCGCGGTGTCAAAGTGATTGACGATTTCGGCCACCATCCGACGGCAATCGCCCACACGCTGCAAGCGCTTCGTCATCGGTATCGTGGCCACCGGCTCTGGGCCGTTTTCGAACCGCGCTCGAACACGACGCGGCGTGCCGTTTTTCAACAGCAGCTTCCTGATGCGCTAAAATTAGCTGATGGGGTTTTCATCGCGCAAGTGGCCAAGTTGGAGCAGATCCCCGAAGAGGAGCGATTAAATCCCGAGGCGGTTGTGGCTGCGATTGCCAAAGCTGGTCCCCCCGCGTTTTACGAGCAGAACGCCGATGCGATTGTTGATCGAATCGTTCCGATGCTCCGGCCAAAGGATATCGTCGCGGTTTTCAGCAACGGCGGATTCGACAATATTCACGAGAAGTTGCTTGAGAGGTTAAAAGAGTTACAACCGTTACGAAGGTTGAAGCGCTCGGGGACTGAGCATTATCCGTTGTAACGTTGTAACTTTTTTACGGATCACGGCGCCGGCGTAGCCGCCGACGTATGATCGAGCACAATCCGCCAGCCTTCCGGCAAGCGCCTGAAGATGAGTGTAAATCGCCCGTGCGGCCGATTTTTTGCGCGCTGTAAATTCCAACGTCCGAGCACAACGGCCGAATCTGGTGCCAGCGGCGTGATCTCGAGATCGGAAAAAGTGAGCACCCCCATTTTCGCGCGATCGGAATATTTTTTCCGGTAACGATCGCGCACGGTTTCCCAGCCGCGTCTTACTGTATCTTCTGAAATAAAGATTGTCGATTTTGAGCGCGCGTATCCGTTCATGAATCCATCAATTTCGCCGCGGTTCCAGGCCTCTTGCTGTGTGCGAAGGACGGAGCGAATCCGGGCAACTGCGCTGGCGTTTTGTTTCGGCGCGGCGGAAACCGTCAGCGTCATCAGGATACAAGCAATAATCGCCATCGCGCGCGGGAGCCGCACGGTTCCGGGGGTGCGCACGCGGCGCCGCGAAGGGCACGCGACGGCTCGTGCGCTCCACAGACTTGAAGGACGGATCATTTGCAATAATGGCAATCTCTTATAAGCTGTGTTCCTGCTGCGTCCAGTTCGAGCATGAAGAGGGATTTTTTCGAGGGAGCGAAGAGTTTGACCGGTACTCCTGAATTTACTAGCGTCACCCACCCAATTAAATAAGACCGTGTACCGGCTTTTCTTTATCGCGATGCTCGTGCTTGCCAGTGCGACGGGGGTCTCAGCTCAGAGCGCACCTGAGCGCCGCAATCCATCTCCCGCTTCCCAGGCCGCCACCCAGCAGCCTGCGCAACCCGTTGCCCAGGTTGCCGACCCTGCGGCGGCGGCCCTTCCGAGCACACCGACACCGGTTCGGCTCCAGTTCCCGAACAGCGATGTCGTCGATGTGTTGCATCTGTACGAGCAGCTTACGGGCAAGAAACTGGTGATGGACAATTTCGTCCAGGGCAAAGTGAACATTTTTATTGCCAAAGACGTGTCCCGAGTAGAGGCAATCAAAATCATCGAGATGAGCCTGGCTTTAAATGGGATCTCGCTGGTTCCAGCAGACCACGACATTGTCGACGTTGTGGGGGCTGGCCAAAATCCTCGAAAGGCACCGGTAGCAATTATTTCTGACCTGGCGGATATCCCGGCGGGCAACCCGGTTGTCAGCTTCTTATTCAAGCTTCAGTACGCGGATCCCCAAGAACTTCAGCAAGTGTTGATGGCATATTTTCAGGGAAGCTCAGGCTCGATAAATATTCTGGCGCTGCCGAAATCATCGAGTCTTCTGGTGACACAGAATGCCGACATCATTCGGCGACTCGCCAGCGTGATTGAGCAGGTCGACGTCGCGCCGGCAGAAGTGGTGAGCGAGTTTATCAAGCTTGAGCGCGCCGATGCGACCAAAGTCTGTGAGATGCTGAAGGATATTTTCGAAAAAGGCACCCAAGCGCCTAGCCAACCCGGGATCCGTAGCGTGAGAGTCCCTGGGGCCGTCCCGCAACCTGTGCCGGTTGAAACCGAGGCTGGCGAACTGGCTGGGCTATCCGAAGAAGCAGTCGTCGTGGGTAAAATCAAACTTACTCCCGACGTTCGCACCAACCGCATTCACGTCGTGACGCGGCCGATCAACATGCCCTTCATCCGTCAACTGATCCATGAATTTGATGCCAACGTTGAGTTTGCAAAACCGGTCACGCGACCATTAAAATACATTTCTGCCGGCGACGTTCTGCCGGTGCTGGTGCAGGCTTTGACCGAACCAGGCACAGAGGGAGCTGGCGCGGCGGCTGCTGGCGGTGCAGGAGCGACCCCTCAACCGCGAACCACGACTCCATACACTTCGGCCACGCCTGGCACCTCGGGCACCTCGACCACTGGAACGGAAAGCACGCTGAATATTTCCGAGGAGCTCTCTACGCAGCCAGTGGACACCGTGCCGAAAGCGGTCACGGTCGGCAACGCCAAACTCATCGCTGATCAGCGTTCGAATTCCATCATCGTTCTTGGCAACCGCGAGGTCGTGGTAAAGGTGGAAAAGATTCTGGACGAAATGGACGTGAAAGCGCCGCAGGTCGCGTTGAGCACCGTCATTGGCGAGTTGACACTTAGCAACAATGAGGAGTTCGGCGTCGATTATTTCGCAAAATACCAAAACAAACTAGTGGGAATTTCACGCAATAC
>QHNJ01000044.1 GCA_003218395.1 Verrucomicrobiota bacterium
CGGCGGCAGACGCTGGCAAGAAAAAGGGAGATGCGCGTGGAGCACGGACGGCCAGAAGCGGGTCGGCGAAGCCGGGTCCGGCAAACAACGCAGCACCGCTGCCTGCGCCGGAGACTGATGTTTCGTTACCGCCACCGGCTTCGCTGGCGCCCGATACGACGACTGCGCCCGAGCCTCTGCCGGCTCCGCCAAGCACAAGCACCGGCGCGTCTTCAGCTCCCGAGGCATCTGCCTCTCCCGGAGTGTCCGCCTCACCGGCGCCGTGAAAGCCTTATTTGCGGCAGTATTTGCCTGCTTTACCTTAAGCGGTTGCCTTGGCTATCACATCGGGCCGGTAAAGCCATATTACCTGCGCGACGTTCACACAATCGCGGTACCCACCTTCGGAAACAAAACCCTGGTCCCTCGTATCGAAGTGTTGGTGACTGATACGGTGATCAAGCAGTTGCAACAAGATGGGACGTTTCAGATTGCGGGCAGCGGAAATGCAGATGCTACTTTAAAAGCTGAAATTACCCGTATCGACAGGGTGCCGGCGCGATCCGTGCGCGGGAACGTGCTCCAAACCACTGAATTTAGTTTGACCATGCGCTTGAGATACACGCTTGTCGCCCAGAACGGAACAGAGCTCGCACCACCGGCTGAAGCTGTCGGAGCGACCAGCTTCTTCGTGGGCCAGGATGTGACCACCGACGAACGGCAAGCGTTGCCACTCGCCACGGAAGACCTCGCGACCCGATTAGTCGCCCAGCTGAGCGAGGGCTGGTAATGCTTGATGAAAGGTGAAGAAAAGCTTTGGTCGATCCTCAATGACAAACTTGATACGTTGCGTGCAACAAATCGTTTGCCTCAGGCAATTCGCGTTGCTGAAACAGCGCTTGAGATTGCCAAGCGCGCTTTCCCAGGTGCCGAACTTCCGCTGGCGACTAGCTTCGAAAAACTAGGACAGCTTCTCGATCAAAAGGGGGATCGCGCCACGGCCAAAGCATACTTGCTCAAAGCACATGCAATCTTGGAAAAAGTAAAACCACCGGACCAGCGCGCCATCTTCCGATCCGCGCGCCGGCTTGCGTTCTTATGCGATAATCTCGGTAAATCCGAGGAGGCGATCAGTTTCTACGAGAAAGCGATCGCCGCGGGCACCCAACTCGAAGACATTCCTTATTCGGATCTCGGAACAATGTTGAACAACGTTGCGCTTATTTTCCGTAAATCGGGACGCCAAAAAGCGGCGGAACCGTACTATTTGCATGCTTTGCAGATTTACGAGAAGCAGCTTGGGCCTGTTCATGCCGATGTGGCGTCAGTGCTGAATAACCTGGCCGTGTTTTACACGAACGAGCGCCGTTACACTGAGGCGGAGAATGTACATCTTCGCGCGTTGGCTATCCGCGAGAAATTGTATCCGCCCACGCACCCCGACATTGCCCAATCAAGATGCAACCTGGCAGTCGTGTATCATTCACGCGGCGATTACGCGAAAGCGGCTCAGCTTTATCGCGCTTCGCTTAAGGCTTGGGAGGAGGCGAATGAAAAACCCTCGAAAGATTATGAGATTGTGGTGTCGAATTACGCCGACCTTTTGCGTTCTGTTGGCGAGGTACGCAAAGCGCACCAATTGGAAGTTCGTGCACGCAAGAGGCGCTCGGGCTAATTTAACCAGGCAGCGATTGCCTCCTTCGTATCAGAGAATCGAGATCACTGGTTCGATCTTGCAGCCCGCTGGCGTATGCGCATTGTAGGGCCGCTGTCGTTTGCTCGCGTGGCGGAATTGGCAGACGCGTACGGCTCAGGACCGTATGGGGAAACCCGTGGAGGTTCGAGTCCTCTCGCGAGCAATAGCTAGCTTGCGCCACACGGGCGTTTAGCTAACCAACTTCTCTCGACAAAGCCGAAGACAACGGGAACGACGGTTTGTCAATTCTAATCGACTGATTTACTTCTTCGCCGCAGCTTTCCTTCGTGCCGCCCAGCGAGCCTTCATTAGCTGGGAAAGCCGTTTCCGCCCAGCAGGGGTGATTCCACCTTTTTTCGTGGCGGGAGTTGGTTTCGTCCCAGCCTTTAGCTTTGCCCAACGAGCTCTGGCGGCGGCTGCAAGTTTGGCCCGAGTCGCGGCCGACATATGGCGGCGGCCTGTGCGAGGTGGGGAGCTTGCAGGCGAACCTCTAAGCATTGAGGAAAGACGTTTTTCCAGGGTATCGATTTGTCGGCGAATCGAGATGGCTTCTTGTAAAGCTTCAACAGATATATCCATATGTTGTCAGATAGCCGGAGTTGGCTGAAATGGCAATCAACTTTTTATGACAAAACAGATGCTCGAAGTTCTCGTCGCCCGCCTTTGCCCGTTATTACTTCGAAGTAGTAACTAGAAAAGGGACGAGCGATCGCGAAGTTCCGAGTTGATGTTGAATCAATTTTGAAATGACTAAGTCCAGTATCGCAACACAACCTGAACGACTCCGGCAAATGTTCGGATCGATCGCTGCACGCTACGATCTGGCGAATCACCTGCTCAGTTGTGGGATCGATTTTTATTGGCGAAAACGCGCCGCTGAGGTCGCCGCGAGCTGGCAGCCGAAGAAAATTGTCGATCTTGCCACTGGCACGGGAGACTTGGCGCTCGCGTTGCAAAAGAAGTTGCCGGATGCGGAGGTTGTGGGTGTCGATTTCCTGCCTGAAATGCTGGAACTGGCGAAACGAAAAGGTCTGCGTCAGACAGTCGTTTCGGATGCAATGAGGCTGCCGTTCGCCGATGCTTCGTTCGATTGTGCCACTGTCGCGTTCGGTTTACGCAACATGGAAGATTGGGGAGAGGCGCTTCGTGAGATGTCGCGCGTGCTTAACGCGGATGGGCACTTGCTCGTCCTCGAGTTCTCACTGCCGACGATCTCGATCTTGCGCGCGATCTATCGTTTCTATTTGCATCGCTGCTTGCCATTATTCGGCTCCTTTCTAACAAAGAAGAAAAGCGCTTACGATTATCTCGGCGACTCGATTGAAGAATTTCCGAGCGGCAATGCGATGTCCCGGCTGATGGCAGCGAATGGATTCACGCGTGCAACATGCGAACTGCTCACTGGCGGCATCGTCACAATTTATACCGCGGAGAAAATTTGTTCCAGGTAGGGACGCTCCCTCTGGAGCATCGGACTTATTGCCTTTCGTTCCATGCGCCAGCAAGGTCTGACCGACTTGGCCTGTAGCCGCGTCCTTGCGCAACGCGCGGCGCTGCCGTTCTTAGCCAGGCCCCGCATTGCGCCGCCGACAAGGCGGTCGCTATAGGATTATGGCTTCGCGGTGGGCGATGCGGTTGCGCTCGGCGATGGACTTGGCGACCGCATGGGTTGGCTAACCAGCGGCAGTTTTAGCGTGTTCAAATCCGGATTGCTCAGCACGAAGGCGCCTTCCCGCTCGTCCACGCGTGCGAACCACGTGCCGTCACTAGTCCCAGAACCTATCGTCACTTTGTGCGAAGCTTCGTCGTCGGGTAACGTTGTGAATGTGACCACGAGTTGCGGTTTTTCGAAACCGTGTTGAGGTGGCGTTGCTTCGAGCCAGCGCACCGCGTGCAAGTTCGACAATGTGTTGAGCAACGATTGCACGTTAGTTTGATTGATGTCGCCACTTCCTTTCAGCCAGCGCCATTGGTTATTTTCGCCGCGCTCCAGCGACAACTCTTTGTCTGTCATGACGCTCAGGCGATGAATTTGTTCCGGTTTAAACTTGAAGATCGACAATTCCTGCCACTGCAAAGGATCAGTGAAAATTTGGTCGAGCAATCCGCGGCGGAGTGCCACGACAAAGGGCTCATCGGCAAGTCGCGCGTAAACATTCTCACCATCTACTTTCCCAAAGGCGACCGTGACA
>QHNJ01000117.1 GCA_003218395.1 Verrucomicrobiota bacterium
CAATGCCGTAACCTGGCCAGCGCTTAATCAAACCGGGTGGCCAGCACTCAGTCATTTCAGCGCTCGCCGCGCGAATGAGGTTCCCGATCCTTGTGCGCTCGGCATGCAGCGAGTCGTGCGTAGGACCGATCTTCTCGATTCGATCGTCGGCCATGACGATCTCAAGCGAAATCACGTGATCGGCGGTTGTCCCGTAAATCGGGCACCGCGCGCCTGAGGAATTGTTCGCGATCATACCGCCGAGCGTTGCGCGCGAACTCGTTGCCACGTCCGGGCCGAAACAAAATCCGCGCGGTTTCAAAAAATCATTTAGTTGATCCAGCACAACGCCCGCCCCGACCCGCACGCTTCGTTTTTCAAGATCGAGCTCCGTGATTTGCCGGTTGTAACGCGAGCATTCGATGATCAATCCCTCGCCAATCGCGTTCCCGACCAGACTTGTGCCAGCGCCACGCGGCGTGACGGAAAGACCTGCATCAGCCGCAGCCCGAATGACGAGGCTTGCCTGTTGCGCGCTTTTCGGAAATGCGACGCCGATCGGTTCGATTTGGTAAATCGACGCGTCAGTCGCATAAAGTTGACGCGTCAGATTATCAAAGCGCGCATCGCAACCGGTTTGCTTGATTTTCCTTTCCTGGGCAGAGGTCATGTTGCGGGATTAAGACAAACGTAGCACAGGCTTCTAGCCTGTGGGGCAGCCGGGCGTCTCGCCTGGCGCTTAAGTGGTTCGGCAGGCTGGAAGCCCGCCGGCCCCACAGCCAAGATGGCTGTGCTACAGCAAATCCAGCTGCGCGGTTTCCGGCATTGTCTCGGCGAAACGAACGCCCACGCCAATAAGGCGCACCGGTTTTCCAGTGCGGGCGAAGGCTTCCGCAAGCAGTGAGCGAAAATATTCCAATGCGGGTGTAAGGCCCGCGCGCTCGGCAGTCGTGCGCGTGAAATCGTTAAACTTAAGTTTCACGAAAATTTTCGTGGTCTCGCGCGTCGATTCTTTTTGCGCGAGATCAGCCATCAGCTCCTGGAAAAGTTCGTCGAGCTTTTCTTCGCATTGCTCGAGGGTGGTCAGATCAACAGCGAACGTTTCCTCTGTGCTCAGCGACTTGCGCGGACGATCCGGTTCGACTGGTCGATGATCGATACCGCGACAGAGATCGTAGAGATCGAGACCGAACTTGCCGAAGACATCGACGAGCTCCGGCCGCGAGAACCTTTGGAGTTCGCCGCAAGTTTTGACGTCGAGTTCTTCCAGTTTTCGCTCACTCTTCTCGCCGATGCCCCAGATTTTGCGGACCGGCAAATCCTTCATGAACTCGGGCACTTGTTCCGGTTTCACTTCAAACTGCCCATTTGGCTTGTTTATTTCGCTGGCGATTTTGGCGATCAGTTTGTTGGGGCCAATGCCTGCGGAGGACGTCAGCTTTGTTTTTCGAAAAATCGCGCTCCGGATTTCCTGCGCCAGCGGTCCGGGCGCGCTCGGGTGCGCGCTGACGTCGAGGTAAGCTTCATCGAGCGAGAGCGGTTCGATTATGGAAGTGAACTGATAAAGTATTCCGCGGATGATTGCAGCTTCACGTCGATAAACATCGAAACGCGTAGGCAGCACGATCAAATTCGGGCAGCGTTGCAGCGCCATGAAAGTTGGCATCGCCGAGCGCACACCGAACTTGCGCGCCTCGTAATTGCAGGTCGTCAACACGCCGCGCCGGTCGCGCGCGCCACCCACCCCGACGGGTTTGCCGCGCAATGATGGCCGATCGCGCACCTCGATCGCGGCGTAAAAACAATCCATGTCGAGATGGATGATTGCGCGCGCTCTTGAATCTTTTTCCACCGACCAAATGTAGCTTCAATAGCCGCACTATCATCTTTGGCTAAGGAAGCGGGGATTGCCTTTTCGCGGAATTTACGTCATGACGACCGATGATATGACATCAACCGCAACACGAGTTTTTATGGTCCGGCATGGCGCCACGGTCATGAGTGCCGAGGACCGGTTTGCCGGCGCGACCGATGTTGCCCTTTCCGATGAGGGCCGCGAGCAAACACGGCGATTAGCAGAACGGTTAAGTCACGAAAGAATTGCCGCAGTTTACGCGTCGCCTCTCGGACGCACTGTTGAGACCGCGCGAATTCTTGCGGCGCCGCACAATCTGAAGGTGCAGACGCGCGATGGTTTTCGGGAAATTTCGCACGGTCGCTGGGAACAAATGACCCGGCGCGAAGTGGAAAAAGAGTTTCCGGAAGAAGCCGCAGAATGGGAGAAGGACCCCTACACATTTGCGCCCGTGGGCGGCGAAAGCGGTCTGGCCGTGACGGCTCGCGCTTTGCCGGCACTGATCGAGCTAGTGCGCGAGCATCGAGGCAAAAATATTTTGGTTGTCTCACATAAGGCGACGATCCGGCTATTGCTCAGCTCATTGCTCGGCTTCGATCCGCGCCGTTACCGCGACAACCTCGACCAGAAACCGGCCGCGCTAAACATTGTCGATTTCAGGGATGCCACGCGTGCCCGACTGACGTTGTTTAACGACACGTCGCATTATGACAAGGCCGGCAAGGCGATCCCGGAAATCCCGGAAGCGCGTCTGTCGAAGTGGTGGAACAGCCTGACGAAGTGAGCGGATTAGCCGATGACTTAGCCACGAGGGACGTGAATGGACACGAAAGACTGAGAGGCTTCGCAAGCGCTCAGCTGCCGCCACGGGAAAAATCGGCGGGGATTTCCAAAATTTCGCGCTTTGCAAATCGCGCGTCTCTCTAGATATTGAAACAATCACTTTCTACTGAAATGGACGCTTCCACTTCTCTCGAAACGCATCACGATCCACACGCCCACGCCGCCGAACATGAACATCACGAGCTCGGGTGGTGGCGAAAATATGTTTTCTCCACCGACCATAAAGTGATCGGCATCCAGTACGGATTCACCGGGCTGATCTTCCTCTTCTTTGGTTTTTCGCTGATGATGCTGATGCGATGGCAACTGGCCTATCCTGGCCAGGCTTTGCCAGTGATTGGGAAGTTTCTTCCGCATATTTTCGGGCCGGGCACAATGCCGGACGGCAAAATGACGCCTGACTTTTACAATTCGTTAGGCGCGATGCACGGCACGATCATGGTCTTTCTCGGGATTGTGCCATTGGCGTTCGCGGCCTTCGGGAATTTTGTCGTACCGCTGCAAATCGGCGCGCCGGATATGGCCTTCCCGAAAGTAAACATGGCAAGCTACTGGGCCGTTTTTGTCGGGAGCATTGTGATGCTGATCAGTTTCTTTGTGCCCGGCGGCGCGGCCAAGAGCGGCTGGACTTCCTACGTGCCGCTGGCCGCGATTGCCGACACCGGCCCGGGACATCTTCCGGTTTTCAATGGGCAGACGCTCTGGCTGATCGGGTTTATTTTTTTGATCACGTCCTCTTTGCTCGGCGCGATTAATTTCATCGCGACCATCATTCAGTTGCGCGCCAAAGGGTTGACGTGGATGCGGCTGCCATTTTTTGTCTGGGCACAGTTTGTAACGGCGTTCCTGCTCTTGCTGGCGTTTCCGCCGCTGGAGGCGGGGATCATCATGCAACTGATGGATCGCGTGGCGGACACGAGCTTTTTTATGCCGGCAGGTCTTGTGGTAAATGGCGCGGCGCTGCACATCAGTGGTGGCGGCAGCCCGCTTTTGTGGCAGCATCTTTTCTGGTTCCTCGCCCATCCCGAAGTGTATGTGCTCATTTTGCCGGGCATGGGCATCATCGCCGAAATTCTAGCGAACAATTCACGCAAACCGCTTTGGGGATATAAGTCGCTCGTCTTCTCCGTGCTCACGATCGGCTTTTTGTCGTTCATTGTCTGGGCGCACCATATGTGGCTCACCGGCATGGGCTCGGCGGTCAGCGCATTTTTCCAAACGACCACACTTATCATCTCGATCCCGTCGGTGATCATCTTGAGCGCGTTTTTCATTTCACTCTGGGGCGGCTCGATCCGGTTCACAGTGCCAATGCTTTTTGCCACGGCGTTCCTGCCCATGTTTGGAATTGGTGGTCTCACCGGCATTCCGCTGGCGTTCAATTCAGCCGATCTTTACCTGCACGACACTTACTACGTGATCGCGCATTTTCATTACATCGTCGCGCCGGGCACCATCTTCGCGCTCTTCGCGGGGATTTATTATTGGTTTCCGAAAGCGACCGGTCGAAGGATGAACGATTTCTGGGGCAAAGTGCATTTTTGGCCGACGCTCATCTGCATGAACGTGATTTTTCTGCCGATGTTTTTGCAGGGAATGGCCGGCATGCACCGGCGTTGGTACGATGGTGGGCAGGGGTGGACCGTTTCGGGTGATCACACGATTTGGGGATTGACTGGTTTTCAATGGAACACGCCGATCTCGTGGGCCGCATGGATCATGGGTCTGGCGCAAATTCCCTTCATCATTAATTTCTTCTGGAGTATCAAGCGCGGCGAAAAGGTGAACGACAATCCATGGGAAGCGACGACGCTGGAGTGGACTGCGCCTTCGCCGCCGCCACACGGAAATTTCGTGACGACGCCTGTGGCCTATCGCGGCCCCTACGAATACAGCCTGCCCGGACGCGATGGTGATTTCACGATGCAGAATGAGCCCGTGGAGCCGAGCGAGCGCGTGCGGCGCAAGACCGCTGAACCTGTGCTCGTGTAGCTGACGAGATGGAGATTCCGTACACAGTCTCCACGCGGCCTGACACCGGTCTCTGGAACGCCAAGGTCGGCATCTGGCTTTTCCTTGCCTCGGAAGTGATGCTCTTCGGCGGACTTTTTTCTGCCTACATCTTTTTGCGACTCGATGCGCCGCCGGGTATGTGGCCGCACGGGTTGCTCAACGTTCCCGTCGGCACAATGAACACGGCCATCCTCATCATGTCGTCGGTCACGGTGGTGCTCGCGTGGGCGGCGCTCAAGATGAGAAAATATCGCGCCTACTGGTGGTACATGCTGGCCACCATCCTGTGCGGCGTGATTTTCTTGACCGTCAAACTCGTTTACGAATGGCCACAGAAGTTCGATCACTTCGGCGCTTACATTAAACCGGAAGAGCTCGGGAAGTACGAACAGTATCTTGGGAATGAGCATGCAGCCGCGAAAGGCCTTCCGCCGCGCCTCGAGGTCACTGGTCATTTGCACAATCGCGCGGCTCTGAACGACCCAAACATTAAGGAATACGAAGTTGCGCTTGATCCGCTAAACGCCGATCCCAGCAATCCTGCGATGGACCGGCCGCACTTCTTCTATATGCCGCCTACCGACAAGATCGCCACGATCGAAAAGGCGGATGTTCAATACGCTACCATGTTCCTGCCTAAGCACAGCGCGTATTTTGCTAGTTATTTCACGATCACCGGTTTGCATGGCATGCATGTGCTCGGCGGTGTGCTGGTCTTCATCTACATGTGGTTGCCGGTCAGCAAAAGGCTTTACCAGCGCAACCCAGAACATCTGGCTAATCGCGTCGAAGTAGCGGGTCTTTTTTGGCATTTTGTCGATCTGATCTGGATTTTCGTCTTCCCACTTTTTTATCTGCTCTAAGCCATGAACAACCCGCCTGACGTTTCCCAAGACCCAAAGGAGTACGAGGAATACGCGCACAACGTGCAGAAGCACGTCCGGGGTTACTTGATGGTGGGTGGGCTCCTGCTCACGTTTACAGCCATTACAGTCGCACTTTCTTATGTCGATTTTGGCGCACGCAAAGCGAACATCGCCGTGGCCATGCTGGTGGCGACGCTAAAGGCGGGCCTGGTAGCGGCGATTTTCATGCATCTTGCCGCGGAAAAACGGCTCATCTACCGCATCCTTATTTTCACCGGTTTTTTTGTGCTCGGGCTCTTCTGGCTTATATTTTTGGCCTGGTACGACTACCCGGTCTTTCGTTAAATGTCGCTTAAAGGCTTCCATATTGTTTTCATCATTTTCTCGACGCTGCTGGCGCTGGGGACCGGAGCGTGGTGCATCTGGGTGGATCTCGTGGAGGGCGCGCCGATTTATCTTGCCGGAGCAATCTTATCGTTTGCCGCGGCCGTTGTGCTGATGGTGTACGGCGTCTGGTTCTATCGAAAAATGAAACGGCTTCGTATCATCACATGAAAACGAAGATTTTATCGATCCTGCTTTTATTTATCTTTTCGCCCGTCGGACAGGCACTGGCATGTCCGTTTTGCTATGGTGCAAAAGATGGAAAATCGACCGAGCACATGGCGGTGGCAATCTGGTTCCTTTTTGGCGCGGTTATGTCGGTATTGGGTGGGATCGGAGCGTTCAGTTTTCATCTCTGGCGGCATGGGCGTATGCCCGCCGAACCTTATCAAGAGATCAC
>QHNJ01000085.1 GCA_003218395.1 Verrucomicrobiota bacterium
AATGGAACGATACGGTTTCAAGCAATTTGGCAAGGAGCCTGCTTCCATCTTTGTTAACTATGAAAAAACTAAAATACATCGCGCCAGTGTTAATTGCCCTCGTCGGTCTTGGCCTCCAACAAGCCAAAGCCGACATATACAGTTTTGACCTCGCTACTGGGAACGCCGCCATCTCCGGGTTCCCCGGCCCTTACGCCAACGTGAGTATCGACCTGACGAGTAGCAACACCGCCACCATCACGATGACGGCCTACGCAGGTTTTCTTATTGGAGGCGGCCAGGCCGCTGATTTCAACGTGAACGCGAGTTCATGGTCAATTAGCAACTTGGCTTTCAACGGAACCGGAGCCGTCAGTGATGGCCAAAGCAATAATGCGGACGGATTTGGAAGTTTCAATCAAACATTCGACGTCTTTGATGGTTTTACAAACGCGGGCACCCTGCTAACTTTCACCCTGACCGGCGGCGCGGGCACGAATTGGCTTAATGCCATGCAGGTCCTGATCGCGAACAACAAGGGCTGGTTAGCCGCGGCTCACATCTTTGTTATAGGAGACCAAACCGTGGTAACCGGTTTCGCTGGTGGGCCAAGTACGGTTCCCGATGGTGGAACGACCGTGATGTTGCTGGGCGCAGCCCTTGGCGCGCTTGGTATGGCGCGGCGCTTCCTAATGAGTTAACCGGTCGAGTGCTTAAATTTCACGTGGATGCAAAGTGGCCGTTCGTTGAACGGCCACTTTAGTTTGTACGCCAGACACGGGAGCGGCCCGCGAACGACCGCGATCCTGCTACTCGCCCTTGTATCCCGCGGTGTTCTGACAACTCACGTCCGCCGGGTTGCTTTCCTGGACGCCCACTTCATCCGACCAGCATTACTTTCACGATTCAGGCCAAAGACGTGATGGTGTGCCGGGCGGCCCAGGCGATTCCTTCGCCCTGGTCCATCGCATTTCGTTGACGTTTATCCGGTTCGCCAGCACTCTGCCGCGCTTCTCTCCTCTCAAAAGGAGCACGACTTTCCCTAGCATTTTGGCTTCCAGCAGTCAGGCGAAGCTGTCCCGCTTGAGGAAATCATCGCAAGAGCGGCTGTTGAAGCTCTCGCTATGGACGTTTCCCGCAGCCTACCGGGCGTAATGTAAAGGATCGCAAAACCGCGCTCCTTGATCCCAATCTGCCCGCCGCTGCGATGCTTTCGTGGCTGGATTCACCACAGATCAGCAATCATTTGGGCCGGTGGCCGCCCTTAGGTCTGCGTCGGACCGCCAACTCTTATAGCAGACGGATCGGTTTTCGGGGAGCAGGCCAGTCGGCTTTCGAAGAGTTTTATCCGTTGCTTCCGCAAATCTGAAAAGCAACGCCAACTCTAATGCGCGGGATGCGCGGGCGTGTGTGGCATGGGCCGATGCCGGCTACTGCGTGTTCCGCGAGTCTTCGTTGTCACCTATCCCAGGACACCCGACCCGACCGCTCTCTTGGAGACGACGCGGAAGCCGTGTTCGTCCTCGTAGCCTTCCGGCGCTTTGCGCAGTTCTCGGAGAATCAGCGCCAGAGAGCCGATTCCGGCGACGAGAAGGCCTGCGGTCACGAGCATGACGTGAATCAAGCAAGATTTGCGCCACCATCAGTCGTTTCGACTCTTTCGTAGCAACAAGCGAGTTCGCGTTTTTCAATCCGGGAATCGTATCAGTGGGGGATGCCCAGCGCAAACTGATGCGCGCAATCGACGAATTTCTTTCCGCGGACTGTGCTTCGCTGAGTTCTATCAGCACAATCCGTCCGATTTTTGTCAGTTTTGTCAGATCTTGAACACCAGGCAAGGCATTATGCCACCGCCCAGACGGCCTTAGGCGGGGAGCACTTTTGCTGTCGAAATCTCCGTTTCAAGGGATCGCCCAAGAAACTCAAGCAGAACTCGAATCCGTTCTTTCGCAGGCAACAAATGAGTAACCACGACTTCCAATCCTTGAAAAGGCCCTTCTGTAATTTGAACCGGTTGGCCAATTTTGATGGAGGAATCGACAGTCACGACTTCTTCCGCACCCACTCTCGATTGAAGCGCGACCACAATAGTTTCTGACAAGGTTGCCAGGCGATCCCCAAAGTGGACGATCCCTCGGATTCCGTGAGAACTTTCAACGGCGCGATGTTGTTCCGAATAAACAAATTTCGCGAACAGATAACCGGGAAACATCGCCTCCACGAACCAGACTGGCCCCCTTTTGGTCATCTTGCGAAAACGCAATCGAGGCGAGAAACACTCGATGTGAAACTGGCGCCTGAGCGCGGTCGCGGCCAGATGCTCTCGCTTCGGCTGCGCCTTTAGACAGAACCAAATTGGCTCATCGAGCAGCGCAAGTAAGGCGGATGAGTGCGTCACATAGCCAACTACGGGATTGAGGAATCCCAAGTCAAGATAGTTATAACTTTTTTTGTCGCCAGGAAAATGGGGTCTGTGGAACCGAAAAGCACATTGCAGGAGGCGCTCTTCAAGGCGCAGAAATGATGCTGGGCGAAATGGAGACGCCTTCGTGGTCGCGCGACTTTGGGAGCAAATGCGCCAGAGCGAGCGCGGCGAAACCTCAACCCCGTATTGTTTATGACCGAAGCTCAATTAAAGAAACTGGACGATGCCGTAACGCTTCAGTGCGACATCGGCACCTGCAACGAGCGCCTAGAAGCGCTCAAAGCCGACCTCATTCGTGAAGCCCGGAGCCACAAGGAAGACTTCACAATCATCGAAGGCGGCGGTTCGCCTGCGTTGCGCTTTGGAAAGTTCGTTGCCTTCCCACGATTTATCCACGCGTGGAGCTGTTCTTCGGATCATGGCGAAGTGGATCGCGCTTATTCTCGTTGGCGTTTACACCTTCCAGCTACTCGCTTATCACGCCTGGACTGATCTCGGCGTGGTTTGGACGAGCATCGGTGCAGCTTTTCTTTTCATTGAACTGCGTGGCGCCGGGCCGGAGCTGGCCTGGTGGACTGATTTGAAAGCACGATTTGGCCCCAAATCTAAATTCCAAGTTGTGCGGAAAGCTCGCCCTCGACGCGCTGCGGAGTCCAATGATGTTTATGCGTTGATTGATCCGATCCTCGAAAAATCTCGAAATTCGGCATGCGATACACTCCTGAGTAAAATTATGCAGTCCAGGAAGCTGGAGGTGGCATCGGATCGGAAACCGCCAGGCGCCGATGTGATACTTTAATATGATACTCGCAGGTGAAAATGGGATTTTATGGGCGCAGTTAGGAATGGCCTGTTTCCTGGGATTGCGGGTAAATGAGCAAGCGAGAGCACCTGAGATAAAATGGGAGAAAGTTCTCTGTCTCTGTTAACAGCCGACCGCTCTACCACTGAGCTACGCTGGATTATTTCGTCTCGCGTCTGCGGGAGCGTATATCTTGCCTGCGCGATCTATTGCGGCAAGTGCTTCTTTGTGTGCGGGGTCAATCGTCGCCCGGCACTGCGTTTAAACGACGGCGATGAAATCTCAGCAAGACCGGTTGGAGTTGGGGCGGTGTCTCAGCCGTGGATTCTCGCGGACGAACGCGCGATCTAGTCGATTTCGCTGTCACGGCCCTCTGTTACTACCGCCATGATAACCAGGAAAACTTGCTGGCTGGAGAGGACCAAAAGAATCGAGCTCGTATTGCGACGACGGAGGGGCTGACTGCCCGATTAGAGCGGCGGGCTGGTTGGACGGGGTTCCGTGATTTGACGCTGAGGGCGCCTGACACGCAGCTAAAACAGCGACCGTCGCATATACGAAATGGCTTTTGAGGCGACTCTCCATCGGCGTAACGATAAAGCTCACTAGGGCTCCGCCGGGAGCAGGCGAAGCTCCTGCACACTAGCGAAGACCGACATCGAACGCATGGCGCGGTGGAGTGAGATTTGGTTGCGGGGGCGGGATTTGAACCCGCGGCCTTCAGGTTATGAGCCTGACGAGCTACCAGGCTGCTCCACCCCGCATTTTCAGAATAGTTTCGATGTTGATCCTGCGCAAATCGAAAAACGTGTGTTCATCCGAAAGCCGAGTCGAGAAAGACAATCTTGTTTGCGTTCGCCGTCGCTGTGACTTCGTTGATGGGTGGCGAAAGGATCCTTCGGGAAGAAAGAAAGCGGCAAAATTCTCGTCGGAACGGCCAGCTGGTCTGATCCGGGTTTTGTTCAGCATTGGTATCCCAAAGGAATGCGCGCGAATGAGCGGCTTGGTTGGTACGCGCAACAGTTTGAGATGGTCGAGGTGAACTCGACGTTTTATTCCGTGCCTGATTTGCGAATGGTTGAGCGCTGGTGCGCCGCCACGCCGGATCGGTTCACGTTCGACGTGAAACTGCATCAGCTCTTTTCGTTTCACTCGACAGTCGCGAAATTGTTGCCGCCAGATTTGCAACAGCGCGCAGAGACCGATGGAACAGGCAAAGTTAAGCGTACGCCCGCTCTGGAAGAAGCCATGCTCAATGCTTTTTTGGGTTCCATGTCGATCTTGCGCTCGGCTGGAAAACTCGGCGTGCTTCTCTTGCAACTCTCGCCTGCATTTTCGCCGCGAATACACAAACTGGAAGAGCTCGAGCATTTAATAGACGTGCTTCGCGATTATCCGTTGGCGATTGAATTTCGAAATCGCAACTGGGTGATCGGCGACCAGTTAAGATCAACGATCCGTTTTCTGCGAGCGCGCAGAGTGGCTTTTGTGAATGTCGATACGCCAGCGGCTGATCATTTCACAATCATGCCGTCGGACCTGAATGAAATCACGAGCCCGGGCTTCTCCTACCTGCGGTTGCATGGACGAAATGCGCGTGGATATCTCTCCGGGAAAACTGTAGCCGCCCGTTTTGATTACGATTACAGCGATCAGGAGATTGTAGAAGTTGCGGAGCGAAGCAAAAAGCTGGCCCGGAAGACCCGTGAATTGCATGTGATTTTCAATAACAACAATCTCGATTACGCGCCGCGAGCGGCCGCTCGTTTGCGCGTAGCACTTCGCCAATTGTTCTCAGCTCCTCCCCAGACACCCGCGTTGTTTTAGTTTACGCTTTGGCCGTGCAGGAATCAGACTCACCGGCAACGCGAGTTTACGAGTCACGATTGCCACAGCCGCTGGCGCGGCTCAAGCGCTGGTTGGTCGCTCACCACATGACGCTGATAACAATTGCCGACACACCGCACTCAATCGCACTCGGCTCCGCTATTGGAATCTTTTTCGGTTTCACGCCGCTCTGGAGCCTGAAAACGCTGCTTTCCATTGTAATCGCATGGATATGTCGATGTAATAAGATCGCGGCGGCAATCGCCGTGACGTTGCATGACGTACTAATCTTCGCCATGCCGGCGGTCTATCTGGCAGAGTACAAACTCGGTTGGTGGACGTTGTATCATCACGCGCCGGACCGCGTGCGCTTTGGGCATTTCGGATTGCACGATTATCTGAGCTGGCACCTCTTTTCGCGAATCGTCTGGCCCGCGTTGGTCGGTTCGCTTTTCCTGGCAGTGCCGTCCGCTTTGATTGTCTATTTTTTGATGCGCTTGCTGCTGAGCCGCTCGCGGGCGCCTCAAAAAATGGTGTGAGCGACGACGTTTGTCGCGCCAACAGCGTTTTTCTGCCTCAGCGTGTTGCCAATCAGAATGTGTCGATTAAGGTGCTGCGGTTCAACGGGTCCTTATGCACTTTTCACGCCGATTTCTCATCGTCATTTTTGCCTTTATTGCGAGCGCAGCCATTCTCCGTTCAGCCGTCGCCGCGCAAGCGTTCGTTATTATCGATGCGCAGACCGGCTACATTTTAGAAGAGCAGGAGCCCCGAAGAAAACTGCAGGTCGGCAGTCTAACTAAAATTGCGACGGCGAGTGTGGTGCTCGATTGGGCGGAACGGAAATCCAGCAATCTCAACGAGACAGTTATGATCCCGCAGGAGGCGTTTGCCGGGACCCAGGAAAACAACATCGGCTTTCAGCCCGGAGACAGCATCACGCTGCGTGATCTGTTGTATGCCGCGCTCGTCCAATCCGACAACATTGCGGCGTACACGTTGGCGCACCATGTTGGCGGGCAGTTGGGATCGCTTTTGTCCGGTGAGGTCACCTCAAAAATGACGCCAGTTGACGCGTTCGTTACCCAGATGAATGCGTTGGCCAAGCAGCTAAAGATGGAGCGCACACGCTTTGTCAACCCGCATGGCATCGACTACCAGGTGCGACCGATGCCGTTTTCAACAGCAGAGGACATGGCGCGACTGACCCGATACGCCATGAACAAAGCAAGTTTCCGTTTTTATGTGTCCCAAAAACAGCGTCAGATTTCATTCGATCGAGGCGGGCATAGACTCAATTATGTTCTTCGTAACACGAACGAACTGTTGGGAACGAACGGCATCGACGGAGTCAAAACCGGCCGCACGACGCGTGCGGGTGACTGCTTGATTCTCTCTGCCAACCGTCAGCCGGAAGTGGTGACACAGGGGAAGATGATAACTGTGTATCAGCGTCGTTTAATCGTGGTGCTGCTCGGCAGCACGAATCGATTTGGTGAAGGTTGGGGCCTTGTGCAACGCGGGTGGCAGCTCTACGACCAATGGGCTGCCGGCGGTCGCGTTGCCGACTCAAAAAAAATGCTCTGATCCCGCTGTTACGAAAATGAAGCCGCGGATTGGTGTTCTAACCAGTGGTGGTGATTGCCCGGGACTGAACGCGGTTTTGCGTGGAGTCGTGCTCGCAGCAGAAAAACTCGGTTGGGAAGTGGTCGGGTTTCGCGATGGATTCGAAGGACTTCTCCCACCGGGCGATCATGTCATTCTCGATCGGCAGAGCATCAACGGAATCATGGCGTTGGGAGGCACGATGATCGGCACAACCAATCGCGGTCATTTCGTCGCTAAAGTGGGCGCCGGGGACCGCACCATTGTCCCTGCGGAAGTCATTGAGCATGCCCGGCAAGTTTTAAATGAGCTCAGTGTTAAGACGTTAATCATCATCGGCGGAGACGGTTCGATGGTAACCGCGCAGCAACTGCAAGAAGTGGGCATCAATTGCATCGGCGTCCCAAAGACCATCGACAATGATCTTGAAGCCACGGCCATGACGTTCGGATTTGATTCTGCGGTCGCGACTGTCATGGATGCGCTCGACCGCTTGCACACCAGTGCCATGAGTCACAAACGCGTCATGGTAGTGGAGGTGATGGGACGCCATGCCGGCTGGATCGCATTGCACGGTGGAATCGCCGGCGGCGCTGATGTTATTTTGATTCCGGAGATCTCGTTTGATTACGACAGAATTGCAGCTGCGATCAAAGCGCGCGACGCTGCCGGTTATCTCGGCTCTCTCGTCGTCGTTGCAGAAGGCGCTAAGCCGAAAGATGGTCAGCAAGTAAAGCGCGAGACGAAGGATGGCGAATTCCGACTGGGAGGAATCGGCGAAATCGTTGCGCGTGAGATCGCCCAGCGCACTGGTAAGGAGACGCGCTGTTGCGTGCTTGGACATCTGCAGCGCGGTGGTGCGCCGACCACCCTCGATCGAATTCTGGGCACGCGCTTCGGCGTGAAAGCCGTTCAACTGGCAAACGAGGGACACTTCGGATCGATGGTCAGCTATCAGAATTATCAAGTGCGGCACGTGCCAATCGCCGAGGCGGTAAACCGGCTGCGCCTCGTTCCGCCCAATGGTGAGATGGTGCAAACCGCGCGCGACGTTGAAATCTCTTTCGGCGACTGATTGTCGATGTTCTGTAGCGGCGGTCTATGACCGCCGATTTCTGTTATGAAAATCGTCTTGGCGTATTCTGGCGGCCTCGACACGTCGATAATTCTTCGCTGGCTCAAAGATAATTTTCAGGCGGAGATTATCGCTTTTTGCGCCGATATCGGCCAGCAAGAAGAACTCGACGGCCTGGAAGAAAAGGCGATGCACACCGGCGCGGCCAAATGTTACATCGATAATCTCCAAGAAGAATTCGCGCGGGATTTCATCTTCCCGATGTTCCAGGCCGGCGCGATTTACGAGGGCCAATATTTGCTCGGGACAAGCATCGCGCGTCCGCTCATCACCAAACGAATGGTCGAGATTGCGCTCGCCGAAAACGCTGATGCCATCGCGCACGGGGCGACCGGGAAGGGGAATGACCAAGTTCGCTTTGAACTCGCCGCGGCAGCGCTTGCGCCTGATCTGCGCGTAATTGCGCCCTGGCGCGAGGAACGTTTTCGCAAACAATTTCCCGGTCGCGCCGAGATGATCGCATTCGCGAAAGCGAATGGAATCCCGGTAGAAGCGAGCGCACAAAAGCCGTACTCGATAGATCGCAATCTTCTCCACATCAGCTACGAGAGCGGCGTGCTCGAAGATCCATGGTTTGACGCAACTTCCAGGGAGATGCGCGATATGTATAAATTAAGCGTCGCGCCGGAAGATGCGCCTAACGAACCGGAATATATCGAACTTGTCTTCGAGAACGGCAATTGCGTCGGCGTGAATGAAAAAAAACTCTCGCCGCTCGGCGTGGTAAAAACCCTGAACAAGCTCGGCGGAAAACACGGAATCGGCCGCGTGGACATTGTGGAAAATCGCTTCGTCGGAATGAAAAGCCGCGGCGTTTACGAGACGCCCGGAGGCGCCATTTTGCATTTCGCGCATCGCCAAATGGAAACACTCACGATGGACCGCGAAGTGATGCATCTGCGCGACAGCCTTATTCCGAAATACAGCGCGCTGGTTTACAACGGTTTCTGGTTCTCGCGTGAACGCGAGGTGCTGCAAGCTCTGGTCACACAAACACAACGCGACGTCACAGGCGTCGCACGACTGAAACTTTACAAAGGCAACATCATCGTCGCCGGCCGCAAAAGCCCGAAAAGTCTTTACGATGCGCAGCTCGCCACGATGGAGGCGGGTGCATCAACATACGATCAAAGCGACGCCACCGGATTCATCCGACTTAATGCGCTGCGACTGAAATTACGGGCCGCAGTCAAATCATCGCCAACGGGTACCAAGGATTGGGGAGAGTCAGTGGCCTAGAATCTGGGGCCGCGCTCTATGCGCGAGTTTTTTTGCTGGAACAGCTTTTATCCCGATTTTTCGGACGCTAAACGATGAAGAAGGCGCGTTTACGTACGAAGCCTTTCAATTCGTAATCGCCCAACCGCCGCGACGAAATAAAGCCTTCGAGCTTGCTGCTCGCAGCATCGCTGAGTCCACACGCCTCGCCGAGTGAGGCGGCCAGCTTTTCGAGACGGAACGCGACGTTAACTTCGACGCCCATTAAACTTTCTTCGCCCAGCGAGGTCACGCCGCCAATCGCGGCCAAACCAAAATGGACAACGAATCGGAAACGGGGTTCGGCGAGCGCTTGAGCTTTCTTGAGCGCTGTGATTGTGGCAGTAATCCCTTCCGGGGTCGCATCGCTCTCGTGCCAATAAGCCAGTATCCCGTCGCCAAGGTACTTATTTATCGTGCCGTCATGCTCTTCGATAATCTTCTTGCAAGCAGCGAACCAGCCGCCAATCAATGCCGCCAATCGTTCACTCACCAGGCTGCGGCTGAGCGCCGTGAAACCTACGATGTCCGCGACCAGCAACCAGCAAGGCGCGTTCTCGATCTCCTGGATGGTTCGTTCTGCAATCGTGGTCTGGTAATCGGGCGAAATCTCCTCCGGTTGTCGAAAAATAAACTGTCTGCCGCCGATCAAGATTTTGTCCTGATCATGAAGTCGAACAGGCTGATGAACACGCCGCTTGTTCAGAAAGGTTCCGTTGCTACTGCCCAAGTCGACCAGCCAGAACTCGCCGATATTTTGCAGCTGGATAAGCGCATGCATTCTGGATACTTTCGGCGAGTCTAGAACGAGAGTATTAGCGGCAGCTCGCCCCACCGAACAATTCCCGTGAAGGGCGTGGTGCTCACCGTTCGCCTCCAGCCAGGCGCCCTCCTCTTCCGGCGGATTCATCAAACAGTTTCTATCAAAAAAATTTGCCAGCAAAGCAAAAGCAGTGGCGATTTGCTCCGAAAACCGGGTCTTTCGCAAGTCCGCCAGCAGTTGAGGTCAGCTGTTTTTGGCTTTATCGCTGGTTCTTCGAGGATTATCCTAGTAACATGAGGGGCGAGCGAACCGGCAGCGCGTCGGACGTGACGCAGGGTGAGTTCGTCGGCGGACAAAGACTCTTCAGCCGCTACACACTCATTAAGATTCTGGGCAAAGGAGGAATGGGAATTGTGTGGCTGGCGCACGACGAAGAATTAGAGCGCCAGGTCGCGCTCAAATTTCTACCCGACTTGATCATGCACGATGCCGCCGTTCTAAGCGATCTCAAGCGCGAGACGAGACGTTGCCTGGAACTCACGCACAAGAACATCGTCCGCATTTACGACTTCGTGCACGACGAGCGCTCGGGCTGCATTTCGATGGAATATGTCGATGGCGATACCCTTTCGAATTTGCGCTGTGACAAGGAGCGAAAAGTCTTTGAGCCGGCCGAATTGACCGATTGGATGAGCCAGCTCTGCGATGCGCTCGACTATGCGCACAACTACGCGCACATCATCCATCGCGATCTCAAGCCGGCTAATCTGATGGTGAATCAGCGTGGCGAGCTCAAAGTGTCCGACTTTGGGATTGCCCGCAGCCTGGGCGATTCGATGAGCGTGATAACGATGGCGGGCGGCAGAAGCGGCACACTCTCTTACATGAGTCCGCAACAGCTCGAGGGCGAGCGGGGCACTCATCTCGACGATATCTATTCGCTTGGCGCGAGCGTTTACGAGCTGCTCACCAGCAAGCCTCCGTTTTATGTCGGTAATATCGATCACCAGATTCGGGAGAAAATTCCACCATCGCTGACAGAGCGAAGAAAAGAATTTGAGATTGAAGCGGAGCCGATTCCAGCGGCGTGGGAAGAATGGGTGGCAGCTTGTCTGGCAAAGGATCCCGGGCGGCGGCCGCAGGCGGTCACGGAGATTGCCCACCGATTGCAGATGCCTTCACGGGAAGCGCGCTTGCAGTCAGTGAGGCCGTCCTTTCAGCAATCGAAAAAGAGAGTTCTCGCCCTCGCCCTTGCATCGCTCTGCTTGCTGGCTCTCGGCGGATGGTATTTCGGAATTTTTAAATCAGCCCACGCTAAAGTCGCGGCATTTACCGGCGTTTCGACGGCTATCCCGCAGAAAAGCATTGCGGTTCTTCCATTCGAAAACCTCAGTGCGAATCAGGAGAACGCATTCTTCGCCGATGGCGTGCAGGACGAAATCCTTACTGACCTGGCCAAGATCGCCGATCTAAGAGTAATCAGTCGGACGAGTGTGATACAATACAGGAGCAACGCCGCGCGAAATCTGCGCGAGATCGGCAAAGCGCTCGGCGTGGCGTATCTGCTGGAAGGCAGCGTACAGCGCGCCGACAATCGCGTGCGCGTCAACGCGCAGTTGGTTGACGCCCGAACTGACGCGCATCTTTGGGCGCAGACCTATGATCGCGATCTCGCGGACGTGTTCGCCATTCAAACCGAGATCGCTAAATCCATTGCAGGCCAGCTTCAGGCAAAGCTTTCTCCTAGAGAGGAAGGTGCTTTGGATAAGAAACCAACAAATGACTTGGCCGCTTACGATCTTTACCTAAAGGCGTTGGAGATCGAACGAAATCGCGCGAGTACTATCGGTAGCGGTGGCGTCGAAGGAGCTAAGCGGGAAGTAGACCTCCTTAATCAAGCCGTCGCCCGCGATCCAGCTTTCGTACCCGCGCTCTGTAAGTTGGCGCAGACGCATCTCTACTTATATTGGGTGAACGCAGATCATACGCCGGCGCGTCTTGATTTGGCCAAGAAGTCGCTCGATGCGGCGACGCGGTTGCAGCCCGACGCAGGCGAAGTGCATCTCGCTCGAGCGATCCTATATTATTGGGGCGCGCGCGATTACGCGCCCGCGCTGGCAGAACTAGCTGTGGCCAGACCCAGCCTGCCCAACGACGCAGGCGTCTTGTTTTTTACAGGAATGATTGAGCGGCGGCAGGGCAAATGGGACGACTCAACCCGTGACCTGGAACAGCTATTGGCGTTGGACCCGCGTAACATCGTCCTCGTCTCGGAATTGGCCGCTTCATATATCATGTTGCGCCAATACGACGCTGCCGCGAGAACAGTGGATAGCGCTCTTGCCTGGAAACCTCTCGACTTTAGCCTGTGGCTCATTCGCGCCTCTATAGATATGGCTTGGAAAGCCGATCTCAGCCGTTGGAAGGATGTCGTAGCTGGTGAAGCCGCCAAGACCGCTGACCCGAATGATCTCATCAATGCCCGCTTGGATCTAGCACTCAAGGAGCGCGATTATCACGCGGCCGAAGAAGCGTTGAGTGCTCACGGGGGGGCAGAGTTCGACGATAACGGTTTCTTCACTCCGCGGGAATGGAATCGGGGTATCGTTGCTCGGGGACTTGGTGATGAGTCGAGAGCGAAGGCGGCATTCTTGGCGGCTCGTGAACGAGCGGCGGCGGCAGTGCGTGGGCGATCGGAGGACGGAAAAGCGCTGATGGTCGTGGCTCAAATTGACGCCGCCCTCGGGCGTAAGGAGGACGCAATACGAGAGGGTGAGCGCGCGGTTGAACTTCTACCGATTGCAAAAGACGCCGTTATTGGCGACGCATTGCTCAGCAGGCTCGCCGGCATCTACACCCAAACGGGCGAGGCCGATCGCGCCTTCAACTTACTTGAACAGGTGACTAAGATTCCTTTCGGGGTCACTTACGGATCGCTTAAGCTTGACGAAGTCTGGGATCCGTTGCGCAGCGATGCGCGCTTCGAGAAAATCGTCGCTTCGCTCGCGCCGAAAATGTAGCGGCAGCCGTGTTGGCTACACTTTTGGGTCTCGCGGGCGGCACGCCTGCCACCACCGCGATACCTCCCCGACCTTGCAGGGCTTGATTGTCGATCGTATATTTAGAAGGCGCGCTCAGCGCGAGAGAGTTAGGAGGTCATTATGCCAACGACAATTGCTGCTCCAAAAACCAAAACGGCTCCGGCAGCGGAAAAGGATTTTCTGCCGCTTCACGGTACAGATTACATCGAATTTTATGTCGGTAACGCCAAACAGGCGGCACATTTCTATAAGACGGCGTTTGGTTTTCAAAGCCTCGCCTATTCCGGGCCGGAAACGGGAACCAAGGATCGAGTCAGCTACGCGATTCGTCAGAATAGATTGACGTTCGTCCTGACCACGCCGCTGCGACCGAATCATTCGGTCGCTGATCATATCCATAAACATGGCGATGGTGTGAAGGCGCTCGCTTTGATGGTGGAGGACGCGACTTCAGCGTGGGAAGAAACGACGAAGCGCGGCGGCAAGAGCTACATGGAGCCGAAGAAACTCTCAGATAAACATGGCGAGCTGGTGATGAGCGGAATCCATACCTACGGTGAGGTCGTTCATCTGTTCATCGAAAGACAGAATTATCGTGGTCCGTTTATGCCGGGTTTTCGCAAATGGGAGTCGGTGTATCGCCCGGCGGACACGGGACTTCAGTATGTCGATCATTCCGTCGGAAACGTCGGTTGGAACCAGATGAATCCGTGGGTGAAATTTTACGAGGAGGTGATGGGCTTCCGAAACATTCTGAGCTTCGACGACAAGGACATCTCCACTGAATACTCGGCGCTCATGAGTAAAGTGATGAGCAACGGAAACGGGTTCGTGAAGTTTCCCATCAACGAGCCTGCCGAGGGTAAGAAGAAATCGCAGGTGGAAGAGTACCTCGAGTTTTACAATGGCGAAGGCGTGCAGCACATCGCCATGGCCACGAAGAATATCGTTGCCACGGTGACCGAGCTGCAAAAGCGCGGCGTTGAGTTTCTGCACATCCCTTCAAATTACTATGAGACACTGCTCGATCGCGTCGGTAAGATCGACGAAGACCTCGAACCGTTAAAGCGGCTAGGCATTCTCGTGGATCGGGATGACGAAGGTTA
>QHNJ01000086.1 GCA_003218395.1 Verrucomicrobiota bacterium
AGTCTAAGACCATCCGCATCGGCAAGAGCGGAAAACAGACAAACACCTTTATTGCTGGCATCAGCGGGGCAACTGTTCCAACAGGAGTAGCAGTTATCGTAGATGCCAGTGGTCATCTCGGCACCACCACCTCGTCAGCGCGTTTCAAGGACGCAATCAAGCCGATGGACAAGGCCAGTGAAGTTATCCTCGCGCTCAAACCCGTCACCTTCCATTACAACCAGGAAATTGACCCAGAGGGCACTCCGCAGTTTGGCCTTGTGGCCGAGGATGTGGAAAAGGTGGATCCGGACTTGGTGGCGCGCAATGAAGAGGGCAAGCCTTACAGCGTTCGCTATGAGGCGGTCAACGCAATGTTGCTCAATGAGTTCCTCGAAGAACACCGCAAGGTCGAAGAGCAAAACCGCAAGATTCAGGCACAGGATGCGACGATCGCACAGCTAAAATCTGGAATGGAGACTCTCGCCACAACGGTAAAAGAGCAGGCGGCGCAAATCCAAAAGGTGAGCGCCCAAATTGAAGCGAGCAAACCTGCGCCGCAAATCGTCCTCAACAATCAGTAGAAGCAGCCGGGCAAGCTGCTGGACGTTGCGAAGCACGCCAAAGAAATCGTCGAAGACGTGATTGGCGGCAAAGTGCCGTTGAGACAGGGCCGCGAAGGTCGCGCGCAAACGCAAGCCCGCAAGCATGCGCGGTCGCCCGAAAGCCGTGAAAACGTTGCAACAAATCGTGGAAGCGAAGTTCCAGCGTTTCATGGACGGCTTCCCGCATCCGCAGCATAGGGAAGTGAAATCCATCCTGCGGAAGCTGCTCTGAAAAACGTAATTTCGGAAATGAAATTACGGTTTTCGGCAGACACCGAGCGCATTCGTTCAAAACCGTGTGCGTTCTCAGGCGCGTCATTGCGCACCCGTTCATATCATTTTGTCCTTGCACTGTAGAGAGCAAAAGAGCCACAATCCGCGCGGCATGAAGTACTGGGAAATCATGGCTGACAATCTCAGCTGTCTCGCTTTGACAATGCTGGTGCTGGCAGTCCCGGCGTAGTGAAACAGTTAAATTGACGGAATGGATGATGTCGAGATTTTGGAGTTGGAGCCGTATGTGAGCAAAGAAGGCTTAAAAGCGCTGGAGAAACTGCGCGTGTTCTTTTCCCAAGCAAAAATGAAAGTGAAAGGCTTATGATTTTGATTCTACTGCTCTGCGCTCTGTGCCTAGCGCTGTTCGGGTCGGCCATCGTCGGGATTGTTTGCTGGGCGCGGCATCACGCCCACCCATACGGGCCGCTAGAAGACACTACATTGAACAGTGCGAATGGTGCGGTGTTGCCCGCACGATCTATACTCCAACAAGATGAAACCCTCAAAACAGTGAAGCTGCGCGTTGAAAGAACGTTGATAGAACTCGGCCTGCGTGGCTACAGTCCACGCATGGCAAAACAAGACGATGTCGCCGCAATTGTAAAGGAACAGGCGTCGCAAATCCAGAAGGTGAGCGCGCAAGTCGAGATTGAGCCGCCCTGCTCCGCAAACGGTCGTGGATAATTATTAGAACTGCGGAAAGCAGACACACCGCATTTCGCAATTAGCCGTCACGTTTCAGCGCGTGGCGGCAGCCGTCGTGGTTCGTCGTAGCCAACATCTGAAGAAGGGTGGCTTACAAACGAATAACAAAGGGACATCGTGTCGAGTTCATTTCCTCCTCCTGCATCCATCCGTTTCATGAGACTCAAAAAAAGCCGTCCTCTCTGAAATCGCTGTTTGTCAGGCTTGGCGTTGAGGCACTGATCTTGCAGTTCGTTACGCAGATCGGTTAAGGCAGCCCGCCAAATCGCACCAGGATCAACCGACGTTGTCCGTTTGCTTCTCTGATGCGTTTTTCGTTTGCCTCTCATGTTCTTTTTTGCTGAAATTTTTTCCGTCTGCCTAACGGGTATCGTTGAACCGACCCTGTGCTTCCCGCGAATCCCCCGTCGGGGCACGCTCCGCGCAATCAGAAAACTACAGCGCGCGACTTCAGCGCACAATATCGAACGCCACTGAAATCAGCAGCCTTGTTATGCCACAGTGTTATGCATTTGCCCCGTCGCCCTCGCTTTACGAGGGAAGCGACCCTAACGGGATTCGAACCCGTGTTACCGCCGTGAAAGGGCGGTGTCCTGGGCCTCTAGACGATAGGGTCGCAAAAGCCGGGCAATATCGAATTGCCGTTGTTCCACGCAAGGCAAATTGCCAGCGAAACCGTGTTCGTCTTCTTACCCTTGCTGTTGCTTCGATTGAAGTTCGGCGATCAATGCCGCGGCACGGGCCGTCGCGCCGCGGTGCTGGTTCAACACTTCACGCGCGTTCTGGACGAGCCGCTGGCGGGCTTGACCGTCGCGCAGGAGCTTATCTAGGGCTTGTTCAAGAGAGTCGACGTCGCTAACCTGGATTGCGCCATCTTTCGAGACGAGCGTTTTAGCAAGCGTCGCGAAGTTTTCCATGTGCGGACCAAATATGACAGGTTTGCCGACTATGATCGGCTCCACCGGGTTTTGTCCACCTTGCGCGGTTAGGCTCTTCCCCATGAACACAACGGTAGCGATCTCGTACCAGTGTTGAAGCTCACCAGTTCTGTCGAGAAGGACGCAGTCCGGATTTGTTTCGCTCTGACTCGCCGCTTCGCTGACCAACCGGACCTGTAGCGATAAAGCCTGAAGTTGCGCTCGGATTTCTCGCACGCGTTCCACATGGCGTGGCGCAATGAACAGACACAGCGACGGAAATTTCTGACGCAACCGCAGAAAAACTTTGCCGAGAAGTTCCTCTTCACCGCGATGAGTGCTGCCACCAAAGAGCACTCGCCGCTCTAGATTCACCCGCCTGACGGGGGCCAAATGGCCGGTTCCTTGAACGTCCGCATCACGATCAATATCAGCGGGATCGTATTTGATGCTGCCAGTATGCCGAATCCGGTTTCGTTCGACACCGAGTCGGTGCCATCGATCGACATCATCCAGTTCTTGCACGCAAACCAAATCGAGAAGCCGGAATGTTGGTGCGACGAAAAATCGAAACCGGCGAAATCTTCGCTCAGACCGTGGCGATAACCGCGCATTGACCAGCACAAGCGGAATGCGGCGCGCGTGCGCTTCGGCGGCGAGATTTGGCCAAATCTCAGCTTCAACTAGGATAATCTTTGCCGGACGAATGACAAAAAAGGCGCGTCGCATGACCGGCCAGAAATCCAGCGGCGTGTACAGGACTTGGATCCAAGGCGGAGCGTTTTTGCTTGCCAAAGCAAATCCGGTTGTGGTCGTCGTGGTTAATACGCAATCCAGATCCGGTTTGAGCGTTCGCAGCTGCTGGGCCAGCTTGAGGACGATCATGACTTCGCCCACGCTGACCGCATGTAGCCATGTCGATCTTTGCTTCGCCAGGCGCACCCGCAGTTCGCGATCGTAAATTCCCAGACGCTGGCCAAATTTTTCGCGATAACCGCCGCGCCGGACCATTTTCAGAAAATATCCGGGCAGAAAGCATGCAAGCCCGAGGGGCCAGAGCAAATTGTAGAGAAAGCGAATCACTGCTGGATGGTGGATTTCGGATTCCGGACTGCGGATAGAAAGAGGATTTCGGTAGCGCCGTATGCTTTCTGACGGACCAGACGCCAAAGCTTCATTTCTGAAAGAGCTTCAGCGGGCCGCTTTTCCAAAATGAAAACTCCATCCGGCTCGAGCAGTTGCACCAGCGCTTCGTTTGCCAGGAGCGTTTCGGTGAAGCGCTCGCCAGATTTTGTTTTCTCATACGGTGGATCGGCAAAGACGACGTGGAATTTTGCGATGCCGGAAGAGATCCGGAGGAAATCGAAAACGTCCTGCCGTCGAACGCACCCCTTTAATCGTGTTTTGGCGAGATTTTTCTCGATGACCTCAATTGACTGTCGATCTTCTTCTACAAAGAGAACCGAAGACGCGCCCCGGCTGAGCGCTTCAATTCCCAGCGCGCCGCTCCCGGCGAAAAGATCGAGAACGCGCGCGCCGATGATTGTATCGCCCAGACTGGAAAAGATCGCAGCTTTGACGCGGTCCATCGTCGGTCGAACACCGCGCTTTGAAACTGCCAGGCGGACACCGCCGGCGCTGCCGGCGATCACTCTCATGGCGATGACACTGGCGTTGACGCGGGCTGCTGCGGCGCCTCTTCGGAGGGGGCAGAGGGCGAGGGAGCCGGAGTCAGCTCTTCGGTGTGTTTCTTTTTCTTCTTTGATCGTTCTCTTTTTCCGCCGCCAAACAAGCTATTAATCATACTGCTGAGATCGCGGCCGACCAGCCTATCCATCAAATTTGTGCTGGGTCGATCGATGCTGCCGCCCACCTGAAAATCGAGAGCAAAATAACCTGGCTCATTGATTGGTTGAAAATTCTGTCGAATGGCTTTGAAAAGCTGGCTGCGAATTCTTTCGTTGATCGCGAGCTGAGAGTCGAGTTTCAGCTTGCCGTTAAACGCGACCGTACCCGATGCCGAGAGGCGAATATTCGGCGAACGCAAGATCAGTTCGTCGATCGTAACCAGCCCAGGGCTCACATGGTATTTTGCCTGGGCCTGCTCGAGATGAAGCTCTCTTAGCTCTTCGATCTGGAGGATCTCTCCAAGCAACACAAGCAGGCTATATTGCTGTACCCGCCCATCACGGAGGAAAATCTCGCCTTTCCCAATCAGCGCATCTGGATCGGCGGTTTTCCCAGAAGCTTCGAAATTTCCCTCCAGTTTGCCCTGCACCATTCCTTTCGGGCCGCTCGCGTCCGCGACAATCTGATCGGCCAGCACACTGCGAAACGTCATCCTCGTAGTGAAGGGGGAATCCTCGGCTTCCGGTTGCATGGCAAAATAGCCGTTGATCTCGCCGCTCCCCGCGCGCGCGGATATTTTCGAAAGCTCCAGCACATCGGGTTCGTAGCGAAGCGGAGATTGCAGTTGCTCCAGAAAAAAGCGGTCCCGTAACGAAATTTTTGCGACCTTTGCATCACCATGAAGCGCCGCGGAGCTGCGTATGCTGGTACGAAAATCCACGCCCGTAAAACTCGCGAGCATTGCACCGGAGCGATCGAGAAAGTTGAAATTGCCGCCCTTAATACTGACACGTTGAACCTCCGGAGCTATCGCTAACCTCGGTTGCCGTTTCGGGAATTGATCCACCGTCGCTCGAGGTGGGGAGGGAAGATAAGGTCGCGTGGAGGCGGTGGCAGGAGAGGCAGCCTGCCGAGGGGGCTCGCCCGCCGCCGGCAACTCGGAGATACTTGGCACCTGGTTTCCCAAAACAGTCGTCCCTTGTTTTTCTCGTGAACCGGGCAATCTCCATTTTCCTTCCGCGTCTTGCAGCCAGACTATGTTTGGATTGACAAGCGAGACTTCTTTGATCACGAGGCGTCGCGAAAAGAGCGAGAGGAAACGAACACGCAGACGAAATGTTCTTGCTTCAAGGAAATGACTCGGGCTCGCCACCGAGGTCTGGGCAATTGTAATGCCGGTCAGTTCGAGTCCGCCCCACGGCGTCACGCTCATGCGGCGAATCTCCAGCGCGGTGCCGAGCCGGCGACTCAATTCCTGCTGAATCTTCGCTTGTGTGCCCTGCGATTGCACATACAGGTTCACGCCGATCAAGACAATCGCGCCGAGCGCAATCACGACCCCTAAAACAATCAATGCAATCCGGCGCAATTTTCTCACGCGAAGACGTTACGCAGTGTGAGTTTGAAGAAAAGATCAAAGCCCTCTCTTACCTTGTCGTGTGAAGGACACAGTCGTCATTTTCAACCCAGCTGCAGGTAATGAACAGGCGAATTACTGGCAGGAACGTGTCGAATCGATCGCCCGCGGCTGCCCCGTCCGCACTACATCGAGTTCCGGCGAAGCAGAGGTGTTCGCCCGTCAGGCTGTCGAGGAGGGATTCGAAAAAATCGTTGCTGCTGGCGGCGATGGAACGGCTAATCAAGTGGTCAATGGCCTCGCCGGAAGCAAAATCGCGTTGGGACTGCTCCCGATCGGCACAGTGAACGTCTTCGCCACGGAGCTTGGCCTGCCATCGCATAATCTCGAGCTTTGCTGGGATGTGATTCAGGACAACAACATGCGTCTTGTCGATCTTCCAAGCGCAAACGGGAAATACTTCGTCCAACTCGCCGGTGTGGGACTCGACGCACAAGTCGTCAAGGAGACCAGCCTCGCTTTCAAACGAAGTTTCGGTCCGCTCAGCTATCTCATCTCCGCGGCGCAGATTGCCGCACGACAGCCGCCGAAGCTTTCCATCGAATCGGAGGATGCTTCTGTTAAGGAAGGATCGTTTGTTCTCATTGGAAATGGGCGTCTTTACGGCGGGCCTTTTCCATTTTTTAAGCACGCGCTCATCAACGACGGGTTAATTGATGTAGTCGTCTTCAAGAGGCTCGGTTATCTCGAAATCATCAAATATCTGCAGGACGTAGTGTTCAGTTCGCACATTCGAGTCCCTGAGATTGAATATTTCCAGACCCGGCACTTGGGCATAACAAGCGAGCAGGATGTTCCGGTGGAACTCGACGGCGAGCTGGCTGGGAATTGCCCGGTTGACTTCCAGATCAAGGAAAAAGCGCTCCGCGTTTTGGCACCTCTCCCTTCGTCGTAGGCGAGCGCGCTGCGTCAATGATGGGCGGTCTCAAGAATACTCGGAATGCGATGGGGTGGATCGAGCAGTCCCTTGCTCGATGCCCAAATATGTGCGCCTTTGGCACCATTTTTAACAATTGACATCGCGCGACCGAGCGCCGATCCACCTTCTCAGCGATTTTGGGACCAGTGTCTAGTCTTTCGGCCAAATCCGCATGATGTTCCGCGCGATGGATCGCGGTAATCGTTGGATTGGAGAAAAAGCGGCCGCATCGCTCAACCCGTCACAGGTTGAAACTACGCTTTTCCAACTTAGCGAACGGTGGCCGCCAACGGCGCCGCCATTTGCTGATGTCGTCGAGCAATTTCCATTGGGCCAAGCTGCCCTGCTTCATCTTTTGGCAGCCTCCAGCATTTGCGCGACGAGACTAACGCGGAGTCCCGAAATTCTTCTGTGGTTGCACCAGCCTGAGGTATGTCTCGCTTCTCGCGGCTACGCGGAAATGTTTGACGAACTTCGTATTGTAGCTGGTGATTCGTTCTCGGCGGAAAATTTCGCGGCGCTTCGTTTCTGGAAAGGCCGCGAGATGACGCGTGTCGCCCTTCGCGAACTTGCGAACGTAGCCCCGCTTGAGGAAACCACCGGAGAGCTTTCGCAAATCGCAGAAATTTGCATCCGCCGCGTGTTCGAACATTGGAATGCCGAATTCCGGAAGCGCTACGGCTCCCCGAGCGCCGCATTTGCCATTCTTGCGCTCGGTAAGCTCGGAGGCGGCGAACTGAATCACAGCTCGGATGTCGATCTTCTTTTTCTCTACAGCGACGAAGGCCAGCTAACGCCGCACCTCTCCTGTCACGAGTTCTTTAACCGGCTCGGAAAGAAGATTCTCGAAACATTCTCGACCCCTCATCCGGAAGGCTCCCTGTTTCGCATCGATCTTCGCCTTCGCCCAGAAGGCTCGGCTGGGCCACTCGCGCGATCGATCGAGAGCATGGAAAATTATTACGCCGGTTTCGGCGAAACTTGGGAGCGCCTCGCACTAATCAAAGCGCGCGGAATCGGCGGCAGTCGGGAGCTGGCTTATGAATTCCTGCGGCAACATCAGCCTTTTATTTATCCAAAGAGCACGACCCCCGATTTGCTCGATGAGATTGCCAACATCAAGCGCCGCATCGAGCGCGACGTGGTCGGACCAGACCAGCTTGAAAGCGACGTCAAACTCGGCCGCGGTGGCATTCGCGAAATCGAGTTCGTGGTGCAGGCACTTCAGCTCATCCACGGGGCGCGCCATGCGTTCCTGCAAGAAGCGAGCATGCTTAAAGCGCTGCGGGGTCTTCGCCAATTGGATCTTCTTCCGCACGATGAAGTTCTGACGCTCGACAAGGCGTATCGGTTTCTCCGGCGTGTTGAGCATCGTTTGCAAATCGAAGCTGAGCAGCAGACCCACACGGTTCCGCAGGAACCGGAAGCTCTGCGACGACTCGCACTTAGCCTGCGTTTTTCGTCCGGTGAACGATTCACCGCGGCGCTGCACGAAAAAATGAACAGTGTGCGCTCGATTTTTGAACGGGTCATTTCCAAACCGCCTGCCGAACCAGCCAAAATCGATCTGGACATTTTTAGTAACCAAAAACGCGCGGCCAGGGCACTCGCGGATCTCGCACAAGGCCCTACCGGCTTCCATATCGCGCCGCGGACGCGCCAAATATTCCGTAAGCTGCGGCCAGTCTTACTCGATTGGCTCGCGAAAGCGGCGGATCCAGACGCAACTCTCAATCAATTTGTTCGCTTTGTTGAGGCCTACGGCTTGCGCAGTTTGCTATTCGAGCTTCTCGTTACCAATCCTCGACTGCTTGAGTTGCTGGTAAAAACTTTCGATGCCAGCCGGTTCGCCAGCGAGCTTTTGATTCGCCGGCCGCAACTTCTGGAAGACATCACCCGGGACCCAACATTTGATGAACCACGATCGGTGGCGGAAAATTTACGGCGGCTCGATTCGCTAGGCGCGGATGCGGGCAATCTCGACCCGATACGCGCATATCGGCAGAGGCAACTGTTGCGCATCATCCTGCGCGACGTGCTGGGGCTTGCCAGCCCGGCAGCGACCTTCGCAGAGCTTTCGGATGTGGCCGAAGCCTGTCTGGTTTTTATGGCCAGGCTGCTTGGAAGCGAGGAATTGACCATCATCGCGCTCGGAAAATTTGGCGGACGCGAGATCAGCTACGGCGCCGATCTGGACGTTTTGTTCGTGGGCGATGAGATCCGACCGGCGCAGAATCTTACGATCGCCATGGCGCAGCCAACTGCCGAAGGAAATATCTGGGCTCTGGACGCAAGGCTGCGCCCCGAAGGAGAAAAGGGCCCGCTGGTCTGCTCTCTTGAGACGTATGAATCGTACTACGCCAGCCGCGCGCAGCCGTGGGAATTACAGGCGCTGACTCGCGCGCGCGCTGTCAGCGGGCCGTTACAAGACGAATTCATGAAAATTGCGAAACGCGCATGGGCTCGCGCCGGCGAGGATGGCGACCTTCTGACTAGAATTAATAACATGCTTGAGCGCATTAGACGCGAGCGCGGAAGCGGATCGGATTTTCTCGATTTAAAGACTGGAAACGGCGGTATCATAGAAGCGGAGTTCCTCGTTCAAGCGTTGCAGATGCGCGGAAACATCTGGGAGCAGAACTGGGAGCGCGCCGTCGATCGGCTGCAGGAACGCGGGGATCTGGGCAGCTCGGATGTTGCGAAGCTCAAAAACTCTTACGCGTTCTTGCGCCGGTGCGAACTTGTGTTGCGTCGATATGATAACCGAGGCGTTTCAACGCTGCCGATCGATCCTGGTCAACAACGAAAGTTTGCCATCCGTCTTGGCTACCATGAATTTGAGGCTTTCCACCGCGATTATCTCGATGCTCGCGATGCGATTCACACACTCTACCAACAACTCGTTACACCGGCTTGACCGCGGTGACGATTAACGTTCGACCAAGAAGCAGGTCCGGCGAATTCATCGCTCGAACAGCCCGGGTATTCCACTCGTCCAGTGTCCCGTAGGTGCTCTTATCACGATGATAAACGATCCAGTTTGTGGCGCGGAGGGGAACAATGAGGAACGGGAATGCCAGAAGGGAGCGGCGCTGGTATTTGTCCACTGTCACTTTCAAATCGCGGAAACCAGCGCTGAGAAGGGCGTGCGACAGATAGAACCAGCTCACCGGGTTAATGTGGCCGCGCGTGGTGTGAATAGCGGATTCGTCAGACGCTAACGGGCCAAACAAGTTGTAAAATCCAGACGACAGATAGCGCAGACGGGAGCGCAGATTCAAAATATTTGGGGTCGAGAATACAGCGACGCTCCCTGGCTTCAGAACACGATAGATCTCCCGGATGACTTCCCGAAAATTTTCCAGGTGCTCAATTGTTTCGATGCATGTAACGAGCGCGAAGCGATTGTCATTGTACGGAAGGGGTTGGCGATTCAGATCGACGGTGTCGATGCTAGGACCCGGACCGGAGAGCAATTTATCCGTGTAATCGCAGCCAAATGAACGAAACGGATAATGCGCTCGAACCAGCCGCAACAATTCTCCAGTTCCACTGCCTACGTCGAGGTAGTCTCCACTGGATGGCATTCCAGGCGCGGTCGCGATTACGCGAAGGACAGCTTGATGAATCCGCGAGGTGCTTAGCTCGGAAATCTCACGCGGTCGCCGCCACTTTCTCCCAAAGATCTTTCGGTAAAATTTCTTGGCGAACCTTCGACTGCGCACAGCGAATTATGAACCGTGTCCGATCGAGTTAAGACCGGCAGTCGCCTGCGAACCGGATCAGCCTGGAATTCCCTTGAGCATCTCGGTGTTCGTTGGGAATTTCTTAACAAACATCAGGAGACGCTGGATCGCTTCCTCCGGTTTATGACCGGCCAGGCCGCGACGAATCAGATTGATCTTCTCCAGCTCCCACGGTTGCAGCAGCAATTCTTCACGCCGCGTGCCGGAGAGAAAAATATCGACGGCGGGATAAATCCGCTGGTCGCTGATTTTGCGGTCCAGCACCATTTCCATATTTCCAGTGCCTTTAAATTCCTGAAAGATCAGCTCGTCCATGCGGCTGCCGGTTTCGATTAGCGCAGTGGCAACGATAGTGAGAGAACCGGCTTCCTCGGTATTACGCGCGGCCGCGAAAATCTTGCGTGGAATTTCCATGGCGCGTGCATCGATACCGCCACTCATGGTGCGGCCCCCGCCAGCCATGGCATTATTGAATGCGCGGGCCGTGCGCGTAATCGAGTCGAGCAGGATGAACACGTGCTTACCGGCTTCGACGAGGCGTTTTGCGCGCTCGCTCGCGAGTTGCGCGATGCGCGTGTGACTTTTGATGTCGCTGTCGTTGGAGCTGGCCATCAGTTCCGCCGTCGGATGCGAACGACGGAAATCGGTGACCTCTTCTGGGCGTTCATCGACTAGCAAAATGATCACGTGCACATCCTTATGATTTTTGGTGACTGCCTCGGCGATGTGATGTAGCAGCGTTGTCTTGCCGGTGCGCGGCGGCGCGACAATCAAACCACGCTGACCCATCCCGAGCGGCGTCATCAAATCCATGATCCGCGTCGTGTAACGATCCGGCACGGTCTCGAGCTTGATCCGCTTGTTCGGGTTGATCGTCGTCAATTCCTCAAATCGGCGGAGACCTTGGTATTTCGTCGGCTCGTCGCCGTTAATCCTGAGTAGCTTGACCAATTGGGGGCCGCGGCTGCCGCGCCGTGTTTCGCCGTAAATCCACATACCGTCGCGCAAAGCAAAACGGCGAACGATCTCTGGCGTAACGAAAATATCCTGCGGCGTCTGCACGAAGTTCCGCTTCGGGTCGCGCAAGAATCCGAAACCTTTGCCCGATATCTCGATGATTCCTTCGCCGAATTCCGGCTCAGCCTGAGCTTGCTCGCTGTTTTCGACCGATCCCTCGACGCCTTCGCGCGGCTGTCGATCCAACGTCTCGACCCCGGCATCTGCGCTGACAGGATCGACAATCGCTGACGAAGAATTTGGCGACTCGCCCGAATTATCGCGTCCAAATCGATCGACGCGATCCCGATAACGTCTTCGTGGATAACGACGGCGCGGACGATGATGGCGTTGCTCCGGCAAGGCAGACCCAGTTTCGAGCGGCGCAGGCTGGTTTTCGTTTTCTTCATTCATAGATTAAATGGAATTCATCGCTGCGGCGAGGCAGCGCCTTTACAAGTTTCCTGGGAGCAGTACTTTTTTAGGCCGGCAACCTGGCCAGCAATTCGTCGGGAATTTCTAGATTTGAATAGACGTTTTGCACGTCGTCGTCGTCTTCAAGCGCGTCACACAAATGCAGCACCTGACGCGCCACGGTCTCGTCGGCAACCGGAACAGTCGTATCGGGAATGAATGTAAACTTTTGCCCATCGGTAATCACGCCCGCATTTCTGAGCGCCTCAGCTACGGCGTATAGCTGATCGTGGGAAGTGATAATAACATACTGATCCTCGTCGGTTGTCAACTCCTCGGCACCGGCCTCCAAGGTGAGTTCCAGAAGCCGGTCCTCATCAATGCTCGACCGCGGGACCGTGATTTGGCCCTTCTTGTGAAACATGTATGAAACGCTTCCCGTCGAGGCGAGGTTGCCATTGTTCTTGCTAAAGATGCTTCGAATCTCGGCAGCCGTTCGGTTCTTGTTGTCAGTCGCCGCCTCGACAATTACGGCAACGCCGCTCGGCGCGTAACCCTCATAGACAATTTCCTCGAAATTCTGCGCGTCGTTACCCTCGCCGGTGCCGCGTTTGATTGCGCGCTCGATATTATCGATCGGCATGCTTTGCGCCCGTGCTGCCTGGATCGCGCTGCGCAGGCGCGGATTGCCATTGGGATCACCGCCGCCGGTTTTTGCGGCGATGGTGATTTCCTTCGATAACTTGCTGAAGATCTTGCCGCGTTTCGCGTCGATCGCGCCTTTAAAACGCTTGACCTTCGACCATTTGCTATGTCCCGACATTGGATGCGGATTTATTGTTTCGGAATGAAGTTGCCTGATTAAAAAGCTGTAGTTTCGCAACAGCGCGCCTCACGAGAGAATGACTGGCGAGGAAGGAACCTGAGGTACTATTCAACCGCAAGATGCCTAATTTGTCAACGCTAACTGGCGTGCTAGCGGTGTCGATGGCGACCTGTCGCCACGGCGCGATGAGCCGTCCATTTATGTCCTTTTCGTGTTGATCTGACCGGCCACAGCCGCTGGCCGTTTAGTACAAAGCGCGTTAGAAAACGCCTCTTCTTGTCAACTTCCGTACAACCATTGCATGTAATCGTTCACGCCGGCTTCGAGCGAAAATTGTGGCGCATAACCGAGTGCGCTGCGAGCGTTGTTCAAGTCGGCCTCCGTGAAATCTTGATAATGGGCGTGGGGATTATCGATGTAATCCGGCTGAAAATTTGTCCCAAGGCACCTGTTTAGAACATCGACAAGTTCGTTAAATGAGCGCGCCTGGCCGCTGCCCAAATTATAAATGCCGCTTTCCGTCGCCTCGAGGGCGAGAATGCTGCCTTTCACAGCGTCCTTCACATAAACAAAATCGCGCTTCTGCTCGCCGTGCTTGAAAATCCGCGGCCGCTGGCCTGCCTTCATTTGTCGTGATAAATGATAAACCATGCTCGCGGGCACGCCCTTATGCGCCTCGCGTGGTCCATAAACGTTGAAGTAACGCAGGCCAATGATGATCCAATCAGGCGACTCGGCGGCAGCGCGCCTGGCGATATTGTCCATGATCACCTTGGAAAAGGCGTAAACATTTGCCGGTGCGGCCCCGTTCGATTCCACACTGGCCTCAGTTGCAGGGCCGTAAGTTGCCGCGGAGGAAGCGTAGATGATTCGTGTCTTGGTCGGACGCGCAAAATTTAGGATCCGCCGGAAACTTTCGACGTTATCATATACCTGCACGAACTGATCGTGGTTGGTTGTGTCGGTAATCGAGGCGAGGTGAAAAATTGCGTCGAACTCTTCGTCGCCGAATTGTCCGCGCCAGTCGAATGTAGCGAGGTTTTGCGCAACGAAATCGCCACGATATCCGGCAAGATTCTTGAAATCGCCAGAGCGGAAATCGTCAATCACCGTGAGCCGTGCGTCCGGAAATTTTTCCTGCAGGGCGAGCGTGAGATTGGAGCCGATGAAACCAGCTCCGCCGGTGACGAGCAGATTGGGAGAAGAACCAGCCGAGGACACAGTCGATTAAATAAATCTTGAAGCGTTGAGCGCAAGCCGCTACTTCTGGAGGCAGTTCTTTGCGAGCTTGAAAAAGTGGATCGGCGCAAGAAATCCCGTGCGAATCGGGAGCAGTTGCGCTGCTGTAACTGGATACAACTTCCCATGGGCCAATCGTTCGGTTCGGGGCCAGCAGGTTTGTAACCTGCTGTGACGGAAGCAACGGACAAGATGTCCGTTGGCCCCACAGGCAAGATGCCTATGCTCCGGCTGATGCGGTGAAGGCGGGAAGAAGGTGCGTCCGGCGGCTGCCGGACCAGAAGCCAGGAGCCAGAATATTTGTCCGGTTCACCTCATTCGTGCCCGCCGGTGCGGTGCGCGAAAAACCTTCTTCGCAAAAAGAAGAATGAGAGCTGGGCGATGCGGCCTCGGCCATACAAGTCCGACTCTCGGAGTTGGAGGAAACTTGTATGCGAAATCGCCCAATATGGTTTGTTGTATTCAGTTTAGTAAGCGCCGCATGTTCACTGCGTGCGCAAGACGCCATAACATCGACATCTACCGGTCAGGAGGAAACGGCGGAAGCCGAGGAAGTCGTCGTCTCGGCAACGCGTTTTGATATTCCGCTCGATCAATCGCCAGCGAGTGTGAGCGTGATCACGTCGGAAGATATCGAGCAAAAACAAATTCAGCGCGTGAGCAATGCGCTGCGCGAAGTTCCCGGATTATCCGTCGTACAAACTGGAACGGCTGGGCAATTGACTTCGGTTTTCATGCGCGGTTTGCCGAGCCAAGACATGCAAGTCTTGCTCAACGGCATTCCGATCAATCAAGGGTTGGCCGGTCAATTCGACTTTGCCAATCTGACAACGGACGACATCGACAGGATCGAGGTCGTGCGCGGACCGCAGAGCACTTTGTATGGACCGCGTGCGCTCGCGGGCGTCATTCAAATTTTCACGAAACGAGGCGAAGGTCAGCCCGGCATCTCGCTAAGCGCCGAGGGCGGCTCTTACGACACGTTTCGCGAATGGTCGCAGAGCGACGGCAAGATTGACAACTTCGATTATTCAGTCGGTGCAAGCCGGCTCGATACGGATAACGCGCGTCCAAACAACAATTACCGGAACACCGCCGGAATTGCGGACGTTGGCTGGTCGCCTAACGAACAGTTGCGGATAGGTAGTCTGTTCACTTACTCGGTGAGTGACACG
>QHNJ01000118.1 GCA_003218395.1 Verrucomicrobiota bacterium
CGCTCGAGAACGATCACGCGCCGGCCCGCGCGCCCGAGCAGGGTCGCGGCGGTGCTCCCGGCCGGTCCGCCGCCGATGATGCCGACGTCGTACATGTTCCTCTTAGTCCTCGAAACTAACCTTATCGGGAAATCACGTCATTTGCCAGCTACAGATTGACAGATGAAACACGGATAAAATATGACAAGGTGCCTGGCGGACGAGAAGTCCGTTTCAGCGAAGGCCGCCGAAAGTCCGAGCCGGACTGGCATTAGCACGAGAGCGCTCGCGGGATCAATATGTGCTAATCTTGGCGGTGAGAAATGAAACTGATCGATCGGTTTATTAGCCGCGAATTGCTGGTCAACGTTGCGTTTGCCATCGCGGTGCTCAGTCTGGTTCTCGTCGTGGGAAACATATTCCGCAAACTTCTTCCTTTGCTGGTGAATCACGACGTCCCGATGGAATACCTCATCACCTTCATCGCCTACGTGCTGCCGTTCTCACTCATTTTCACCATTCCCTGGGGATTGTTGACCGCGATCCTGCTCGTATACGGGCGGGTCTCCGCCGACAACGAATTGATCGCGTTGCGTGCAAATGGCGTGAGCATTACGCGCATTTCCATGCCGCTAGCCGGGATCGCGCTTCTCTGCACGATGATCTGTCTCTGGCTCAACGTGCAGGCTGCACCGGCTGCCCAGGAAAAACTGCGCAGCACCATTTTCGATCTCGCTACGCGCAATCCGATGGCGCTCTTTGGCAGCGATCAGGTGATCGATCAATTTCCCGGTCGCAAAATTTATGTGGGAAAAAAAGAAGGCAACAAGCTCGAGAACATCACCGTCTTCGAATTGGATCAAAATTCGCTCCCGGTAAAAGTTACTTACGCGCGCACGGGCATGCTGGAGGCCGATTTGGCGAACAAGCAGATTCTGATGCACCTCTACCAGGCCCGTTATCAGGAACGCGACTCAAAGGACCCGCTCAACCTGCGAAAGATTCGCGACGGAATCAATATGGTGGAAGGCACGTTGCCCATTAGCCTCGAAGAGCTGTATGAAAAGGAAAAAAAACGGCCGAGCCGTTCTGCATTGTCCATCGAGCAACTGCTCGAACAGCTCAAGAGCGAGAACCAACGCGAGCGCAGCGCCAGCCGCACGGAAATAAATAAACGCTTTTCATTTCCATTCGCATGTATCGCGTTCGCGATTATCGGGGTGCCGCTTGGGGTCACAGCGCATCGACGCGAAACGTCAATTGGTTTCGCCATGGGTTTGATCGTCGCCATCACCTATTTTCTCTTTGTCATCATCGGCGATACGTTGCGCGGAAACCCCAGGGTGCACCCGGAATTGCTCGTCTGGTTTCCAAATATTCTTTTTATCGTCCTAGGCGCGTTTTTGTTCCGGCGACTGGCTCGCCAATAGAAAGGGTTAAGGATCGCAAAAAAGATTCGCGTGGTGAAATAACTAGGCAGTTAAGACGGCAGCGGTGTAATGCTGGGAGTAGGCGTGGGTGACTCGATCGGCAGCGCTGGGTTTGGAACAATTGGTGGCGCTGGGTTTGGAGTAATCGGCGGCGCGGGATTGGGTGTAATCGGCGGCGCGGGATTGGGTGTAATCGGCGGCGCAGGATTTGGCCTGATTGGCGGAGCAGGATTTGGAGTGATTGGTGGCGCGGGCACTTGGGCGAAAGCCGCTGCCTGGAGGTGCATCCCCAGCCATCCTGCTGCGCAACTACCGAGAAGCCGTCGCCAGAGAAGTTTGCTTTTCACGATCATCTCCTTGTTAACGTTCGCGTGACAGACTTCGTTCGGCCTTCTGGCATCGAAGTTCCAAAAGAATTTCCCCGAGATAAATTCGCAGTCTGCGCTGCGCCGATCACGACGCGCTTCTCTCACGAGTCTTTCAACAGTCCCAGAATTGGAATCGACTCGCCCGGGCAGGTTGATGCGATGGACCTCAAGCTCACGTTGATGCGAACTTTTTAGAATCTCAACCGGTAACCCGACTCGCACACAATTAAAGACAGTTTTGGTGGGACGCCAAAACCAACACGCGAGACGCGTGCACTACCAATCGAGAAATTAGTGCGACGCTCGGAGAGCGCCGCTACTATTGGCGATTGAAATCCTGTCCATGATCGAGCGCTTGTTGCGGAGGCGAATGGGTTAGCGCAACTAAGCGTTTATTCGCAACCTGAAGTGCGTGCAGCTCAGGCTTCCTCCGGCGCCGGCCCCAGCGAGAGGGAAGGCACCGCGCTTGAATCGGCCTGTCGACGTTGGAAAACCCGAGTGCGCGTTGAAAGCATATTCCACAGACAAACCGCTACGCAGGCCAGCACCACGACCGAGGCGTAAGGTCGAACGCCATTAAGCACATCAATCGCGCGGAGCGTCGCTTCGAGCTTTTTGTCGATCAGCATTACGTGAACGATCATCGCCGTGCTTGCGGCCGAGATGATGAAATGAATTACGCTCAGCCTCAGGCTGACCCCCAGCGCGACGGCGCTCACGACCGCACCCCACATCAAGTAACGTTCTTGCATTTGACCCAACAGCGCGAACATCAGGAGCCATGGCGCGGCGATTGCAATCAGGGCGCGAGGATCGCGGTTGCGCGTGTGTCGTGCGGCGCCGTAAGCGCAGAGGGCCAATGCGCCCAGGTAAAGCAGTCGCAGCGTCCATTGCAGGGTGAGGTCGAAATGCAGAGATCCAAGATTAAGCGACCAGAAATGATCCTTCAGCGACCAGCCAACATTGGAGAGAAGCCAGGGGAGATTGTAGCAAGAACTTATGAAAAGGTAGGGATAATGCTCGCTGCCGTAGAGGAAACCAACTCGTAGCCAGGCGAAGCTGCCGCCATCCCAAGCACCAATGAGAAAGACTGCGCACGCGACGATACCGGAGACCCAGGACGCTGCGTAGCGCGCCCCGCTTCGCAGAAGAAATAGCGAGCTGAGGCCGGCCACAAGCGCAACGACAATCCACGCTCCTAGATTGCACAGCAGCCACGGCGCAACTATCAACGCCACCGTCACCGCGAAACCAGCTAGCATGCGCAACGCGCGAGTCCATCTTTTCTGCCACAATGGCCAAAAAACAAAAAACGGCGCCACGAATAACAGTTGCCCTTTAAGCATTGCGCCTGCGGCCAGCAGACAGCCACAGGAGAACCAGCGATTTTTCAGGGCTGCGAGCGCAGCGAACAGATAAAACGGCAGGATCCATACGTCCCATTGCGGCCAGCCGTGCGCGTCGAGAATCAGCGACGGTTCAAGCCAGGCAACGCTCGCCGCTGCCAAACCGCAAATCGAAGCGCGCTGCTGCAGTGACAAAGCGCGCAGGAAGGGTGACTGCGTCGCACTGGACGACCGGCGCACCCACAACCGGACTAGGAGGAAAATAGCCGCTGCGGAAATCAGTTCGCACAATAGATTCATCTTCAACAGCGGGTTGACGAGCTTTGGGTGTCCGTCATCGACTCCGGGGAATTCACTGCGCACCTGCTTCGCCCAGATCGACATGGCCAGAAGTCGCAGCGGTGGATAATCGAGGCCGTAATCATTCTCGTACGCCTCACGCTTTACCCGGTCATAGAGCGCGAAATAACCGCGGCAGAATGCCGTCCACGAATTAGCAGAGGCTTCGTCGGATGATAATCGACGGGCTTCTGCTAACGTCTCGCTGCCCCAATAAAAGCCGTTGACGATGTCGTGCTGAAAACGCACGTGCCTCGTCTTCTCCCCAGTCCAGCGGCGTAGTTGAACCCCGCCCAGGAAAAGCACAACGATGAAAGACGCAAGCAAAGCGCGCCCGGCAAATTTGCCAGCGAACAGTCGTCTAAAGAGCGCGCAAATGGCCATCGGATACCCTTATCGAAAGACAGCAGTTGA
>QHNJ01000087.1 GCA_003218395.1 Verrucomicrobiota bacterium
ACGTCGCCCGGCACATGGGCGAGCTCGGCGTGAAATACCAGAGCGACTGCCTGCTCAGCGCGTACTGTCAGGACACCGCCGCGAACCTCGACCACGCCAGCGGCCAGGTCTACGCCGCCTTGAAGACCTACTACACCGTGGCCGAACTCGAGGCGCTGCAGCTCTGGGACAAGCTGGCCACGAAAGCGACGGCGACCAATTACTGCGCGTCGGCCAGCGCGCAACAGCCGGTGCCGCCGGCTGCATCGCACAAGCTCCGCCCCCTGGCGTCGCACGCCCGGTGGCCGGTAAGGACGTCGTAAACAATCACCGGCATTGGCCTGGCCGCAGATGCGATCGGGATTCGTCCGCGCGAAGCCCATCAGATCGTCGGCCAGCGTCGGCTTGGCCCGGGCCCCGGCCGCCTCGCGCATCTGGTGAAAATGCGAAAGACGAACTCGGAGGCAGCGAAAGCGGCGCTTGCGCAATTAAACCAAGCCGTGCAAATCGCCGCAGCAAAACGCGAGGAAAAACCTCCGAAGCTAACGCCGGAACAACCACCCAAAACAGCTGCGCCGAGCAGAATCTTGCGATTAACCGGAACAGATAGAATTCCTCCGGGACTGTGACGTATGCCAAAAAAAATCGACGAGTGAAAGAACAAAATCACAGGAATCTTTATTTGTTGAATCGGCGGAGAGCCTCCGCGAGCAAGCTTTTGCAGCTGAAATTCGCCGAGAGCCCTAATAGTGCTTCCTCAATGAAGGATGCTATATCGATGCGCGAAATTTCATGATAAACTCGCGGAATGACTCGCATATTGGCACTGCTGGTCACACTGATCGTAACGGCTATCGCAGCGCTGGCTACCGACGATCAGTTAAGCCAAAACCAATCCGCTGATCCCGAGTCGTTCGATATTGAGCCGCCGTTGTTGAAGCAAAACCTCTCGAATGAGTCACTGCCCGCCACGCCAGACAGCGATGTAGCGCGTCTGGAGAAACAATTGGAGCGCGCAAAGAGAAATGCCGCTGGCGTGGAGCGCCTTTGCAAAATTGGCGTGCTTGCGAAAGTCGAAGTTGAGCAACGGTTGTTGAGGGTTGTTCGATGTGAGTGCGATCTCGCAAATGCGCAGCTAGCCCGCACGAAAGAAGAAGTGGCCGCTCAAGAGTCTCAAGTCGCAACTGGCGAGAGCGCGAAAGATGAGTTGGAGGCCGCGAAAGCAGCGTTGGCGCAGTTAACTGAAGCCGCCCAGATGGCCGCGCAAAAGCGTGAGCGTGCCGAACTCGAGGCCGCCGAAGCAAACTTACGTCGGCAGCAAAAACTCCTTCACCTCGGCAGCGCGCAAAAATCCGATGTTACCCGCGCAGAAGAAAAACTCGCCGAGCTCAAAGCGCCCAAGAATTAGACGGGACGAAGAGACTTTGTTGAGCCGACGACTTCGCTCAGCAGGACAGCTCCAAACTAGTACCCAGCCGCTTGGCCGTCCTTGCGTGATTCGCTCGCGCCGACATAAACGCGTTGCCCGTCGTGCATTTCAACTTTGATGGCCTGATAGCCGCCGTAGCCACCGACGTCGAAGCGCACGTCGTGTCCCTTCTTGCGCAGCTCGCGCACTGTTTCGTACGGAATCCCGCTCTCGACTTCTACGTAGCCGCCTGATTCAGTCATCTTTTCGCCGGTCGGTTCGTTATCGCCTTCGTGTTGCCAGCGCGACGCGTCGCCGGCTTCCTGCACATTCAAGCCGAAATCGATCTGGTTGGTGAGCACTTGTATGTGACCTTGCGGTTGCATTCCGCCGCCCATGACGCCGAACGCTTCCCACGGCTTGCCGTCCTTCATTACGAATCCTGGAATAATCGTGTGGAACGGCCGTTTGCCCGGCGCATAAACATTGGCATGATTCGGCTCCATTGAAAAAAGTTCGCCGCGATCCTGAAACATGAACCCGAGACCGGGCACCACGATTCCGCTGCCCATGCCGCGATAATTGCTTTGAATCAAGCTAACCATGTTGCCTTCGTCATCGGCTGTGCAGAGGTAAATCGTGTCGCCGTCATCAATGACGTTACGCGCCTGTAACGGCAGCCGTGCCGGCTGCGAACCTGTGGGATTTGCAGGCGACACGCCTGCCTCTACAGATCCCGGAGTCACGCTTTTGGCCGCGCGATCCGGATCGATCAACTTGCGCCGTTCGCCCGCGTATTCTTTTGAAAGCAACTCGGCGAGCGGAATCTTCGTGAACGCAGGATCAGCGTAAAATTTTGCGCGATCAGCCCAGACGAGTTTTTTCGCTTCGATCATCGTGTGCAGTGTGTCAGGTGAGTTACGGCCCATCGAGCGCAGATCGAACCCCTCGAGAATGTTCAATATTTGCAACGTGGCGATGCCCTGACCGTTTGGCGGCAATTCGAAAACGTCGTAACCGCGATAATTCGTCGAGACCGGCTCGACCCACGTCGATGTATGCTTTTCAAAGTCGGCTTTCCGCAAAAAACCGCCATTGGCCTGCATGAAATTGTCGACTTTGTCCGCGATCTCGCCTTTGTAAAAAGCGTCGCGGCCTTTCTCGCCAATCAGTCGCAGCGTTTTCGCGAGGGCCGAATTTTTGAAGATGTCGCCTTTCGCAGGTGTGCGGCCCTTGCCATCGATCGTGTACGTTTCCAGAAATGCGCCGGGAAGGCCCTTGTAAAGGCGCGGACCAAACGCCCAGTAGTACGCGATTAGTTCCGTAACCGGGAATCCCTCCTCGGCATATCGAATCGCTGGCGCGAGATCATCGCTCAATTTCAGTTTGCCGAATTTCTTGTGCAGGTCATCCCAGGCGTCCACCGTTCCCGGTACGGTGAGCGGCAGCATGCCGGTTGGGGGAATGGTCTCGCGATGCAGTCTCGCAAGCTCCGCTTTCATTTGATCGTAACTCAAACCCAGCGGCGAACGTCCGCTGCCGTTGATTCCGTAAAGTTTGTTCTCTCTGCCGCTGTAAACAATGGCAAACAGATCGCCGCCAACGCCATTGGAAACTGGTTCCATCAAGCCGAGCGTTGCGTTCGCCGCGATCGCCGCATCCACGGCGCTGCCGCCGCGCTTCAAAATGTCGAGGCCGACCTGCGTGGCCGCCGGCACACTAGTGCAAACCATTCCATGGCGTGTCAGAACCTCTGATCGCGTCGCGAAATTCTTTCCCGTGATTCGATCAATCTGGGCGTGCAGGCGAAAAATGAGGATTCCACTCAGGAGGACCACAGAAATCTCTCTCCTCATCAGCCCAACCTAGATTGATGTGAGCGAAATGGGAAGACGTTGCAGACGTCCAGCAGCGACCGGATGTCAAACGTCCGGCATGCGCGTCTTGCATAACCGCTGCCACCAAGCAGAAAAAGCGCGCTTGAATTTTTGCCTCGCAATTATATCTGATTGCTCACCGCCGAATGAAGATCACATCCGAGACTAAAAAAGCGATCAGCGTAATTTTAATCTATCTGGCGCTTTTGTTTTTTCTGATCGGCATGGCGGCGCGGCTCAAAAGCGATTTTCACTCGCGTCTCGAAATCTCGACGGCCGGATTCACCGTCGCAGCAGTATTGGTCGCCTTGGGCGTGATTACGTTCCTGTTTTCGCTTGGGAAGAAACAGGGTTGAGATGGGAGCACGCGCGCCTCGCCATGCGCCTCAGATGCGAGAATTGGCGCTGGCGCTTTGGCAAGGCGGACGCCTGCTAACGGATCTCCAAGATCGATTCGCGAGGTCTCGTTTCCCGGACAGGCAGCCGCGTCGGCTGTAATGCTTCGGATATTTTTCATTAAAATGCTATGGCGGCGATCGTTCCAGATCACCGCCATCCCCACCGCTCTGAACAACCGAAAGTTATTCCGGCATTGTGTCGTCAGGCTCCTTGTGCGCGTTCATCCTGCCTTGATGAGGCTTCTGAATGTCATCGAGCTTCCTCTGCTGATCAGGTGTGAGCACCGGCCGAATCTGCGACATTGTGCTGTCCATCACCGCCTTGATTTTCTGCATCGCCTCCCGACGAATGGTGGCGATTTGTGGCTTGGCCTGATCGATAATCGGCTGAACCTTCGTCTGCTGCTCGGAGGTCAGGTTTAGTTCCTGTGGTAATCGTTCAAGCATCAATCTTTTCCCGTGCCCGCGGCCACCACCGCCGCCAGCCCCAGGTTGTGCTTGCACCATCACAATGCCCCCGAGCACGATCGCACCTGTGACCATGAGTGTTAATAAGTTTCGTTTCATAGTTTATGTTTCATCTTGTTGTTCACCTGCCCGCTTTTTGCGCTTCCGTAGATTATGACCTGTAACCCATCTCGTCGGTTACATTTCTGTTTTGGTCGATCCAACCGAAGAACGCGGTCGATCTGGGCATTTAAGCATGTGTCGCAAAGAGAAGTCCCGCCGCCCAGATCAAAAGCGCCGTCTTTGGCGTTCGCTTAGTTTAATGTCATGTCATCGAATTGCGCAAATAAAGGCCGATTAAAAGTTGGTGTCTTACACAGACACCCTACAATTGGTGGAATGAAGATGTCATCCGATACTCGAAAGGCGATCAGCGTAATTTTGATCTACGTGCCGTTTTTATCTTTTCTGATCGGCATGGCGGCGCGGCTCAAAGAGAGTTTTCACTCGCGCGTCAAACCTCAACGGGGGGATTCACCGTCGCGGCAGTACTCGTGGCGTTGGGAGTGACCACGTTCCTTTTTCCCTCGGAAAAAGGCAGAGCTAAGACCAGCACGCGGTCCGTCGTCCGACACCTGCGAGAGCGGCCTTGCCGGAAAGCTCAGCTCGATTTGTCCAGATGCGGGGGCGATCTTCCAGATCGCCCCCGCTCCACCGCTTTGTACAACCAACGTTATTCCTGCATTGCGGCGTTAAGCTCTTTGTGCGCATTCATCATGTCTTGATGCGCCTTCTGAATGGCGTCGAATTTCTTCTGCTGCTCAGGGGTAAGCAGCGGCCGAATTTGCGAAGTAGTGCTGTCGATCACAGTTTTCACTTTCTGCATCGCCTCCTGATGAATGGCGGCGATTTGCGGTTTGGCCGCGTCGAGAATCGGCTGAACCTTTGTCTGTTGATCGGAGGTCAGGTTCAAGTTCTCGGTTAGATGCTGCAGGCCGAATCCTTGACCGTGCCAGCCCGGACATCCGGGACCACCAGGGCCAGGTTGTGCCTGGACAAGGACAAAGCCGCCAAGCGCAATCGCACTGGTGGCCACGAGTGTTAACAGATTTCTTTTCATAGTTTGTGTTCTCAGTTTTTGTTGTTTTACTGGGCGCTTGTCGCGCTTTCAAAGCTGATGACCGGGTGCATGGAGCAGCGGTTACAATTTTTGTTTGTAACCGACTATCGCGGCGCTCCCACATTAACTACAGCCGTTTCGAAACCGCCGCTCCTTGCTAAAATTGTAACCGAAGCGCGGCTGCAACGGTCATGGGTACTGGTGTGGATGCGCTCTCGATTACATGGATGATTCTGATGCAAGCGCGCTGGTTCATGCTGCGCTCCAACACGACGATGAGGCGGCTCGCACATTGGTCCGGCAGCTTTATCCACTCGTGGCAAAAATCGTACGTGCGCATCGCCCGCGCCGAACGGCTGAGGAGGATCTTTGCCAAATGATTTTCATCAAAGTATTCCAAAAGTTATCGCAATTTTCCGGTAAGGTGCCGCTGGAACACTGGGTCTCGCGTATTGCGGTCAACACTTGCCTGAATCAGATCGAATCGGAGAAAGTGCGGCCTGAACTTCGTCACGCCGATTTGAGCGATGAGGAGCAAGCCGTGATCGAGAATCTTGCAGTTTCCTCCGATGAGTTAGCCCCAGACAAGTGTCTTGCCTCGCGCCAATTGGTTGAACACCTTCTCGGCGTGCTCAAACCGGAAGAGTGTCTCGCGATCGATTTGCTATACTTGCAGGGATGTTCCGTGGATGAGATCCGCAAAATCACCGGCTGGAGCCCGGCACTCATTAAAGTGCGTGCGTTTCGAGCGCGACAAAAAATGAAACGTCAACTCGGCAGAATTTCGGCAAAAGAAAAGCTATGAAAGATCAAAAAATCGATCGGTTGCTGCGATCGGCCGCACAGGCGAGTGAAGAAGTTCCGGTTCATATGCCGTTTGGTTTCGATACGCGGGTGGTCGCGCTCTGGCGCGCGAGTGCGATTAAGGCGAACGGCCTGACGCCGCTTCTTCGGCGCGTCGCACTGTTGTCGGCGGCCGTTATCGTCATATCGACGGTTGCAGCGGTTCGCGAAGCCAGACAGAACCGCGAACAACTCGGCGACTCCTTCTCGAATGAATTCGCTATCGCGGATTCGGCGATCCAGGATGAGTTTTGAATGAACCGCGTGTTGCAGTGGAAACTGATTGGCGGCTTTATCCTCGTATTCATCGCCGGGGGAATTACCGGCGCTTTCTTTGGAGGATTGCACGCTCGGCATGTTTTCTTTGAATTTCACCACCCGGAACTGATAGGCATTAGAATGAAGGAAGAGCTTCGCAAGGAGCTCAATTTGACGCCCGAACAAGTCGCCAAAATTTCGCCGATCATCGATAAGACGGCAGCGCAACTGAAACAAATACGCCGTGACACCGGCCGGCGCGTCCATGAAATCATGATGGAAGCGCATCGGGAAATGGCCGCGAACCTTACAGACGAACAGCGCCTTAAATTGCAACAAATCGCAGATCGCCATGGACACCGGCCTCATGCTCATGGGCTGCGCGAGCCCACTCCGGAGCCGTCACCAACTCCGTAGCGCAGGCTCTCAGGCTGTTTCTGTCGATCATCCATTTCGCCTGATAGATCTGTAGTGGCAGTCGTGTCGGCTGCGATCCGCTGTTTGCAGGGGAGCACGCTGCCTCTAAGTGCTCCAAGCGCGCCTGCCGATCTCACGAAACAGTTTCCATGATTTCGCCAAGAAGTCGCGGACCGCGATAAATCAAGCCCGTGTAAATCTGAAGAAGCTGCGCGCCAGCCTCGAATTTCTCGCGCGCAGATTCTGCATCTGAAATTCCACCGGAAGCGATCACCGGGATCTTGGATTTCGCGACGACGCTGCGCACCAGCGCCGTCGATTTTTCCCGCAGGGGAGCACCGCTCAAACCGCCGGCCTGATTCCGTGTCGCCGGAAGGGATGAATGGTCCAGCGTCGTGTTCGTCGCGATGATTCCGGCGACTTCACTTTGTTCACAGATTGCGATGATCCCTTCCAGCTCGGGGGGCGACAGGTCTGGCGAAATTTTCACGACCAATGGTTTGGCGGTCCGGTTCTCATCGCGAATTGCGCGAAGCAAGTGTGAAAGCGCCGCCGGTTTCTGCAATTCACGCAGCCCGGGAGTATTTGGCGAGCTGACATTCAGCGCGATGTAATCGGCAAACTCATGAAGCAAACGGATGGAGGAGAGATAATCGTCTGTTGCTTCCTCCAACGGCGTGGCCTTCGATTTTCCAATGTTGACCCCGACCGGAATCGCCGGCCATCGCCCGCTCTCGTGCAGCCTGCGCAGTCGTTTCGCGATAGCATCCGCGCCAACGTTGTTAAAACCAAGACTGTTGATAAGTGCTCGTTGCTCTGGAAGACGGAAGATGCGCGGTTTGAGGTTTCCCGGCTGAGGTTTGGCGGTCACCGTGCCAATCTCGATGAAACCGAAACCGAGCGCCGCCCATGCAGGCAGGGCAACACCGTTCTTGTCCAATCCAGCTGCAAGTCCGATTGGATTTGGAAATTTCACACCGAAGACTGTTTTTGGTTTCGGCGGCGGCTTAAAAACCTTCAGCGCGCGCAGGACAAGATCGACATGTGACGCGCCATGCAAAAGCGCGATTGCAAGATTATGCGCTGCCTCGGCATCGAGCGAAAAGAGCAGCGGCCTGACAAATCGCTCATAGCCATTCTTCATTTGCCGATGCAGAACTGTCCGAAGACTGAATCGAGAATTTGTTCGACGTCGACCGCGCCAATGACCTCCCCGACCGCGCGCAATGCTTCGTTAACATCGACCGCAACATATTCCGGCGACAACCCCTGGCTCAGCGCTGCCCGCGTGCGATCACACGATTCCAATGCGCGGCGCAGGCAATCGCGATGCCGGGCATTTATCGCGACCGTACTTTCCGGTCTCAGATTTTGCTTCGTGATACGCGCCAGAATCTCTTTTTGCAGTTCCGGCAGGCCTTCTCCCGTCGCGCACGAAATCCGCGGCGCATGGAAATTTTTCCAGTCACTCTCTTCAGGCAAATCGCTTTTATTCAAAATGACAATCTCGTTGGAATCGCCGGCGGTTTCACCGAAATGCGGAGGCTTGGGCGCGTTGCGATCTGCTATGTGGAGACGCAAGTCGGCCAGTTGCAACGATTTTTCAGTGCGCGCAATTCCTTCGCGCTCGAGTTCGCTTGCAGATACTCGCAAGCCGGCAGTATCGAGCAAACGGATTGGCACACCATCCAGATTGACCGTTTCTTCGATGGTGTCGCGCGTCGTGCCATGTGTTTCGCTGACGATCACTCGATCGTAGCCGAGAAGCCGATTGAGCAAGCTCGATTTGCCGGCATTCGTCGCTCCGTAGATCACCACCCGCACACCTTCGCGCAGAATGCGCCCTTGATCGGCGGTGGCGAGCAACGCATCGATTTGCTCGCGAACAGAATCGAGCCGCCCGCGCAACGTTTCACCTTCATCCGGTGCGATCCCTTCCTCCGGAAAATCAATCGACGCGTCGATGTGGGCGAGCAGCGAAATTAAATCGTCGCGAATTTTCCTGATCTTCTCGCCGAGCCTGCCTTCGAGCTGCTCGGTAGCGGACCGGAGTGCCAGGTCGGTCTTGGCGCGGATCAAATCGATCACGGCCTCGGCCTGCGTCAGATCCATTTTGCCATTGAGAAATGCGCGCTCGGTAAATTCGCCCGGCCGGGCTGCGCGCGCGCCGGCATGCAAACAAGCTTCAAGAACTTTCGCCGTCACCAGTGTTCCGCCGTGGCAACTGATCTCGATCAAATCTTCGCCGGTATAACTCGTGGGCGCTCGATGGACAGCCAGCATCACTTGGTCGATCAATCGATCTGCTCGGTCGAAAATTTCTCCGAAATGCTGCACATGCGATGCAAATCGCGACGGCTTTTCTTTGCCGCGAAACACTTTGTCCGCAACAGCGACTGCATTGGTACCGGAGACGCGAACAAGCGCGATCGCGCCTTCACCTGCAGGAGTGGAGATTGCGGCGATTGTGTGGTCGGCGATGATCGATTCCTCCTCTGTCTTCAGATTTGTCGGTCTTTCAGTAGAATTTCTTTTAGCGACGCGATGCATTTTCGATTTTGCTCAATCGTTCCCACCGAAATGCGGACCCATTCGGGCAGTTTATAGCCTTTAAGCGGTCGCACGATGACGTTCCTCATCAACAACTTTTCGAAGACAGCAGCCCCGTTGCCGACATTTACCATCACGAAATTCGCGACGCCCGGCACAAACTGGATCTTCATTTCGGCAAATTGCTCCTGCAGATAAGCACGACCTTCATCAACAATGCGTTTCGTTTTGCGCTGATGGGCGGCATCGTCCAGCGCGGCGAGTGCACCGGCGTGAGCGATGCTGTTGACGTTAAATGGTTGCCGCGTCTTCTGAAGCACTTCGATCAAGTCGCGCCGCGCGACGCCGTAGCCGATGCGCAGACCGGCGAGTCCGTGAATTTTGGAAAACGTCCGCAGAACGACAATGTTCCGGCCTTCGCGAACATATCGAAGCGTCGCGGGCGGATCATCGAGGAACTCAAAATAGGCTTCGTCAAAAACCACGATGATGTTTTCCGGGATGCGCGACATGAAACTGTCGATCTTGCGCTGCGAGATCAACGTGCCGGTTGGATTGTTAGGATTGGGGATGAAAATCAGCCGGGTTTTTGGCGTGATCGCATCCAGCATCGCCTCGAGGTCTTGCTGATAATCCGGGCTCGGCGTTTCAATCGTGCGCGCGCCAAAAGACGTCGCGATCAATTTGTACACGATAAAGGCGTACTCAGATGTGATGACGTCGTCGTCGAGATTGAGAAACGCATGGCCGAGAAATTCGATCATTTCGTTCGAGCCATTACCCAGAATAATATTCTGCGGAGCGAGATTGAGTTTCGCCGCGATTGCTTTGCATAAGTAAACTCCGCCGCCATCCGGATAGAGGTGCGCGTTTTCCGCGGCGCTGTGCATCGCTTGAATTGCTTTTGGGGACGGGCCAAGCGGATTCTCGTTGGAGGCCAGCTTAATGATTGCGTTTGGGTCGACGCCGAGTTCGCGTGCCGTTTCCTCGATCGGTTTGCCCGGCTCGTAAACAGCGAGATCGCGCAATTGAGGATTCGCGAGCTCCCAAATTGAAGTCATGCGCCGCAATCTAGACAGAATTACCACAATGGACAAAACGCCGATCTCCGTGAAGACGAAGATTGCAGTGCGGGCGCCCGTCTCTACAATGGAACGTGATGGCGGACGACGAGATCATATACCTCGATAATAACGCAACGACACAGCTCGACCCCGCTGTGGTTGAGGAAATGATGCCGTTCCTGACCAAATATTACGGCAATCCTTCGAGCGGATATGGCTTTGCTGCCAAAGCGCGAAAAGCTGTCGATCTTGCTCGCGAGCGGCTGGCGGCATTGCTTGGATGCGAATCGCCGGAAATTGTTTTTACGAGCGGCGGCACGGAATCAAACAATACGGCAATCGCTTCGTCGCTGCAGTTCGAACCGCGCGGCAAACATGTCGTTACCAGCGCGGTGGAACACAGCGCGGTACTGCGCCCCTGCCAGGATCTCACAAAACGAGGGTGCGAGGTGGCATTTCTTGCTGTGGATCGAGATGGCAACGTTGATCTTGACGAACTGGAGGCAGCGATTCTACCGGAAACGGCGCTTGTTTCGATGATGTGGGCAAATAATGAAACCGGCGTCTTATTTCCGGTCGCGAAAATCGCTGAAGTATGTCGCGAGAAAGGCGTCCTCTTTCACACGGACGCCGTCCAAGCGGCTGGGAAGATCCCCATGCGCGTGCGGGATACCGCGATCAATTTCCTTTCCCTTTCTGCGCACAAATTTCACGGGCCAAAAGGCATCGGCGCACTTTATGTCAGTCGGCGAACGCGCTTTCGTCCGTTGATCGCTGGCGGGGGTCAGGAAAACGAGCGCCGTGGTGGAACGGAAAACGTCGCATCGATTGTCGGTCTGGGAAAAGCCGCCGAGGCAGCATCCGAATATTTATCGGAAGGAAAAGCGCACGTACGCTCGATGCGCGATCGATTTGAAAAAGCAGTCCTTGAAGCCGTCAGCGGAGCAGCGGTGAACGGCGCCGGTGTTGCCCGAATCCCAAACACGTCGAGTTTTTCATTTGAAGGAATCGAGTCTCCCGCGGCCCTTCTCTTGTTGGATCGGTATCGTATTTGTTGCTCGGCTGGTTCAGCCTGCCGCACGGGCTCCCAGGAAGCTTCGCATGTGCTCCGGGCAATGGATCCGAGCGGAGACGGCGCACGGCGAAGTTTGCGCTTTTCTTTCGGTCGCTTCAACACCGATGCGCAAGTCGATCGCGCTATCGAAGTTGTCCCGAAAGTTATCGAAAAGCTGCGTCAAATAGCGGCACCGGCTCGCGGCAGCGCGGTTTCACCTCTAGCCACGGCTCCGTGAGAAATGTGGATTTGAGTCGCTGGATCGACAATTTCCGTGCTGCGCAATATGGTGCGCAATCGTCCTCTTACGATGGAGACGCCACGAGATCCTGCCGCTTCGCGTTACGAGCACGCCGCGCACGGCCTGCGCCGTAGCGATCTCGACGCTGATCCGATCAAACAATTTTCAGACTGGTTCACTGCCGCAATTGAGGCAGGTATCCGTGATGTCAACGCGATGAGCCTCGCCACAACCGGCGACGACGCCAAACCATCAGTGCGGGTCGTTTTGTTAAAAGGTTTCGACCAGGACGGTTTCGTCTTTTTTACCAACTACGAAAGCGAAAAAGGAAAGCAGCTCGAAGCAAACCCATACGCGGCGCTGGCATTTTATTGGATCGAACTCGATCGGCAAATTCGCGTCAGTGGGAAAGCGGAAAAAACGTCACGCAAAGAGTCACAAACGTATTTTCATTCGCGGTCGGTCGGCAGCCAGCTGAGTGCGTGGGCCTCGCGCCAAAGCGAAGTGATCGACGGCCGCCGTGTGTTGAACGCGCGGATGGCGGAGATGACGGAACGCTTTGGCGATAGCCGTATCCCGTTGCCGCCACACTGGGGCGGGTATCGCGTCAGACCGGAAGTGATCGAATTCTGGCAGGGACGCCCGAATCGTTTGCACGATCGCTTCCGTTACACGCGACAGGCTGACGGTAATTGGCTCGTCGAACGCCTGGCGCCATGAAGTGAAGAATCCCGCAGCTAAGATCGATATCGTGCGCGGCGACATCACGATCGTCGATGTGGAGGCTATTGTGAACGCTGCGAACACGACACTTCTCGGCGGTGGCGGAGTGGATGGCGCGATTCATCGCGCTGCTGGTCCCGAATTGGTTGCAGAATGTCGAATGCTCGGCGGGTGCCAGCCCGGCGAAGCGAAGTTGACGCGCGGATATCGTTTGCCCGCCCGGTTTGTCGTTCACACAGTAGGCCCAGTTTGGATGGGTGGGAAGCGCGGTGAATCGCGGACTCTGGCAAATTGTTATCGGAATTCATTGGGACTCGCGGTTGAAAAAGGAATCAAGACGATTGCGTTTCCCGCAATCAGTTGCGGCGCCTACGGCTATCCTATTTCCGAAGCGACGCAGATCGCAGTAGAAACAACCCGAGAATTCCTAGCGACCAACGACGAAATCGACAAAGTGATCTTCGTTCTTTGGAGCGAAGACATCTACGACGCCTATCGCCGATTGTTGTAGCACCGCCTCTTGCATCGAAGTGAAAAGCGCAACAATTTGAGAGACGCAACGAAAGCATCATTTACGATTCTATTTATATGATTAATCCGAACGAAAACGATCTTACGAGGGACGAACCGCTGCCGACGCCGCTCCAGTCGGGCGAGGGAGAAATTAGCTCGGGTGGGCGTGAGCAGTTTCGTCGAGCATCAAGGAAAATTTCCACGGCCATGAGCAATACGTGGGATGAGACAAAGCAGAAAGCCGGCCGAGCGCGCGAACGCACAGAGTATTTCGTGCGCGAAAATCCGGTGCCGACCATCCTCGGCGCGCTAGGGTTGGGAATCGCGATTGGATTCGCGATCCGCTACGCTTCGAGTAGCGAGCAAAAGGCAGAAATTGACCTGAAGTCGCCGCTGGCAAATCTGAACTGGAGTCTTCTTTCGCTGCCGTTTCTCTGGCCGTTGTTCAAATCGGCTAGGGAAAAATATGAAAGCTCGGCCGAGGCAATGAAGGATGGCGTCAAGCGGCTGAAAAAGATCGACGTCGAGCGCTACTCAAAGCCGATCCGCAAGCGTTGGAAGGCGTGGACGCGGTAAGCGTCTCTGTCACGCTGCCTGGACTAAGGTGCCGATTCATGAAAGGGCGAGGAACCCACTGATGAGATCAGCCAGCGGAGGTGGATACTGAGCCATGAAAGCGTGGCCGCCGCCCTTAAATTGGGCGAGCCAAGCGCCCGGGATGGCGTTGACGAGTGCTAGCGCGTTGGAGGCAGGGATTACAATGTCCACAGTACCAGTAGCAACGAGCGCGGGCGCCCTTAGCTCCCTGAGCCGGTCGCCGGCGCCGTCACGGTGCCATGCATCCATCGCTGCGGTCTGTCGACGGACGAGATCAGGAGACAGCAGTGCACGCGCGGCCGCTACGATATCGCCGAACTCGCGGTAGATCGACTCGGCGAGATCGCCGGGGAACAACAGGGAAAGCAGTCGACGAGCCT
>QHNJ01000119.1 GCA_003218395.1 Verrucomicrobiota bacterium
AATCACAGGAGATCAGCCCATGACCGCGAAAGCATTATTTGTCAGACTGGAGGCAAAACCGGGCAAAGAAAACGAAGTCGCGAAATTTCTGCGCGATGGACAGGGTTTGGTGCAACAAGAACCCGCAACAACCGCTTGGTTTGGGATTAAACTTGGCCCGACCACCTTCGCGATCTTCGACGCGTTTCCCGACGAAGCAGGACGCGACGCGCACTTGTCTGGAAAAGTTGCCAAGGCGTTGATGGAAAAAGCGCTCGATCTCCTGGCACAGCCGCCGAAGATCGAGAAGGCAGATGTACTGGCGGATAGATTGCCAGGTTGATCCTCCTGAGGACGTTCTCCGACCTTCGACAAGCGTTTTCAATTCGCAATTCGCGATCTGCAATCTACAATTTGCCACGTTGAATTAACAGCCTCCGGGCTTCAGCTTACGCAAGATCAAACGCCGGGTGTTTTCTGTTATGGATCATACCCTTCAACTTGGATTTCCCCTCTGGATTAGATTGGCCCATTTCTTCAACTTCCTTTTTATCACGTTGCTCATCCGCAGCGGGATCGAGATCATCGGCGCGCACCCAAAGTTTTATTGGCGTGACGACGCATTGCCAGGAAGTGAATGGATCCGCTTCACCCGGAAACGAATCCCCAAAGATCCCAATTGGACCGCAGAGGATGAAATCGAAGCGATGTCGCCGTGGACTGCGTTGCCTGGCCACAACAATCTCGGTCTGGGCCGCCACTGGCACTTTTGGGCACTGAATGGCTGGCTGCTGGCTGGCCTGATCTACGTCGTCCTCCTCTTCACGACACCGCAGTGGCGACGACTGGTGCCGACGTCGTGGGAAATCTTTCCGACAGCGTGGCAGGCGATCGTGGCGTATGCCCACTTTCGACTGCCACCGAACGGAAACCCATTCAACGGAATTCAGCAGCTCACTTACTTTTTCGTTATCTTTATTCTATCCCCTTTCCAAATCGTTACCGGCATCATGATGTCACCCGCGCTGGCTGCGCGGTTTCCGTGGTTTCCCCGAATCCTTGGCGGCCGACAAGCCGCCCGCAGTCTGCACTTCATTGGTCTCATCATCTTTGTCGGTTTCATTGTCATCCACGTCATCTTTGTGGTCGCGCATGGGTTCACGCTTGAGATGGCGAAGATTGTGCTCGGCGGCGAATCCCACTCTCATGCCATCGCCGTCACGATCGGATTGATTGGCATCGCTGGAGTGATCGCATTCCATTTTTTAGGAACGTGGTATTCACTCGCCTTTCCGTTCCGAGCGAAAAGATTATTGGAACTCGGCGTCGATCCCTTGCGGCAGTTCCTGTTTCATCATTTGGATTCGCGGCAAAACTATAAGCACGTTTCCCGAAAAAATTTAGATCTCTCCCTGAATGATCTTCGCCAGATGCCACGCCAAACGCAGACCACGTTGCACTGCTGCATTCAAGGTTGGAGCTATTTCGCGCAGTGGGCCGGCGTGCCCCTATCCGCCATTATGGATAAGTGCGATCTACTGCCGAACGCGCGCTTTCTCGTTTTCTACACATTGGATGAGAAGTGGGAGAAACCGGGTCACGGCTATTACTATGAGGTCATCGACCTGGAAATCGCCCGACTGTCTCAGACCATTCTCGCTTATGAGATGAACCATCAGCCACTACCGATCCCTCACGGCGCGCCACTGCGGTTGCGCGTAGAAAATCAACTAGGCTACAAAATGGCCAAGTGGATCAATCGCCTCGAGTTTGTGGACAGCTTTAAGCACATCGGCGAGGGCCAAGGCGGTTGGCGCGATGATGTTCTCCATTATTATCCTTCCGACGCCGGCATTTGAACCCGATGCCTGATACTAACTTCGGAATTTTGCTTTCTGCAATCTGCCATCTACAATGTTCCATCTTCGATTTTCTGGGGGCATAGCTCAGTTGGTAGAGCGCCAGCTTTGCAAGCTGGAAGTCAGGGGTTCGAATCCCCTTGCCTCCAGTCTTCCCTCGCAGCGGTAGCGGAGAGGGAAAGACTGTCGCGCCATAGCTTCAGCGAAGGCGGACACGTTTAACCTTGCAACGTCAACGCAGCGAGCTACGACTCGGCAAGCCAACGACGAAACATGGCAACGTTCTTCTACATCTATATCTTGCAGAGCGAGCGCGACGAGGACCGATTCTATACCGGCTTGACGGACGACCTGCGTAAACGATTGAGAAAACATAACGAGGGACGAACTCTTCACACCTCGAAATGGCGACCATGGCGATTGAGGGCATATGTCGCGCTTTCCGATCGAGTTCGTGCTGCAAGGTTCGAGCGCTATCTCAAATCAGCCTCTGGCCGGGCATTTACGAAAAAGCATTTACGATCCGGTGCACTAGCGAGAGCGTAATCCCCTTGCCTCCAGTCTTCGCTCGCAGCGCAGGAGAGCGAAGACTTTCGCGCCGTAGCGCTTAGAAGGTGGACATGTGTGTTGTTATACGACGAGAGCGAGCTCCAACTCAGCGCGTACTGTTTGCGGAGACGTTGTTAACATCCGATTTTCGATTTGCGATTTTCGATTGTCGATTTAAGTAATTGCGCGAAACGTGCCACGAACCAATCGAAAATCGGCAATCGACATTCGAAGATTCCGCGGCGCAGCCGCAACCCCGGGCCTGTAGCTCAGTTGGTTAGAGCATGCGCTTGATAAGCGCAGGGTCACTGGTTCGAGCCCAGTCAGGCCCATTTTCATTTTCGATTTGCGATTTCGAATTTTCGATTGAGGAACGGTCGCCGCGGCGATCTGGTGCGGCCTCCTCGCCACAACCAACTTCAGACCGAATTCATCCTTACCGGGGATTTCTGCTTCCGCGCGACCACCAAACAGACTGCCAGCCCGAAAAACGCGCCGCTGATGTCGACCAGCACGTCGTTCAGCGACGCCGTGCGCGATGGTACGAACGATTGATGAAATTCGTCGCTGGCCGCAAAAATTCCGCAGACAAACCAGATCGCCATAAAGAAAACCCACGGCTTCGCACGCAAATTCGTGCCGCGGTACAGTGCACGACGAAGAAGAATCGCGAGAATCGCGTACTCCGTTAGATGCACGCATTTCCGCAGCAGGAAATGAACTTGGATAATCGCTTCCGCAGTGATGTCCGGTTTCAACCAAAGCAGGAGTGGGACAAGAAGACGCGAGGTATGTTCCGCCGACATCAGATCAGTCGAGCCGATGAAAATCACGCCGAGCCAAATCAATAACGGCAGCCAATATTTCAGAAAGCGTTTCATTCTGTAGTGGCAGGCGTGTCGCCTGCGAACTAAATCGATGCAGCCGGCACGGCCGCCGCTACAGTTGTCCAAATCGCATCGTGTCCAAGATCAATCTCACCACTCCCCTCACCTTCGAGCCAATCTTTATGGAACGAATGTGGGGCGGGCGCCGTTTTGAAACCAAGTTCGGCAAAAAACTGCCGCCAAAAATTCGAATCGGCGAATCATGGGAAATTGTCGATCGTCCTGAAGCTCAGAGCGTCGTGCGTGATGGCCCCTTGCGCGGGAAAACGTTGCACGAACTTTGGACCCAACATCGGCAAGAGCTTTTCGGCGGCGTCGCGGATAGCGCGCGGTTTCCGTTGTTGATCAAACTTCTCGATGCCAATCAGAAACTTTCGTTACAAGTGCACCCGACCGAAAAAGTCGCGGCGAAATTAGGGGGCGAGCCAAAAACCGAATCTTGGTATGTCGCCGCGGCTGACCCGGACGCTGGACTTTTTGTTGGACTAAAAGAAGCGATGACGCGCGCGCAATTCGAAGGAGCGCTACGCTCAGGGACAATTTCCGAGCACGTCCACACAATTCGGGTCAAGGCCGGCGACGCAATGTTCCTTCCTGCTGGCCGACTTCATGCGGTTGGTGCGGGCAATCTTCTCGTTGAAATCCAGCAAAACAGTGACACCACGTATCGCGTTTACGATTGGGACTACGTCGACGAGAAAGGTAAGCCGCGACAGTTGCATGTCGATCAAGCGCTCGAGTGCATCGACTTCAGCGATTGCAAGCCGCAATTGCTCCAGCCAAAAGGCGAGCTGCTGCTAAAACGTGCACTGTTCGAAATTCAAAAATGGACTCTCGATTCGCCACGCGAAGTCGCGCCGCGCGGTCAGTTTGCGATCGTTTGCTGCCTGAGCAACTCGATCCGATGCGCCGAGGTCGATCTTGTGCCCGGTGAATTTTTTCTCGTCCCGGCTCAGTTGCGGGATCGACAACTAAAACCGCTTGGCGCGCAAACAAGTCTCTTGCGCGTGACGATTCCGCTGCCCGCATTTCTTAGCTGTAGCGGCGCTCTGTGAGCGTCGCATTATTTCAGTGGCGGCCATAGACTGCCGCTACAGGATTAAGCTTCAATCCAAACGCGCCGGATAATTTCGCGATTTCTCACCGGAATCGCGTTCGTTTTTTGCAACTCACTTTTTTCGTTCCCAGTCGAGACAAGAAAAGTGCCGGCTCCGCACAATGAAAAGCAGAGCAGAACGATCGCGATCTTTGCCATCCAGCTCATGAGATTCCAAGCTTCACCCGGAAGGTTGGCCTAAGCGTCGCAGGTAAGTAAAGCTGTAAATACCGGTGCTATGGCCATCGGCCCACCGCGGCTGCAAAGCGTAACCGCCCACCAGATCGAACCCGATAAGCTGAAAACTTTTGTCGGTGTAAGTCACGTGTGGACGCGAGACGCTGCCCAGCACATCCGGTTCACCACCACACGCTGCGCACGGACACGCGCGACGCAACATTTCGAGTTTCAAAAACGATTCGGTGCCGTCGTTCCACGCAATGGCGAGCTCGTCTCCGATTTGTTGGATGTTGTTAGGCTCCAAACGCATGATGTCTCATCCGCGTTTTGGCCGCATCCGTTCGCCAAAAATCGCCGTGCCGACGCGCACCAGCGTCGCGCCCTCCTCGACCGCGACCGGGAAATCATTCGTCATACCCATCGAAAGATGGGGAAGCGTTACATCAAATTGCTTTTCGAGCGCGTCACGCAGATCGCGCAGTTGCACAAAGAATTTCCGCGATGCTTCTGCTTCCTCCGCGAGCGGTGGGATCGTCATCAGTCCTTCGATTGTGAGACGCGGAAGCGCGAGCAGCAATTCCATTTCTGCGCGCAGAGTTTCAGGTTTGAATCCGAATTTACTCCCCTCACCCGCCACGTTCACTTCCAAGAGCACACGTGGATGCAGTCCTTCTTCCTCGGCGATGCGATTTATCTCTTGCGCCAGCACGAGCGAATCCACGCTGTGAATCATTTCGAACAGCGGAAGCGCGTGGCGGATCTTGTTTTTCTGGAGATGACCGACGAAATGCCAGTGAATTGCGGACGGCAATTCTGGAATCTTCACCCGTGCTTCCTGAACACGACTTTCGCCAAATAATGACTGCCCGGCCTCGTGAGCCTCGCGTACTCTCTCGGCGGGATGTGTCTTCGAGATCGCGACAAGTTCGATTTCGTCGACGTCGCGTCCAATCTTCGTCGCGGCCCGCGCGATTTGCTCACGAACGCGTTCGAGATTTGCGGCGAGATCTTCCATGGGTTTCGCGGGAATTGAAACTAGCAGAGCTTTCGGCCAGAATGCAAAACCGCGAAAGTTTTGAAATTGCGATCCTAAACAGCGCTCGCTAAACCATCGGCATCCAGCACCGCCTTAGTAACCTCGCTTGTTCGTTTTCGATCTTAACTGCGCTGCTCACCGCAGCGCCCGTCTCTTCCAGTCATTCTGAAGAAACGATTCCAAGACTCAATTACGAAGCGGTGCCCGATTTCTTTCAACTTCCTGCGGGTGAGAATTTCGTCGAAGTCGCTGGGGTGACCGTCAATTCCAAGGGGCATATTTTCGTGTTTCATCGCGGCAAACATCCGTTGATGGAATTCGATGCATCGGGAAAATTCATCCGCAGCATTGCGGACGATCTCTTTGTCACTGCCCATATGGTGCGTGTCGACGCCGAGGACAATATCTGGACCACAGACGTCGGAGCGCACGTTGTTTTGAAGCTCAGTCCAGAAGGTCGCGTGTTGCTATCGTGAGGCCGAATGCGGATACCGGGCGATGACGTCCTTCACTTCAATCAGCCTACTGATGTTGCCTTCGATCGCGAAGGAAATATCTACGTCGCAGATGGCAAGGGCAATTCGCGAGTGTTGAAGTTCAACAAATATGGCAATCTGCTGCTTGCCTGGGGGATGAAAGGCGATGGCCCCGGACAATTCGATCTTCCACACTCCGTCGCGATCGATGACGATCCGGTTTACGTGGCCGATCGCGAGGACGCGCGTATCCAGATTTTCGACCTGAATGGCCGCTATCTCCGTGAATGGAAATTAGGCCACCCGTATGGCCTCTTCATTACGCCTGATCATTTCATCTACATGGCTGACGCAATTGCTGGCCGAATTCTGAAGATCAACCGTGAAGGCAAGATTGTCGGCGTTTTCGATGGACCGCCGCCGGACAAGGGCAGGCATTTCGATCCGCACTTGATTGCTGTGGACAAAGACAATTCCATTTTTACCGCGGAAGTAATGCCGTGGCGCGCTCAAAAATTTCGGCTGAAATGAAAACAAAGTTCCCGTCTTGCTAATTTGTATTGTCTGCTCTCCTCAGCGGCAAAATGCTTGGAGCGACATCTTATGAAAATCGCAGTCCTCGGTAGCGGAATGGTTGGCAATGCGCTTGCCACAAAACTCGTTAACGTCGGCCATCAAGTCATGATGGGATCGCGCACCTCCGACAGTAAACCAGCGCAAAAATGGCAAACCGCCGCTGGCAAAGGCACGCAAATCGGCACGTTCGCGGAGGCAGCTGCGTTCGGCGAATTGGTTTTGAATTGCACGAATGGCGCAAATTCGATTGTCGCCCTTCGTCAGGCCGGTGAAGCAAAGTTGTGCGGCAAAATTTTGATCGATGTCGCGAACCCATTAGATATGTCGCAAAAGCCGCCCACGCTGACAATTTGTAATACCGACTCGCTCGGCGAACAGATTCAGCGCGAGTTTCTTGAGACGAAAGTCGTCAAAGCGCTCAATACGGTGAATTGCGAAGTAATGGTCAATCCTGAGCTCGCGCCAGGCGATCATAATCTATTCATCTGCGGCAACGATACGGCGGCGAAAGCAAAGGTGTCGGAGTTCATCGCGCGAAACTTCGGCTGGAAACGCGATAACATTGTCGACCTTGGCGACATTTCCGCGGCCCGCGGAACGGAAATGTATTTGCCGCTTTGGTTACGGCTCTGGGGCGTCGTCGGCTCACCGCATTTCAACATCCGCGTGATTCACGAATGACGTTTGCTGCAGCAATTCCATCATTTGCTTGGCGAGCTTCGGGCCGATGCCGGCTTCTTCGTGTTTGAAATACACAAACGCGTCACTCCAGCGGTTGTTTTGCTCGCGAACGAATTTCGCCCAGCGTTCGATGTCGATCTTTTCGTAATCCTCGCGCCTGAGACGCAGATAACCGTAATCGGCAGTCGCTGCCGTTGGCGTCGCCGTGTTCTCCGTCTCAGCGATGCAGAGCGCGATGTTCCGCGACTTGAGCACTCCGAAAATTTCGTCGTCGAACCACGATTCGTGACGGAATTCGAACGCCGCGCGCAAGTCCGGGAATTCGCGGAGGAATGAGCTCAGCACATCGGCATCTTTTTTGAACGTGGGCGGCAGCTGAAACAAAACCGGCCCGAGTCGCTCGCCGAGGCCAGTCACCACTTTGCAAAAATAATCGAGCGTATCTGCGCAATCGCGCAGCTTCGACCAATGCGTGATTTTTTGCGGTGCTTTCAGCGCAAAACGAAAATTTCCCGGAGTCAGCTGTTTCCAATTGTCGATCGTTTTCGGGGCTGGAATGCGATGGAACGTGTAGTTGATCTCCGTCGTTAAAAGTCGCTCAGCGTAAAATGGCAGCATTTTCCTCGCCGCCAAATCTTCGGGATAAAAATTCCCTTTCCACTCTGTGTACTGAAAACCTGACGTGCCGATCCAGAATTTCATGTGATCCGCTCAGGCCAAGATTCGCAGAGCGAGGGATCTCCGCAAGCGTCGTAAAAAGGCTCGTCAAGACATCCGTCCGACAACGCGCATGCGAATTGAATATGGCGGCAAGCTCTTCGCCGGCCAAAATGAACCGGAACACGGGAGGCTTGTTGCCATCGCAACATAAACAAGAAAGGGAAATCATGAAAAAAATGCTTTTAAGCATGGCATTGGCAGTTGTGGCCCCATTTGCATGGGCGCAGGTCTCGGAGATCACCACAACGACGACCACGACTGAAGGCAGCGGCACGATCACGGAGTACACTCCGGGGAGTGCAATCGTACTCAGGGAAAGTAGCGGACCGCGGACGTACCGCTTCGGCAAGACGGTCACTTATGTGACGCGGAGCGGCAAGGTCTTGGATGAAGACACGGTGAGAACAAGAGTTAAAATAGGTGTTCCAGTCCGGGTTCACTACGTCGGAACAGGCGACAACATGATGGTTGATCGCGTGATTATCGACGAGGATTAAGAGCCAAAAGAGCTAAGCTCGTTTGTCTCAATCGCACCTTTCTGTTCTGTCTGTCAGGTGGAACAGCAAAGGCGCGTTTTGTTTACCGCGAATCTCTGCACTGCACGCCAAGATTTGCAGAGCGGCTAAAGATTCCGGTTACTTTCAAAGCGACCGCGCAGCGTTTAATCGACGATCAAATTGCATGAAGACTGTTTTACGTTTTGCATCCCGGCAATCTCAATGGACACTATGGTGATTTCACTTGGAAGGCGCTCGCGCTCTACCGGATTTCTCGCGGAGAACAACCGCAACAGCCACCCCCGCAGGTCAAGTCGAAAGGCAACATCGCGCCTGACATCAATGGTCTCGATCTTGCCAGCGTAGACCCAGTGTTCATTACCTACACGGTTACCGATGCCGATCTACAGAGCGTCGGTCCTTCGCCAAGCGGCGTGGCAGCGCAGGCCAAGCTAAAGTTTTTGCCTTACCACGACGCCGCTGAAGCCATCGCAGAGAAGTTTCACAGCGAGGTCCATTTGCTGGAGCAACTCAATCCGGGCAAGACGAAAACGATCAAGGCTGGTGATCAGATCATGGTCCCGAATGTCGACCCGTTTGAGCTTGCTTCGGTTAAGGACATCAAACCTGGCAGCGATATCGCGCCGCAGGCCGCAAATGATATAGAAGACCAACCCGACTCCCAAAAAGGAAACGAAGACGCAAGCAAAGGAGCCAACACCGGCCAATCCGCTGCGCCGCCTATCGCCGTGAAAATCGACACCAAAACCAATATGCTTGAAGTGCACGAAGGCGATAAGCTCATCGCTGCATATCCAGTCACCATCGGTTCGGCTCACACTGCGTCGCCTATCGGCGAGTGGAAAGTGAGCAGGATCACGAAAATGCCGACTTTTCGTTACGACAAGGAAATGCTCCAACACGGTAAACGCAGCGGCAATTTCCACCTGCTTCCACCCGGTCCGAACAATCCGGTCGGGGTGATGTGGATCGCACTCAACAAAAAAGGAATCGGCATTCACGGCACCAACAGTCCCGATTCGATTGGTCGTGCCGCCAGCCATGGCTGCATTCGTCTTGCCAACTGGGACGTCGTCCGGCTCGCGACAAAAATAAGGCCCGGCGAAACTGTCTCCATCCGCTAGAGTGGCGATAATGAGTGAAAGGCTCACGTCTCACGCATTAAAGGTCCTGCACGAGTGGGTCCGATCGGAAAGCTTGCGAAAACATTGCTACGCGGTAGCTGATTCAATGCGTTACTTCGCGCAATTACGGGGCGCAGATGCGGACTTGTGGGAGACGCGAGCACAGCTGGGGTGAAGAAATTTGCCGCGCGATTCTTTCACACGCGGATTACGCGAACGTCGCTCGTGAGACGCCGCTCGAGAAAACTCTCTACGCCGTCGATGAACTAAGCAGCTTTGTCATCGCCGTTGCGCTCGTTCGCCCCACGAAAAGCATCCACGATGTCGATGTTGCTGCGGTAAAAAAGAAGATGAAAGACAAAGCATTCGCGCGCGCCGTTAATCGCGATGACATCGTCCGCGGCGCGGCCGAGCTGGGCATGCCGTTCGACGATGTGATTGCCGAGGTCATCAACGCGCTCAAGTCAGACGCTGATCGGCTGGGACTGGTGGGAACCGCGTAGACAGACCGAAATGCTACACGCACAACTACAGTTTTTCTGCAACAATCTCCAGTACGAGCGGCGTGATCATTAACCAATTTGGATTCGCTTCTGCACTGGCTAGATCGGCGCGTACTTTGTCTGCGAATTTTTGGTCGATTCGTCCCATCTCGATGAGCCGGGGGAGGTAAATCTCAATAAACGTTGCTGGCCATTGCCACATATAGTCATTCGGGCGGATGCAAAATATGTGCGGCGCGGCCGAGCGAATGGCAAAATCATTCTCCGAGAGCAGTGCCGGCAGGTCGGCGGCACCATCCGGTTCACCGCCCGATTCACGCCACGTTTGAATCACGTGCTGCCTGAATCGCTCCTGATTCGGCAGACGCGGAACGAAGCGCCACGTCTCATAATGACCGTATTCGTGGAAGATAGCGATGCTGCCTTTTCGCATCACGCCAGCCAGTTTCTTGACCAAGACGGCAGGATCGCTGACAAACGACACGACCCATCGGCACCACGAGAAATCGTAATCTCCTCTTGGCAGATCATCCGTCATCAAATCCAGCTCGTGGATCTTGATGTTCGTGAGCGAGTGCACACGACACGCTTCGCTCATCGCGCGGACGAAGTTTTGTGACCGTTCGAGTGCGACCACTTCGCCGGTCGGCCCGATAATCTCCGCAAGATCAACAGCCGCATAACCGGGGCCCGCGCCGACATCCAGCACGCGTTTCCCTACGGTGATTCCCCTTTTTTTCCAGCAATCTAAAACCACCGGGCGCCAGACGCGATGTTGCAATCCGAGTCTCGCAAGCTCCCGATCATGTGTGCCTAGGACGTAATCGCGTTCAGTCGTCACGAATGCATTATTTCATGCACCGTTCAAGCAGGCCACGAGAATTAAAAGGAATGGCGACGTTTGCCACGTTCCAAGCGATGGAACGTGCCACACGCAGACCGCCATGACCGCTTTACAGTGGCTGAGAAGCGTCTCCTGACGAAGGGTCCGGCCCCGAAGAAATCTTTTGCGTATTCGTGGCAGCGGCAGCTCTTTTAGCAGCCCATCTCGCTCTCATTGCTGCGGCCAGTTGCGCACGACGTTCCGGCGTGAGGTTGAGTTTCCTCTTCACTTTCTTGGCGACCCTCGGTTCTTTCGCGGCGGCTGACTTTACAGCGGGAGCAGCCGCTTTATTTGTACTCTTAGCCGCGGACACGGTTTGTGCTGCCTCAAGCTTTCGTTTCAGCCTGGCGAGCTTCTTCGCACCTTTTTGCATCCGAGCTTCGAGGCGCCGGATCCTTTTCTTGAGATTTTTAGCCTTTTTCATATTGGATGAGGAGCCATTACGGCGACCGCTAATAGGAATGACGGCGTGGATTTTGAGGTAATCACGAAACCTCACCGATGTCACGCCTTTCCTGGCTATTATTCAAGCACTGAAAAGCTCCTCGAAGGGGACACAATGAGCGACTCAAGGGGAAAATATCAGGAGTAAAAATACGGCGAGGAGCAGCAAATGGATGCAGCCCTGTAGAACATTTGTTTTGCCACTGGTAAAGGTAACGACAGTTACAGCCAATGTCAGCAGAAGCAGCGGAAGATTGCCGCCTTGCACGCCTAGCGTAACTGGTCGTTTAGTGATCAATCCGATAGTCAGCACGGCCGGAACGGTTAGTCCGATGGTTGCTAGGACCGATCCGAGCAGAATGTTTACTGAACGTTGCAGCTGATTGTTCAGTGTGGCATGGATGGCGCCTAGTCCCTCCGGTGCAAGCACCAATGCGGCGATGATTGCTCCGCCAAACGCCTGTGGCATGCCAAATTGCTCGATGCTGTTGTCCAACGGGATCGCGAACTTTTCCGCCAAGAGAACGACGGCAAGCAAATAAAGCAGCAGCAACACTGCGTGAACGCCCGTAGAGCGGACCTCGAGTTGGTGATGACCGAATTTTGTCGCCACTGCCACATCTTTTGATTCCATGAAATACTGGCTGTGGCGCATTGTCTGGATAAGGAGGAAAATTCCGTAAAGCGACACCGACACCACCACGAGGAAAATCTCCTGTTCGGTGGAAAACGTTGGTCCGCTCGTAGAGGTGGTGAAGCTTGGCAGGACCAAACCGAGCACTGCCAACGCCATGATGACGTTGAGATATGCGTTAACGCCTTGGAGATTGTAATGCTGCTCGCGATAGCGCAATCCGCCCAGCAATAGTGACAACCCCACCAAACCACCGAGCGCGATCATAACTACAGCAAACATCGCGTCTCGCCCGAGAGTCGGGTTATTCGCGCCATGCAGCATCGCCGTGGAAATCATCATCACCTCGACACTGATCGCCGAGAGAGTCAGGATCAAAGTTCCATAAGGTTCGCCGAATTTAATGGCAAGACAGTCGGCATGCCGCACAACAGAAATTGCGGACAAAAGAATGACTGCAAACAACCAAAAAAAGATAAGCACCAGCAACATCGGATGCGTGGTCTCTTCGAGCGGTCGATTTCCCATTGCAATAAGAATCGCTGCTGTTCCGAGGCTAATGAGCAGCACAAATTCAGCACGTACGGCGCTTAGGAAACCCTGGCCATTTTTTGCATTAGGGTTCCCTTCTGTCCTTTCAGACATGCGGGCGAGCATATCGAGTCCGTCTCAGCGATGCAATCAAGCGATGACGGCGCCCTAGCGTAGCGTAAGCGTCCCGCTTGCGCCCTGTGGGAATTTCGCAAGCGGGGACGCTCGCGCTACCCTACTCTTTCTTTTGGGCAAGCGGCAGAAATTCCTCACGGGCGACCTTGCCATCCTTAACCGTGTAAATCCCCACTTCAGACATCTGCATTCGCTTCTTGGACGCCTTCTCGGTGACGTCGATATCGAACTGCACAACAAAAGTATCGCGGGCCACGAACGGTCCGCCCACTTTCACGTTGTGCACTTCCATGTTTTTCTCCCACCACTCGGTTTTGCCGCGCACCTGATCAATGCCGTGCATTTCTGCCGGCATGTTTTCCATCTCGCGCGCCTCCACGCTGACGATATCCTTCGCATAGAGATCGTCCACGGCCTTCATCCATTCACCCTTGCGGCAAAGGTCCACCAACTTCGTTGCGACTTCTTCTGTGTTCATGTTTCCTCCTCTATTTTCGGTTCAC
>QHNJ01000131.1 GCA_003218395.1 Verrucomicrobiota bacterium
GATGTTTGCATGCCGCAGATGAGCGGCCTGGAGGTTCAATCCCAGCTTCGCGAGATCTCGCCTTCGACCCGGGTCATCATCTTTACTGGAAAGGACGATCCCCTGGTTCGCTCCACCGCGCTGAACGCAGGAGCTTCGGCCTTCATAATCAAACCTTTTGACGACGAAGAACTCCTCACGGCCGTTCGGCTGGCGCTCGCTCCCGCGAATTGAAAATCTTCTTCCCAAAAAATAGTTCCGGCGCGTTTCTAAACAGGAAACGAGGTGTGCGATACGTCATCTCGTCAACGATCATCGGCTTTTTCGCCGGCTTATGCGCAAGCTACTTTCTGGACAATAATTTCTGGTTGTTGGCGATCGCGTTACTCGGCATTGCCGGCGTCTTGCTTTCCCTTGGCGGAGCTGGGAGTGCTGTGCTTGGCTGGCGCGAAGTCGAGGAGACGCGCAGCACGCGCATTAGGAAATACGCGCCGCAAATTACATCGGGGTGGGATTATCGGCCCAGAAAAGCTATTCGGCGATACCTGGCTGTGGCGAGCGCGGGAACGGAAACTTCCGAGGTCCTGAGTCCGGAGCCTTTCGCCATAAATAATAATGTCTGGCTGAGTAACGATTCACGTGAATACGCGCCTCATGGTTTTTTTAACCTAGATACGACGGTCGAGGACTCGACGGCGAAGGCGCCGTTGTCCGATCATGAAAGCGCCGTTTCGACGTACGACTAAAGTCCTATAGACTTTCGTCACCGCGTCGGTGCACAATGCCCACCAGCAGGACAAAATTTGACAACAAAATAATTACTTGACACCATTGGCGCTTCTCCAGTATTGAGGGCGCGACAACAAAACCAACAAACTGCCTTAACAATGAAAATGAAAAAATTCTCTATTTTAACATCACTCCTGTTCGGATTCGTCACCGCTTCGGTGCAGGCCGGGGAAGCCGTCGCCTACAAACAGGTCGCCCCACCGCCGCCACCGCTGCTTTGGGGAGTTGGTTTTTACGGAGCGATTGACATGGGGGCGAATCTCTATCAAAACCGCGGCGGGGACAGAACTTTTTCAGCTAGTGATCCGGATGACCCTTTATTCGGAGACACTCTCACTGTCTCTCCTAAAAATGACGTCGGTTTTTTTGGAGGCATCAAACTCGGCTACGTTTTTGGCACCGGCGTATTTCGTCCGACCGTTGAAGGGGACTTCTTTTACAACGGCTTTAGAGGTGGCGCTGACTTCAGACTCAACGACCCTGCTGGTGTTGAAGTGGCAAACGCCAGCCTGACTACGTGGATTAACACTGGTGCGTTTATGGCGAATTTCATCGGGAGATTCGCGTTTGGAAGATTCCAGCCATATGCAGGGGCGGGGGTGGGCATTTACTATGCGGAATCAGCGGGTGCCCAGCTCGACACCGCGCGCTTCAGTACTTTTATCGAATACCACTACCTCAACTATACGAGCACTCAAATCGAGACCAATGAGGATCGCGATCTGGGGCAACACTTATTGGGCGCGGGTTTAAGGTTCCATTTCTAACATTACTCGTAAATTTGGTTAAGTTGACCGGCCTCTTCTTCACCGGGAGGCCGGTTTCTTTTGGATCTGGAAAGGGTCCGCAATTCCTCGGTTTCGCGCGCAATCGCATTCGTACGACTAAAGTCCAATAGTCGGATTGGCCGCGTTTGTTCATTCTCTCTTTTTCAAACCGACGAAAAAGATGAAAATCCAAAGCCGTTGCAAGGATCCAGGGGAAGCGCGCAAGAGAATGCCAAAAAAGTTTGTTCTATGGGGCGATGAATTGGTATTACGAGCGCCGACTCAAACCGGCTCGGGCAAACCGTACCACTATGAATCAATCGACTTTTATAAATCGGATCGTTAATCGATTCTTAATCGCGACGATCTTTCTCTCCGGACCGCTTCTTCTCGCCGGACCCGAGGCGTACGACACTTCGAAGGAAGCGCCGCCTCCACCGGCAGTACAACCTTGGTGCGAAACGCCCGCCCCGCTCGAGATCCGGATCGGTATTCCCGGATGGATGGCCGGTCTGTCGGGCGATACCGGAGTGAAGGGAGTCGTCAGCTCAGTAGACGTCAGTTTCGACCAGTTGCTCCGACATCTGACTCATGTGCCCATCGTGCTCTCGGCCGACATTCGCTATCACCGTTGGGAACTCTTCGGAGACGGTCAGTACATGGAAGTAGGTGCTTCGGCTACGCTGCCCGGTTTACTTTTTACTAATGCCAATGTGCACCTCAAGTCCGGCCTTGCTGAGGCTTTCCTCGGTTATCGATTGATCAATTGCGATAAGGCGTCACTCTCCCTTTTTGCTGGCGCCCGCTACTCCTATATGAGCGGCAAAATAGAGATCTTTGATAACGGCGATGCGCGCCTGCCCATCCTCCGGGAACTGCTTGGGCTCCCCAAGAGTTTGGAGGACTCCGGTTCGATCGATTGGGTCGATCCCGTGGTCGGTGCCCGCGGAAGAGTGAAGGTTTGGAAAGCGACATTGCTTTACGCGGAAGGTGATGTCGGTGGATTTGACGCTAACTCTGGCTCGGCGTTTGAAGTGAGCCGCCAGGGGCTAACACTCGTAAAAACCCCGGTATCAAGCGAGGATTGGAGCTACCAGGTGCAAGGCGGCCTCGAATTCCAAGTAACGCGCTGGCTCTGGACACAGGTCGGCTGGCGCTATCTGAAATATGACTTCGTCTCTGGGGGCTTCACGAATAAGACCGCTTTGAACGGCCCCTTCGTCCAGGGTGGCGTGAATTTTTAAGCAACGTAAGCTGCCCGCCTTATTTAAAATGCCGTGCCGTAAGTACATTCAAAAGGGCCTGACGTTCGTCGAAATCATGATCGCTTTCGCGGTCGTCGCATTCTTGCTGGGTGCCACGTTGCCGGAGTTCCTGCGTGCACGTAAACGGTCGCAGGGATCTAAAATTGCGATTTTCGCACGATCATCAAATCCGCTCGCACCTGTATAAGCAAGCGGTCGAAAATCTTTCGGAAATTCGTTGCGTTTTAACGCTTTAACGGTGTAACGCCTGCCTGTTTATATAGAGCTGTTGCCCTAAAGTCTTAAAGGCATCTCCCAGTTGGTCTGGCAAAATTCTTAGCTCAGCACAGATCAAACTGCACAAACCATTGCCTTCGCTTAGGCCATGACGCCGCGGTTGTTGCCCGGAAAACATCACTTCTGATTTAGCAGGTTTTTTTCGCGTGAGGTTACGAGCGGCCTCTTATATGCTCGCAGTTTTCTTTCTTGGAGAACCACTATGGCCAAGTCAATGACATGCCTCATCGCGATCGCATTTGCGGTCGCGCCACAAATAACACGAACCTCCGCTGCAAATGCAGAATGGGATCGAAGCGTGCTGCCGCGTCCACCCGAGCCGTTCCACGGCGTAACGAAGCGGACACTTGAAGGCTCGAAACCGTCCTTTACCGAACCAGTGAAGGCTCCGCCAGATGCGCCGAACATTCTGCTCGTCCTGATTGATGATGCCGGGTTCGGCAATCCATCCACGTTCGGCGGGCCGATAGCGACACCTACGCTCGATAAAGTGGCGGCAGAGGGACTTCGTTACAATCGGTTTCACGTCACGGCGCTTTGTTCGCCGACGCGCGCGGCATTGCTATCGGGGCGGAATCATCATGCGGTGGGATTCGGTTCGATTTCGGAATTGATCGGCGGTTGGCCTGGTTACAGCACGCAGTGGCCGACAAGCGCGGCTTCCATCGCGCAGATTCTTCAGGCCAACGGTTACAACACCGCCGCGATTGGCAAGTGGCATCTCACGCCCGACGCACAGCAGGGGCCAGCAGGCCCTTTTGACCGCTGGCCGAACGCGCTGGGCTTTGATTATTTCTGGGGATTTCTCGGCGGAGAAAACAGTCAGTTCGATCCGCTTTTGGCTGAGAACAACAAGATCATCGGCGTGCCGAAAGAAAAGAACTTTTATTTCAATGACGCGATGGCAGAGCACTCGATTGCCTGGATTCGAGATCAGAAAGCGCAGGCACCGGACAAACCGTTCTTTCTGTATTTCTCGACGGGCGCAAGCCATGCGCCGCATCAGGTGCCAAAGGAATGGAGCGAGAAGTACAAAGGCAAGTTTGACCAAGGCTGGGACAAGTTACGCGAGGAAACGTTCGCACGACAGAAACAGCTCGGCGTGATTCCGACCAGTGCCAAACTCACCCCTCGTGATCCTGCGTTTCCCGCGTGGGACAGCGTACCACCAGAATTAAAGAAGGTGTACACGCGCCAGATGGAGGTCTATGCCGGTTACCAGGAAAACACCGATCATGCAGTCGCGCGCGTAGTGAAGGCGATCGAGGATATGGGGCTTTCCGATAATACGCTCATCATTTACATCTGGGGCGACAACGGCGCGAGCATGGAAGGCACCGAGTCCGGCACATTCAACGAAATCACAACGTTGAACGGCATCCCGCTCACCGGTGAACAACAATTAAAAGCGATCAAAGCTTACGGCGGCCTCGACAAATGGGGCGGCCCGGACATGGATCCACACTACGCAGCGGCGTGGGCGTGGGCAGGCAACACGCCTTTTAAATGGGGGAAGCAGGTGGCCTCACATCTCGGCGGCATTCGTAACCCAATGGTTATCGCCTGGCCCAAACGCATTAAGGAGAAAGGCGGTTTGCGCAGCCAATTCACTCACTGTACCGACATCGCGCCAACCATTCTGGAAGCCACCGGCCTGCCGGAGCCGAAGGAAGTTAACGGCGTCGCACAGATGCCGATGCATGGCGTAAGTTTTCTTTCTACGTTCGATGATGCCAAAGCGCCATCTCGACACACGCAACAGTATTTCGAGATTTTGGGAAACCGCGCGATGTATAAGGACGGCTGGATTGCGTGCTGGCGACTGGACCGAATTCCCTGGAAACTTGATCCGGAAACACTCGCGCGATTCGCACCAGGCGAATGGGACCCGGACAAGGACAAGTGCGAGTTGTATAATCTCGACGAGGATTTCTCGCAGGC
>QHNJ01000132.1 GCA_003218395.1 Verrucomicrobiota bacterium
TTCCAGGTGGAGCACGAGCTTTGCACATCGGTTGTCGCGACCTCGCGATCACGAACTCCCCGTAACTGCGACAAATTCTTAGCGGTAGGTAGCCCAGACAAAGACTGCCAGACGCGGAAAACCAACGCGCGGAGACGCGCGCTAGCCGGATGCTATGCTCCCGCCGGCAGAGTCCATGCGGTAGCCAAACCGGGGATCAAGTATGGCCATCGTCTCGGCCGCATATTCTTGATCCTGCACTGACAGATACTCGCGGTAACCGCCTACCTTGCCGCGACGCACTTTGAACGATTCTGGATCGCGTACATCGCCGGGACGCAGAATTTTCGAATCAAAAGCGCCAGCTGCCTCCAATTTTTTCATATTTTCGAACTGCGAGAAATCGAGCGCGGCCTGAAAGATCGACATGTCCGGGGCCGTTTCGCCGAGTGTAGCAAGCACGTCGCGAAAATTCTCGGCCGGCGATGCACGCAGCGATTCATATCGAATCATCATGAAATTTTCGCGGCCCGAGAATTCATTCAGCCAATCGTTCATAGTTTTAACGATGGCGCGAATTCCGAATCCTTTGTCGCGTAAGAGGTCGCTGACAGTTTCCTGCTTGAACTTTGCCGGGGCGCTTGGATCGCGCCTGGTCATCTGGACATAGAGAGAAACGAAACAATCACGCGGGTCTCGCACGAGCAGAATGATCTTTGCCCGGCGAAGCTCCTTCTTTGGGACAAGGTATTTGCCGCGGATTCTGTCCCAAAGATCGCCTTTCGTCCGGTGCTCGAATAAATCGTGAGAAAAAATGAGGCGAGGAATGCCGGGTTCGCAGTAACGTTCCGGCTCAAGGGTGAACTCGCGGCCATAACGCTTGCAAAAGTACGCGCAAAGAAATGTCCGAATCCACGTTCGTCCGCTTTTTGGAACCGAGAGGATGATTGCCTTGCCGCCCGAAAGCTGATTTGCCCGACTACTGAAATTACGGCGCACCAATCGTGGAGCCCGCCCGAAAAACCGAGATTGAGAGGCCGGTTTCATCGGTGCTGGAAGGAACGGCCGCTGGATCTCCTTGTAAGAGGCGGTCGTCTCCCGCTGAGCTCCGGCCAAAGATCGAGATGTTATTTCAATTGCCATTCGGACTCTTCTTCATTGAACTCGCAGCACTGCAAAAAGGAAACGCAAAAGTTCGGGCTTGTTTGCATAAGACCTCAATTTGCGGTATTTATTCAAGCACAATCGGGGGCGTACTGGCTTCGACTCATCGTTGGAAGCGCAGGCGGCATGTCGAGGATGGTTCGTTGGCCTCGTAAAAAACCGGACCAAACAAAATAAACGCAGATCACGAAGGTCTAGCTCTCGCGGCTTAATTGACCGCGACGTTTCCGGAGCGACGCCTGCTAGCGTCGGAAACGTGGACAGCAGGCTGGCAAATCGGCGGAGCGACCGCGCCGGTTTGTGAATCGATTGCGCGGACGCTCGGGAGCCGGCAGTGCGCCGGTGCAAGGTTCGGCTCCTTAAAACTTTTCGCCGGATAAACATGTAGATGACTGCGCGGATAGCGACGAGGACAGGGGTTCAACTCCCCTCGCCTCCAGCCCCGAAAGCTTTCGGCGCTGTCACGCCGGAGCAGCGCCAAGGCGGACTTTGCGTTGCCCAATTCGTACCCGAGTTGAGCCATTCGCTCCAGAGTTGCGAATCAACACGGCGAATCCGCATCGGCGGGACGGACTGGCGGGAGTCTTTTGCACGAGCGTAGCCCAGAGGATCTTTGCCGGAACAAGAAGGAAAGCAAATACAAGATGCCGACCGCCAGACCGATGAATGTGGAGGTTGATGACATCACGCCCAAATGGAGGCGGACGCTTTCCAGCAAGCAATGAATTTCTCAGCGATGGGATTGCAAACTCGCAATTGCCTTTCACTGATTATGAGCATGAGCGACGCTTCCCGGGCGCTTTATTCCTCTCGTTCGTGTATCGCCTTATTACTTTTCGGCAGATCTTTCTTCCGCCAAATCCTTTAAAAGGAAGAAAAAAAAACTTGCCCAACGTCGCAATTTCCGGCATACCTCGCCTCCATGTGGCGACCGGTCTGCCTAGCATTGGCAACTACCTCGCTTCTCGTCATTTCCCGCGTAGCCGCGCACGCGCAAGCGCTGGCCCCTTCAGAATTGCATCTTGCGAGTCCCAGGCAGGAGACCAAAAAGGATATTGTGCAAGTGGTCACGAAGGAAACGGTGCCGGTGATCACAAAGAAATCGGCACAAGCAATCGCGAAGAAACCGGGCAAGGAGATCGCGAAAAAGCCGGCACAAGTGATCGCGAAAAAGCCGGTGCAAGCGATCACCAAGGATTCGGCGCGAACGTTTGTGATAGAGCCGGTGCGACCAATCGAGAAACCAAGCACAAGCGAAGCGACACGGCCTGTTACGCATTACAGCTACAAAACCCCGCAGGGCAAAAAGGAATCAGTTCCCGTCATCACGCAGTATTATCCGAACCGGATCGTGTACCCGTTTGCCAAGGTCGATCGGCATATCGATCCCAAGCTGATGCAAGCGGCGACGATCGCGCAGGAACGGGCGCATGCGCATTCGCGCTCGATGTGCTGGCATTATGTAAAAGAGGCATTGCTCGCTTCCGGCGTTATCGATTCGCGCCCTAAGAGCGAGCTCGCCAGAGACGCTGCACAAGATCTGGTCAGTAATTACGGATTCAAAAGACTATCGGTGACAGATCCGTTCGCCGCGCCGATCGGTTCGGTGCTCGTATATGGCACCACTCGTAGCGTCGGTCATGTCGAGCTACGTACCAGGGACGGTTTCGTCAGCGACTTCCGGTCGCAGACGCCGTCGCGCCGTCCTCTGGTCGGCGTTTACGCGAAGTTGTAATTTTTTTTCGCCAACTTTGGCCGGAACGTCAACCGGCGTTTCTCACGAGCCTCGCGCAGTCGAAGAATTTGTTTCGGCGCCTCGCCGAAACGATCTTCTTCCGCTCTCAGTAATTCCGGACCAGGCGAGTCACGGCAAGGAGCATCGAAATGATCGGCCATGCTGAGATTCCCCCGATAAGAGTGAACAGCAAGAATTGAGTCACGTAATCCCGACTCATTTCAGTGGCGAAGAATTCGCTGCTTAATTTGTGGAAGGCGGGCGCCTTCCTTGCCGGAAGAACCGCAGAAGAACTCGACTTGGCGTTGGCGGGCGTCTGGAACGAGTAATCCGTTAACGGAAAACTCCGTTGAGCGCGCTGGTTGTGACTGATTTGAGGTGTTGGTTTCATAAA
>QHNJ01000167.1 GCA_003218395.1 Verrucomicrobiota bacterium
TGGTGCTGGGAGCGACTCTGGGTGGCTTGGTGGCCGCACTGCTGGGGCGCGATGCAGTTTTCGTGCTGAATGCGCTTTCTTTTCTTGCCTCGGCTCTGTTGATTCGCGGAATGCGCTTCCAGGAACCGCACGCGGAATTGGCGGCGCCGCTACGTGCGCATGACCTAGTGGATTATTGGCCGATCGTGGAGGGCATCCGGTACGTGCGCAGGGATTTCCGTTTACTGGCGACCGTATTCGTGAAAGCCGGGATGTTTGTGATTGGGCCTAGCTGGGTGGTGTTTACGGTGATGGGACACCGCGATTTCCCGGTACGGTGGCATGGTTTGGAGCCGCAACGTGGCGCGATGCTCGGAATGAGCTTGTTGCTTGGGGCTCGCGGGTTAGGAGCGCTCATCGGCCCTCTCATTTCGGCATCCTGGGCGGGTCATCATGAGAAACGGCTCCGGTTAGGGATCCTGCTGGGATTCTTGGCGGAAGCGTTGGGCTATGCGGCCCTCGGTGGCGCGGGCACTCTATGGCTGGCATGCACTTGTGTGGTGCTGGCTCACTGTGGAGGTTCGACTGTGTGGGTCTTTTCCACGACGCTGCTGCAGCTCAACACCGATGATCGTTTTCGCGGGCGAGTCTTCGCCGCCGACCTCGGATTTTCCATGCTCACGATCGCAATTGGGGCCTATTTGGCAGGACTCTTCCTGGACTGGGGTGTTGCGGCTCGTACCGTGGCGAGTGTCGCGGGACTGCTGATGCTGTTGCCCGCGGCAAGCTGGGCATGCGCGATGAGGTCGTGGAAGGAAACCCCCGCGACTGCGGCTGCAGGAACAGCAGACTAAGTCGCGATCGCACGTGCCAATCGAGGCTGTCCTTGGAGTTTAAAGAATCGCTGTAGAGACGCACTTGCCGCATCTTGCGGAAACGTTGCAAGCAACGTCTCTGCACGGGATATTTCTTATGCCTGGTAGAGCCGATCAATTTTCGCCGCCATGATGAAGTCACTCTCGGTCAGGCCGTCGACCTTGTGCGTCCACAGCGTGATTTCGGCCTTGCCCCAGGTCAGCAGAATATCCGGATGATGGCCCTGTTCTTCTGCCACTTCTCCTACACTCTTCACAAAATCCAGTGCCTTCTGAAAATTGGGGAAGGTGAAGGTGCGGGTGACATGGTGTTCGTTCACGACCTTCCAGTGGGCCCATTCGGGCACTTGACGGTGAATATCGGCAAGTTCCTTGCCCTTTAGCGGAGGCACTCCGCCGCGGCACGGGACACAGGTTTTGCTGGCTAGCTCTGACATTCGTTCATTCCTGGACAATACTTCATTTTACTTCCCAGAAACTTGGGATCGCCACCCCTCCAACTCAATTTCAACAGGAGTAAATGGCGATCCGTCAAGAGAGACAATTTTAGAACGGAATATCTTCGTCCGTGATCGGTGTCGATGCCGGCGCCGTCTCCGGTTGCGGTACGCGCTGGTCAAATCCGCCAGCCGCAGCGCCGCGAGTGCGACCGCCGGATTCCTCGCCTGTGGCTTCGCGCCCGCCGAGCAATACGAGGTCCTGAGCGATAATCTCAGTCATGTACTTCTTCTGACCGGTTTCTTTATCGTCCCAGGAACGGGTCTGTAGCCGCCCTTCGACGTACACCGAGCGCCCTTTTTTCAGGTATTCGCCCGCAATCTCAGCCATACGTTCCCAGCACACTACCTTGTGCCATTCAGTATGGTCCTGCCACTCACCTGAGGTCTTGTCCTTCGTACGATAGTTGGTTGCAATGCTGAATGTGGCTACAGCGGTTCCGCTGGGCGTGTATTTGACTTCGGGATCCTTGCCCAGATTTCCTAACAGAATGACTTTGTTAACGCTCTTGCCTGCCATATGAGGGCTTCTCCTTGAGCCCCTTTTTTCCAAACCTTGGCTTCAATGATGGGCCGGGAAAATGTCCAGGTGCAAGATTAAAGAACTATGGGTTAGGGGCTGGATGCCCAATATATCAGAAATCCCGGCCTTTACTTGAACGGAGAAAGCATTTAAGCGCAGGGAGCGCAGAGGTCTCGCGGGGAACGCCAAGAGACATTGCTTTGCGATCTTTGCGAATCCTCTATGAACTTTGCAGTTAAGTGCTTCGAAAACAGGCAGATCACATCGTTCTGTGACTCGGGTATAATCCGTACTATGGTAGCACCGCCAGTCGTCAATAAACCCGCCGGGATGGTACCCGACGAGGAAAAGTTCGAACCCAAGTCCAAGGGCCTTACTACTCCTCGCAAGAAGAAGCCGAAGGAGTTAGCTGTAATCACTGAGTGCTGCACGGGATGCGCAGGTTCACCCGCATGCGTGGAGTACTGCCCGGTCGAGGACTGCATGTTCTGGGTGCCGGATGAGGACAACCCGCCGTTTGGCCGCATCCAGGTAGATCCAATCCTGTGTATTGGTTGCAAGAAGTGCACCAGCAAAGGCCCGGACGGCTCGTTCCTGGATGGTTGCCCCTGGGACGCGATCGTGATGGTGGATACGGCCGAAGTGGAGAAGGAAGTCGGGATTATGCCGATTTAGCTGTCAGCCCTCAGCTTTCAGTCTACGGACGCGCGCTGCAGGCGCGCGTTTTGGTTTTATGCATTGCCTTTCCGTTGCAGGTCAAGGCATGTCCGCTACGCGCCCCAGATCCTTCGCGAACTGGGGATGATGCCTGGGAGGAAGTTAGGGATCTATGTGTGGTGGCTCAAGAGGTTGTTCCGATCCAGACCAGCCCGGCTGATGGGCGGAGCGTGATCGAGACTAGCATGCGGCCGGTGCCAGTTGTACTGGTGCAGCCAGGTGGAAAGCTCGGCGGCGCGAAGCCCCGAGTTGTCATAGGCGCGTCCATAAGCCCACTCCCGCAGCGCGGTCTGGATAAAGCGTTCCGCCTTGCCGTTGGTGCGCGGGGTGTAGGGGCGGGTGAAGCGCTGGGTGACGCCGAGCTCGCGACAGGCGCGGCGAAAGCGGCCCGAGCGGTAGCACGGTCCGTTGTCGGTCAGTACCCGGCGGATGCAGATGCCGAAGCGCGCGTAGTAGGCCACCGCTGCCCGCAAGAAAGCCGCTGCCGATGCGGCTTTCTGGTTGGGCAGGAGGTCGGAGAAAGCGATGCGGGAGTGATCATCAATCGCCACATGCAGATATTCCCAGCCTTGTCCGTGAATGCGTCCTTGGCGATGGCCGGTAATGCGGCAGCCGACCGCGGCGAAGCGCCCGATTTTCTTGATGTCGAGATGGAGCAGATCGCCGGGGGCGGCGTGCTCGTAGCGGATCACGGGCGGCGCTGGTTCCAGGTCGCGCATGCGGCTCAAGTGCAGCCGTCGCAGGATGCGGCTGATGGTAGCGCGGCTCAGCCCGGTGGTCAGCGCGATGCGCAGGCCGGTCCAGCGCTCCCGCCGCAACGCCTCGACCTGCGCCACCCGATCGGCGCCGGTGCGGCACGGCGAGCGCTGCGGTCGCGACGAGCGGTCCCCCAGGCCCTCGCGCCCCAGTTCGCGGTAGCGCCCCACCCACTTGGCCGCGGTTTTCGCACTGACGTTGAAGGCGGCGGCCGCCGCCTTCAACGTCCATCCTTGCTGGCTCACTCTTTTCGCTAACTCCTCTCGACTGATCAGC
>QHNJ01000168.1 GCA_003218395.1 Verrucomicrobiota bacterium
TCCGACAGACCGCGAGAAGTCGCAGCTATACATCCAGCGTTATATGGAGCATTTTCCAGCGGCGGGGGAGATCATCATTTTTGACCGCAGTTGGTACAACCGCGCCGGCGTGGAGTATGTCATGGGGTTCTGCAGTAAAGCAGAGCACCGCGACTTCCTCGAACTTTGCCCGCAGATCGAAAAAGTCGTTGTCGACCAGGGCGTCCAGCTCATCAAGTATTGGTTGGAAGTAAGCAACGCGGAACAAAAGCGCCGTTTTGAAGCGCGTATCACCGATCCGCTGCGCCAGTGGAAGTTGAGCCCTACGGACCTGCCATCGCGCAGCCGCTGGTACGACTATTCTCACGCGCGCGACATGATGCTGAAGGCCACCGATACGAAGGCTGCGCCCTGGTACATCCTCCGTTCAGACGACAAGAAGCGGGCGCGCCTTAACTGCATCTCGCATCTCCTGAAGCTCATTCCCTACAAGAAGGTAAAGCGGGACAAAGTGAAACTGCTCAAGCGCAAAAACAAGGGCGCTTACGACGACCAGGCCACGCTGAAGGGGCGAAACTTCGTGCCCGAGAAGTACTAATATGAGCCTCTTGTAAAGTGACCAAAGCCGAGTAATAAAGTATTTAGTTTTCTCATGAACTTAGCGGTGACGATGAATTGTTTTTGCATGTCCCGGCTCGATAACTGAATGAAACGCGAAGTTGTAAAAGCTGTCGGCTGGGGGCTTTTCTTCACGGCGATTCTAGCTCTGCTGATTATCGTCGGATCGCGCAATCTCTCGCGCTTCGATGCGGCCCTGGTGGCTTACACCTTCGCCTCGCTCTTTGCCGTGTTCGGCATCACCTACCGCTATGCGATGTGGCTGCAACGTCCGCCCACCGCGCTCTATTGGAGGCGCGGCTGGCAGGTTTTCTTCCGGCGCAGCCACTTCGCCGCGAACTTTTGCTCGTGGATCGAGCGGGTGACCAACGACTTTGCCCTGAATCGATTCATCTGGAAGCGTGATCCGCTGCGCGGTTTAGCGCATTCGCTCATCATGTGGGGCTGTATCATTGCAGCGGCGATTACCTTCTCTTTGGTCTTCGGTTGGGCGTCGTTCGAATCTTTGCCCGATCAACTGCAACGGTATCGCGCGGTTGTTTTCGGATTTCCAACGATCTCCTTTTCCAGCGAATCATGGTTCGGTTTTTTGGTTTTCCACGGTCTGGTGTGGGCTGCTTTGCTGGTGATACCTGGCGTAATGCTCGCCATGCGCCGGCGCATGCGCGACGAAGGAGCGGCGGCTGTGCAATTGTTTGCGGAAGATTTTCTTCCGCTTGTGCTCCTCTTCGCTATAAGCGTTACGGGGCTTTTGCTCACTGGCAGCGCCGAACCCCTGAAGAGCAGACGGAGTTTATAAAGGTCTTTAGCGACCTGTTGGAGCAAACCTATGTGGATAAGATCGAGTCCTACAACAACGAGAAATTCATCTATGCGAATGAGAGAATAGACGGACCCTATGCTGAGGTGGGTAGTAAGATGCAGACCTCTAAGGGAGAGGAATTTACTATCAACTACAAACTTCATCGCGTGGGAGAGGATTGGAGAGTCTACGACCTAGTCATTGAAAACATCAGCCTTATAAACAATTACCGCTCCCAGTTTAACCGCATCCTCACCGGTTCTGGCTTTAACGAGCTGGTCTCGAGGATAAAGGCTAAACTTTCCGACAAAAGCGACCAGCTAGAATGACCCAAATGCATCTCCTGCTGGCAGAACCAGGGTCGCTACCGGCGCATCGCGTGGTTAAAGCAAGATCCAGCGGTGTTGGGCAGAGGTTTATGAAGGCTGGCAGAGGAGTTGGCGAGCAAACCGGACTAGCGTGATGTCATGGAAACGCTCTACGACAATGACCGTGATGCCCGGATGGTCGGCGAAATGGAACTTTATTGACGTTCGGGCTGAGCTTTGTCGAAGCACGAACAAACTTTCCTGCGGAAAATGAAACAAAAAGGAGGCTCTATGGCATCAAAGAAACGCGCCATTGTTGTCATGGCCTTGGCCATGGGGTTAGTGGCCGGCTGCAGCACAGGATCGGTCACCAAGGAGGAAGGAGACGCGCTCTTCAAGAAGGCCCAGGCTTCCAGACAGGAATGGAACACAGTGGATCCACAGTTTGAAGCCTTTGCCAAGAAGGGTTACGGCTACGCTTTCTTCCCTGAGATCACCAAGGGCGGCTTGGTCTTTGGCGGCGCCCGCGGTCGGGGTGTCGTCTACGAGAAAGGCCAACACATCGGTTACGCGGACTTGACCCAAATATCGGCGGGGTTTCAGGCCGGGCTTCAGGACTATAGCCAGCTGATTGTGTTCGAGAATCAAGCGGCGATGGACAAATTCAAACGAAACGAGATTGATTTCGGTGCCAACGCCTCCGCAGTATATGCGGATACAGGTGCCGCCAGGAGTGCCCAGTTCGTTGACGGCGTGGCGGTGTTTGTCAGGCCCACGAGAGGTGCGATGGCGGAGGCTTCCCTTGGCGGCCAGCAAATAACTTATCTGCCGAAGTGATCGGCGGCCCTCGAAGAGTCGCCTTCCGCCACGGCGTCGTGCTTGCCTTCGATCGATTCTTTGGCGCTGGCGCAGAGGAACAGAGTACGGACATCGATCAAATACTGTTGGCTGCTGCGGTGATGATCACAGCGACCGTTGTCGCAGGCAGCGTGGCGAAGCAACTGAACCTGGGCTCGATCGTGGCGCTGCTCGTCGTCGGAATGGCGCTCGGGCCCCATTCCCCGAGGCCGCTGTTGACCGGTCACGTCGAAGAGCTGCAGACTGTCGGCGAGATCGGTGTGATATTGCTGCTCTTCCTCGTTGGGCTTGAAACCAAACCTGAGAGCCTGTCTTCTATGCGCCGCCTCCTCCTCGGGGCGAGAGCGGATGCATTTTAATCTAGAGCTGGCCGTCGCGAAGTATCTGGCAGCTCCTGTGAGCGAGATTGCGGTGTCATAATAGATACATCGTTTGTGTCTTGACGATCCACCCCATTCTTACCTGCTCGAACAGAACGAATTTGATGCTCGACAAGCCCCCATTAATTGTCAGTACGCAATACCCGATCGGCCGCTCTGCCTCAAGCCTGGAGGCCGATAAGGCAACCGTGTTTGATGGTCTTCAGGTCGAGATCGGCGAGCTCACGCACCGCCTTTCGACAGATCGCTTCTTCTGGCTCGACATAGATGGCGCGTCGGCGGAAGAGCTCTCCAAACAGTGACGTCCGTTCTCCAAATTGCTGAGCCGGCGAATTCCTAGCTCCCGCGCTTCGGACAGCGGGCCAGGTTCGAGGTGGACGGACAGCAAATTCGGATTTCAACATTTGCCCCTGGAGTTTCCGGTCTGCCGATTGAGGGACACATTCTATACGCACGGTCGTGGCTCCTAACCGTGCACGCCGGTGCCACAGCAACTCACCAAGCGGCGGCAGGTATTTCGACCTCCGGTGCCAACTAAATAGTGCTAACGGGCTGGCAGTTGCCAGCGGATTGGCACCCGGCTTCAGAGCAAGCCAAATTTCGGTAGTGCTGATATCGCGTCACTGATCGGCAAATGTTTAACTCCTGAAACAGGAGAGGTTTTCTTACCGAATACAAAAAACTACTGGTGTGCGTTTCTTCGATGCAGAGGAACGTTCAGGATTTTCCACCCGTGGTGTGC
>QHNJ01000045.1 GCA_003218395.1 Verrucomicrobiota bacterium
ATGGATTGGCGCGACGGTTGTTCCAACGCGGTGAAAAGAGCGAGCAGCATCGTGGCGACATAGAGCATCTGCGGCGACGCTTTTCCCGCGAGGGTCAACAGCGCGAGGCCCGCAGACACACAGGACAGGCCTATCTGCGTGCACATCATGAGCTTGCGGCGGTTCATCGCATCCGCCAGAAGTCCGGCGACGAGCAAAAGAACAATCTGCGGAACAGCGCGCGCCATCCCGAGGAGACCGATTTGAAGCGGAGAATTGGTGAGCTCATAAATTTGCCACGCCATGGCGACGGTGGTGAATTGGCTGCCGATGCCGGAGAGAAAGCAGCCCGTCCAAAACACGCAAAAGTCCCGTTGACGAAACGGCGACGGAAAATTCGTATCATGAGCCATTTTTCACGAAGTCGATGCAGTCAAATGAATGATTATCTTCCCATTAATTTTTTCATCCGCTCAACAACGTCGTTGGGCTGCGATACGGCCTCTTTGGCTAACGCATCGAGTTCTTGCCCGGTGGTTGGATTGATCTCCAGGGGCGTATGCTTTGCTTCGATGAGCAGAGCCGGGTCTTTCATGGCCTTGTTGTACGCCTCGCGGAAAATTTTAAGGCGGTCCGCCGGCATGCCGGGCGGGCCGGCGAAGGGGCGGCCAAATTCGCTGGACGCCAGGACGAGTTTCACTAAACTCCGGGACGAGGCCGGTTATAGCGACGAGCTTCCGTACGTTCCTCATGAACTCCTCCAGCCGGTGCGTGATCGATAACACAATCGTATTAGAGGCGTAAAGAAGCGGAGTTTACTTTGGCCGGCGAACGAACTTCGACAAAGGCAAATCCCAGACATTGTCTGAAAAGCTATCATAAGAGCAGGTTAAAATTTAATACTCGGTGCGCGAAATGAGTAAGCGGTCTGAGTTGTTTAGAAGCGTCGGAAGGCCATAAAATCTTACCCATTTTGATCCGAAACGGAAAGATAAAAGGGATTGAACTTTTACGATTTACGGACGGGCAGAGTTGGGAAGTCACTTCTTCCGATTCTTCACTTCCAGCTTTTCCCGATCGATCTTGCCGAGACCGGTGCGCGGGAGTGTGGAGAGAAATTCCACGGCTTTGGGATCGAGATTCTGCCAGAAAACGTTTTTGCTTTTGATTCATCGATTTTTCAGGTGCTCGAGTATACAATAACGCCAACGTTGGGACTTAATTTTGCGGAAGACGGAGGTGGCCAGATGCGTAACGGGAAAATCCGAATCGGCATTATGGGCTTGGGCCAGATTGGTCGGCACCTCTATCACCTTGCGCTGGAAAAAGATGATATCGAGATCGTCGCAGTGGCCGATATCGGCAAACCGGAAATCATCCAGTATCTGCTTAAAAGTGACGGCGTAGAGGAGCCGTCCTGCGAGCTCCAAGACAACTATCTGATCAACGAGAAGTTCCGGACAAGAATGCTACAGCTTGCACGACCGGAAGAGGTTCCATGGGATGTTCTGAACGTCCACTGCGTCGTCGATGCCACGGGCCGATATCGGCGTCGCCGGAACATGGAAGCCCATCTACGCGCCGGTGCCAGGCGGGTCATTCTGGCGTCGCTGCCTGCGGAGCCGATCGACCGGATCGTCATACCGGGAATCAATGAAAGCAGCGCCGCCGCCGCTGACAAAATGATCTCGGCCGGATCCGCGACGACCAATGCATTTGCGCTCTTATTGCGATCTCTGGATCAGGCCTTGGGAGTCGACTATGCGTCGATGACTACGGTCCATGCCTATAGCAGCGATCAGTCGCTTCAGGATTATGCCCACGAGGATTTTCGCCGCAGCCGGTCCGCGGCGGAGAATATTATTCCCAACAATAACGAGTCCGCGCGATGGGTGGAGTTTGTTCTACCGAAGTTTGCGGCAAAGTTGAGCGGTTACGCCCTTAACGTGCCGGTGCAACGGGGATCGTTGCTAGATCTTAACTGCATCATGCAGGACGCCAACGTCACGGTGGAGCAAGTGAACGAGGCCATGCGCGTCGCCGCCGCTGATCATCCGACGTTGATCGGCGTGACCGATGATCCGATTGTTTCTTCTGATGTCATCGATTGCAGGCAATCCTTGCTCTTTGATTCGCGCGCGACCCTCAAGGCAGGAAAGAAAATGGTCAAAGTGCTGGCCTGGTACGAGAGCCTGGGGCATGCGTGCCGCGTACTCGAAGTCGTCCAGCACTATAGCCGCCTTGACGGCATCGGAGGTGAGAAATGAAGGTTGCCATTAACGGATTCGGTCGAATCGGCCGTTCCGTGTTTCGTATTCTGGATAAGCGCACAGACGCCGAACTGGTTGCGATCAACGACGTCTTCGATCACAACGCGCTGCGTTATCTGCTGAATTATGACACCGTAATGGGTCGCTTTAAGGGCGCCTTGCGGCTCGAAGGTGATGATCTGATCACGTCGCATGGTCGAACCCGCATGCTCCATGAAAAGGAACCGCTCAAACTGCCGTGGCGTGAACTCGACATCGACGTCGTCATCGAATCGACGGGAATATTCACCAGCAGGGAACAACTCGGCAAACATCTGGATGCCGGCGCCAAGCGCGTGGTGCTAACCGTTCCAGCGAAAGACGAGATTGATTATACCGTCGTGCTCGGCGTCAACGATGACGGGCTCAAGCCGGAGCACCGGATGATTTCAAACGCGAGCTGCACCACCAATTGTCTGGCACCGCTGGCAAAAGTGCTCCATGATTCGTTCGGCATCGTGGAAGGCGTCATCAATACCGTGCACGCCTACACCAACGACCAGCGCCTTGCTGACGTGCCACACTCGGATTGGCGGCGCAGCCGTGCCGCGGCGGAGAATATCATTCCGACGTCCACGGGTGCGGCGAAGGCCGTGGGCGAGGTCTTGCC
>QHNJ01000088.1 GCA_003218395.1 Verrucomicrobiota bacterium
AGTAGCTGTAATCGAAAAAGCGAACGTCGCGTCCGATCCGCGCGCCGTTGAGTGCACCGCGTTGGAGAAACTGCGTGTAGTCACTGGGCAAGTGATGCCCGATCACTTCGCCGAACGGCGACTGCAACGCGCCGAGAAGGATCGCAACATCGGTGACGCTGCGCGCCATCGGCCCGGCTGTGTCTTGCTGATGAGCGATTGGAATAATCCCGTCTTGCGAGACGAGTCCCACAGTCGGTTTCAAGCCGACGATGTTCTCAACGGCGGATGGCCCCGTGATTGACCCGTCTGTCTCGGTGCCGACTGCTACCGAGCACAGGTTCGCGGCAACACCATTGGCCGAACCAGAACTGGATCCCCACGATGTATAGCTCAGGTCATACGCGTTGATTGTGTTTCCGCCGCGCGCGCTCCAGCCGACGGCGAGAGGATATGCTATGTCAGTGCCGCGGAAATTAGCCCATTCGCCGAGATTCGCTTTGCCAAGAATCACGGCGCCGGCTGCGCGCAACTGGTGAATGATCACGGCATCATCTGGCACGCGGCTGTTGACCAACGCCAGCGAGCCCGCCGTTGTCTGCATTTGATCGGCGGTTGCAATGTTGTCTTTTACGAGAAGCGGAATGCCGTGAAGCGGTCCGCGCACATGACCATGGCGGCGTTCGTTATCGAGATCGGCGGCGATCATCGCCGCATCTGGATTTAGTTCGATCACGGAGTGCAACAGTGGATTGAGCGACTGGACGCGACCAATGTAATCAAGCGTCAATTGTTTGCTCGTCAGCCGCCCAGAAGCCATTGCAGCCTGGAGCTGAGGAATCGTGGCTTCAATGAAATCGAAACCACCTATCGCTGAAGCAGACTGTCGCAAAAGCGAAGTCAGCCCTCCACTTAGCAGCGCCGCGCTTCCGAGAGCGGTTGTGCCGATAAATTTTCGACGCGTTACGCTGTGGTCGACGTCAGGATTGTTAGAGCCTTGCTTGTTCATATTATTTTCTCGGTTGTGCTGTTTCGCGAGTGAACAGCGGTGAGCTTATTATTTGGTGACCTGTATCGGAGGAAATCCGGTTGGGTCGGTTTCGAGTCTAGCCTGGGTGGTGTTCGCGAGGTCAACTCCATAGCCCTGCGTGAGCTAATCGATTCTGAACTCGAAAGCGGTCGTGAATTCTTTATTCTCTGCACTTTATTTGACGGTTCCGCCTTCCTCCGCAAATTAGCCTGCTCCGGGCGCCCGTAGCTCAACTGGATAGAGCATCTGACTACGGATCAGAAGGTTAGGAGTTCGAATCTCTTCGGGCGCGCGCCTTTCAGAAAATCTATTGCCGTTATGTTGCCTTTAACTCCGTCTGTCGTATAACGAACAGGATGCAATCGAAAGCGAGCGGTGATCACGATTGATACCTCATCCGCTGGATCGAAACAGATTTTTGGAACTTGCCACGGATTGATTGGCTACGAATTGGGTGCTGCTGAAGTTAGAATTCAGGATGCAATCGGCAGGAGGGCTAAGCTTGATCGCCAGGATAACCTGGAAACGCTTAGAGCGTATCAGATTCTCGGTTAAAATGGACAAACACGTTCACGAAGTTCGTCCGCGCAAAGACCGCCGCGGCTTTGATCTAATCAACCTTTTTGGCTGCGTACGGGAGCAAAACCCGTGATTCACCGCAACTTTTTTGGCTGGTTGCTAGGGCGCTGAAATGATCAAATTTTCAGAGCGCGCGAGCAATTTGCCGCGAATTTGAGTCACAACTAGTCACAGATTTGGTTCGGCGAAATGTATTGACGTCGCTCGCAAACCGGCCTTGGATGGCAGCGTGATTACATTAAAAACCGCAGACAAGCGAATGGGCAAAACCCCCAGGGGCGGACTTTACCTCTCTTTCACCGGCAAAGATGCCAAGAGAATGCGAGAGACCGCGACAATGCTCAGCATGTCACCGGAGAAAATCATGAGGAATGCGCTGTCGCTGGAAATGCAAAAACGGCAGCTCGGCCTTAAATTACTCCGATCTTGGATGGCAAAGCGTTCAGAACGCCGATAAGCGTATACATTTTACCGATAACCGTCGTGAAATTCTGATCATGCGGCGTTTCTGTTTCGCGCTGATCTGGAAGCAAGCGCTGCCTTCGCCTGATAGTCGGCAACGATGCGTTGCAACTCGCGCCGGACGAAACTTGAACGACTGCGATCTTGCCTGGCGGCGAGCTCATCGATCGCCTCCAAAATATCGCCGGGAACGTTGCTGATCGTCAGCATCTGAACAGCCGGCGTCTTCGCCAGTGGAGTAACGGTTCGGGCGCGCTGACCAGCTCTTGCCCTAGAATTAAGCTTAGTCCGCCGTTCCCGGCGATTAGCGCCAGGAGCGTTGTTATTGTTTTGTTTATTTATTATTTTTATTTGTTTCTGGTTGTTTGCGTTGTGGTTGCTGGACGGGCCGGCAACATAATCGAAACGCATGAACGAACGGCCGATTTCAAAGAGTGGTAAAAGAATTGCCTCGACCCTATCGGGTGAGCGTATCAACTACGGTGTGCGCGGCTCTTTTTGTGCCCTTGACAAAGCTGTGCCCGACATTCTTGGCTGTCTGCGCACTGCTCTTCGCCACGTTGGCTGCGGTTTTGACGGGCCCCGCCCGAACGGCGCCAATGGAGACGGCGACCGCAAGCATGATCGAAAAGAATCTTTTCATGGTACTAAAGTATCGTTGCTGACAGCTCGTGTGCGCTTATCCAATTGTCGTCGCGATTGCGCCGCGGGTCGCCGATTCAAGTTCTACAAATACAGTCAACTTTTCATCCGCGCGCACAACGAAACCGCTTTCCGTCCTCGTGGTGTGCATCAACAACGAAGATCGTTCGCCCGCGAGAGTCGACGCTTGGGACAGAGCGCCAACTCGGAGTTCTTTGGTTCAGCCATAAGTGTTCCTCACTCGAACAGATCGCTTGAAATAGAACCACCAAACCAAAGTAAAAACGGCTGCTTCTGAGAACTCCGGGATCGCAGCCGTGATAGCCGCATCGACTGTGACGCGCGGCAAATCACTCATTAGCCCGAAGGTCACCATCTCGACAATGACCAAGGCAGCCAAGCGAATCAGCAAGTATTGCTTAGCTATGCTCTTTCCATAAGGCACTTGCAGGCTCAACAGTTTCTTCTGGGGGAGTCAATTTGGATCGCGCTCGCCTGCCGCGCCGTAGTTTGGAAGGCGGGTGCTCTTGCTCATGATCGAAATCGATCACTGAAAATACGGCCGGATCTTGGCATAGTTTTTGTCGCCGATTCCGCTGACTCTTTTCAGATCATCAGCACTCCTAAATGGTCGCGCTGCGATAATGCGAGCGGCCATTACGTGCCCGATGCCGGGCACCGTCGTTAGCTCTTTTTCCGTCGCTGTGTTGATGTCAATCTTGCCAAGCGGAGTCTTTTCTTTCGAATGCGACGTTTCAGTGCCGCGTGGGCTGCTACTCGTAGCGGGAGCAGCTGGGATCGGCGTTGGAGAAAGACGCCCAAATGGACTCGCCAAAGGCGCGGGCCGCGGCCGAGCCTTGTTTCCCGAAACGAAAACACTAAAAACCGTGGGCTTTTGCGCGCGCGTATTTAGTCGCCCGGCATTAGCGCCCCAGCCTCCGATTTTCTCTTGCCGTGCTTCATCCTCGAATTGTTGAAGTTTCTCTATCTCTAGTCGCGAGTTTTTTAATCCCGGCGGCACTGCTTTGAAGCCATAGTTTCGCGCGAGCCCATTACGAACCAATTGCTCGCCCAGATCGCCTTCCTTCGTGTGAACAAATGCGTAAAACCGCTCGAGCTTGCTGCGACCCATCGCGTCAGACATGCGCGTGAACACAGTGAACGGCTCGGACAATTTCTGGCGAGTGAACTCTTTTGCCGCTTCGCCTACTTCGATAGTCTGCGGCACAGTGATATTGAAATATTTCGCCTGTTCGACTAAGCGTCCCGGGATTAGCGCGTCTGTTTCCGGCGCATCGATCAAATAAAGGCGAAACAGGTATTCCTTCTCGCCAACGCTGACGTGAAAACTGTCGCCGTCATTCGCCGGGTTCACAATGAGACGGCAGTTTTCCAGGACGATCCAATCTTTGGATCCGTCGCGTGCGCCAAGATCCACAACGGCTGCCCAAAGAACGGAGACGGCAACCAGCGTACTTCTGGCGAATAGCGAAGAAAACGAAAGCTGAATGCTTCCACGTAAAAACTGGCGAGGACGCTTCCGTAAATCATCGCTTTGCGCAGGTTGTTCACGCAAGTTGCCCGGGGCGTAGTCTTACTCCTCTCACCCAACCGGGATCTCCAAGGGCATTTGGAGCCGAGCCAAATGCGCCGCGTATGTGGCGATGATCGCGCCCAAAATGCTGCCAGCGATCACGTCGCTGACAAAGTGATAGTTCATCGCCACAAGGCTCACTAGCATCGGAGTACAAAGTACCGTGACTACGACTCGACTGCGGGGCGTCGCAATCAGCCACACCGTGGCGAATCCCAGGATTCTACAGGCGTGACCTGACGGAAAGCTGCCGATGTCATCGCCACGCTGAAACGGATGGAAGCCATACGTACCGGTGCCAATGAGCGATGGATTATCATGCGTCCAAGTCTCTGGCCAATAGCGACCGCAAACATCCCCTAGCGAGATGCGGAAATCATCGGCAACGATTAAGCTGAGACACGCGACGAGCAGCACCTTCTGCCAGCGCAGAAATGGTCCCCACGCCCGTCGAACCATTAAGATCGTCAACACCAGAGCCGACCAATTCTGGACTTCTGGCGGCAGATAAGTGAGCCATCGGAAAACCTGGATCGTGTTGATGTGGTGGCGATAGACAAAGAACGCCACGGGGCGATCAATCCAAAAATAACAGACCAACACAGGAGCAATGCATAGAGCCGTTATGATTAACGTGCGGCATAGCAATCTGCGATACTCGTTTTCGCGCATCGTTATCACACAGGCACCTCGAACTGGCTCATGAGTTTGAATGTCTCGTAGCGCTCTGCAATTTCCTCCATCGAGAGGGTGCGCAAACGCTCTAGACTAAATGCTTCCACGCAAAAACTGGCGAGCACACTTCCGTAAATCATCGCTTTGCGCAGATCGTTGAAATGTACCTTCTTCACTGTGCCCGCGAGATATCCGGCCATGCCGCCGGCGAAGGTGTCCCCTGCCCCAGTTGGATCGTGAATGTCTTCGAGCGGATACGCGCCACAACTGAAGAATTGATCTTCTTCGCCAAAGAGCAGTGCGCCGTGCTCCCCTTTTTTAATTGCGACGTAATGCGGCCCCATTTTTCGAATGTTGCGCCCCGCTTTGATGAGACTCGTTTCCTTGGTCATTTCGCGCGCTTCGCCGTCATTTAAGATGAGAAGATCGACGCGCCGAAGTAGCGCATCCAAATCCGATCTTGTTGTCTCGATCCACAGATCCATTGTGTCGGCAACAACGAAACGCGGACGTTCCATTTGATCGAGCACGTGCGACTGTAAAGAGGGCGCGATATTGGCCAGCAAAACGAAATCGGTCTGGCGATATGATTCGGGCAACACGGGTTTGAAATGTTCAAAGACGTTGAGCGCGATTGAGCGCGTCTCGCGCGTGTTCAGGTCCCACGAATATTCGCCTGACCAGCGGAAAGTTTTGCCGTTCACACGTTGCACGCCTTCGCTGTCGATCTTGCGCGATTTCCAAAATTGAAATTCGGACTCGGGGAAATCGTCGCCCACGATGCCGACGAGCCGGACCGGCGCGAAAAAACTTGCGCCGACCGCCGCGTAGCAAGCCGAGCCACCTAACAAATCGGAATGTTGCTCTACCGGCGTCTTGACCGTGTCGAGTGCGATGGAACCAACGACGAGGACAGACATGACTAGAATTTCGAATGTCGAATGTCGAATGACGAAGTAAGCAACCGTTTGGCGACGCGCGCATATTCAGCGATATCCGGCGCTTTTAGCAAGCCGGATACAATCGCAACACGACGCGCGCCTGCGGTGATCACTTGCTCGAGATTATCGACCTTGATTCCACCAATGCAGAAGATCGGGAGATTTACGTCGAGATGCGCCTGTTTGATATCTTTGAGTCCGATTGGTTCGTAATCCGGCTTGGTCGGCGTCGCAAAAATCGGACCGAAGCCGATGTAATCGGCGCCTTCACGCTGCGCCGCACGGGCTTGGTCAAGGCTGTGCGTTGATTTTCCGACCACCACGTCGCGACCTGCTTTGCGGCGCACGACTTCGATCGAGTCATCATCCTGCCCCACGTGCACACCTTCAACCGGAACTCTTCGCGCGATTTCGGCGTGATCGTTCACGATCAGCGGCGTGAACGACCGGGTTGTCAATTCGTGCAGCTCCGCCGCGAGATCGACAAGCTCATCGACGGACTGTCTCTTTCCGCGAAGCTGGATCAAATCAACACTGCCTTTGATCATTGCTTCAGCGACGCGAGAAATATCGGCGGAATCGATGTAACTGAGATCAATGATGCCGTAGAGCTGGCAGGCATTTAAGGCTTTCGTAGAGATTGCAGACAGTTGTAGCCGCCCCGCTCTGCCGGGACGAATTTTTCCAGTGGACGCGGCGACAGAGCGCCGTGGCTACAGCAAAAAGTTTTACTCATGGAAACGAATTGGTGGCGACGTTAGATCGAGCTTGCCTGAGGACATCACACGCTCGATAAAGCTGGTGTCGTAGTTTCCATCGCGGAACTCACCATTCCGCATGATCGCAGCGTGAAATGGCACTGTGGTTTTGATGCCGGTGATGTAGTACTCGGCGAGCGCCCGACGCATGCGATCGATTGCATTGATCCGTGTCGCACCGACGGCGATTATTTTCGCGATCAGCGAATCGTAGTGTGGCGGCACGGTGTAGCCGGTATAAACGTGCGAGTCGATTCGAACTCCGTGGCCGCCGGGTGCATAATAAAAAGCTATTCGTCCCGGCGACGGTTGAAAATCTTTCTCCGGATCTTCGGCGTTGATCCGACATTGGATGGCATGCAATCGCGGTGTCGCATGCGCGATGTGCGGCGAAAGCGGCTGCCCGGCAGCGATACGGATTTGTTCCTTCACAAGATCGCATCCGTAAACCTCTTCCGTGATCGTGTGTTCCACCTGGATACGCGTGTTCATCTCAATGAAATAAAAATGCCGCTCTTGATTGACGAGGAACTCGATTGTGCCCGCATTCTCATACCCGACAGATTTCGCCAGTTTCACGGCGGCGTTTCCCATTTTCTTGCGAAGCCCCGGCGTCATAAGCGGCGATGGACATTCTTCGATCACCTTCTGGTTGCGCCGTTGAATGGAACAATCGCGCTCGCCGAGGTGAACGATGTGGCCTTGACCATCGGCGACAATCTGAAATTCAACATGGTGTGGATTGACGATGAGCTTCTCGATGTAGACCTGTTCATTCCCGAAAGCTTTCTCGGCCTCGTGACGCGCGCTGTGAAAGGCCGATTTAAGGCTGGGCTCATTATGCGCCGTGCGCAGCCCGCGGCCGCCGCCGCCGGCAGCCGCTTTGATCATCACCGGGTAGCCGATTTTCTTTGCGATTTTGATCGCGTCGCTCTCGGTCTCGACGATTCCCTCACTTCCCGGCGTCACTGGCACACCGGCTTTGCGCGCGAACACGCGAGCAGCGTTTTTGTCGCCCATGGCCTGCATCGCGCGCGAAGAAGGCCCGATAAACTTGATGTTGCAGCTTTCACAGACTTCCGCGAAGTGCGGGTTCTCCGCAAGAAATCCATAACCGGGATGAATCGCGTCGACGTCGCCAATCTCGGCTGCGCTCATGATGCGATCGATTTTTAAATAACTTTCCGAGCTTGGCGCCGCCCCAATACAGATCGATTCATCCGCAAGTTGAACGTGCAGCGAATCGATGTCCGCTTCTGAATAGACCGCCAACGTTCGGATGCCGAGCTCTTTGCAGGCGCGAATGACACGCAGCGCAATCTCACCGCGATTGGCAATCAGAACTTTTTCGAACATGACTTCAGAGTTTTAGTTGAGAATTAAGAGATTGGTGAGGAGAGCGCTGAACGTTAAAAATCTCTCAACAATCAACTCTCAGCTAACGAACTCTAAAAAGCACCTGTCCGAACTGCACCGGCTTTCCGTTTTCGGCCACTACTTCGGCGATGACCCCGCTTGTTTCTGCTTTGATTTCGTTCATCACTTTCATCGCCTCGATAATACAGACAACTGTGTCTTCAGTGACGGTTTTCCCGACATCGACAAAGGGAGGGCCGTCCGGCGATCCCGAGCGGTAGAATGTGCCCACCATGGGCGAAACGATCTCTTGCAGTAGCGCGCTTTCGATCGATTTGGCTCCGGTAGTTGTTGCCGGTTTGGGCGGGGGAGCAACTGCTGGCGGTGCAACCACGGTCGTCTGAGCGGTGGGGCCTTTTTGAAGCTTGAGACGGAACCCGTCCTTTTCGATCTCGAAGACCGAGAGATCGTTCTTCTTCATCAAATCGATGATGGCCTTGATTTCTTTGATGTCTTTGAGTTCCAAGGTGCGCTCCTGTAGTTCGAGGCTGAGCGTCTAGGTAAAGCAGTTTTGAGAGCAAGGTCAAGCAGGGAACACCGCCTTCCCAAGCGCCGAGGAACGGAGTGATGGAGCTTTGATTTTCCGCGAACCCGCTACTTCATTATTCCAACTGCTCCAAAAACCCGTGAGTTACGCCACATTACTCGATTTCAGAATAATTGACGAAACCGATGACTACATCGTGGTGGATAAACCGGCCTTTCTTTTGACGCATCCGACGAAGCCGAACGGGGCACCGACACTTTGGAAACAATTACATCAGCTGCTCGCATTTGAAATCGCCGGCGGCGGCCAGGTTTCGATCGTGAACCGGCTCGACCGCGAAACGAGCGGTCTCGTTTTCGTCGCGAAAACATCGGCGGCCGCCCGAAAATTCGGAATGCTCATGCAAGAGCGGCGGCTCAGGAAAGAATATCTGGCGGTTGTTTGGGGCTGGCCCGAATGGCAAACGAAAGTCGTCGACGCTCCTTTAGATCGACAAGGCAAACATCAAAAATCCGAGATCTGGTTGAAACAGATGATTCACCCGGCGGGTGCGCCTGCGCAGACCGAATTTCGCATCGAGCGATGTTTCGAAAAGATTCATGGTAGGGACGAACCGCCGGGCCGCCCGAAGAGATCCCCCAGCGGCGTTACTCGCGAAAAATTTCGGAGTCGCGCCCCAGCAATCAACAAATTCAGTTTGATTCGCGCAGTGCCAATTACTGGTCGCACGCATCAAATTCGCGTGCATCTCGCGGCGATTGGCCACCCGGTTGTGGGCGACAAAATTTACGGACCTGACGAACGGCTTTATCTGCGATTTATTGACACGGGATGGACGCCTGGACTCGAACAACGATTACTCTTGCCCCGGCATGCGCTTCATTCAACGAAGCTGGCGATTGTCGGCAAGATTGAATGGGAGAGTCCGTTGCCTGTCGATCTTGCGAAGTTCGTGAAGTAAATCACAAATATTGTAGCGGCGGTCCATGACCGTCGCATTTACGCATTCGGCGTCCACCCGCCTTCGCACCGGCTCCGGCGCCTTCGCACGGCTTAGGCGCGCCAGGTAGAGCGCCGCTACAGTGCCAAGGAAGCGACAGGCGCCAATTGCAATGGAATCAACTCCCCCTATGGTAGCGCGGGCTGATGAAAATTTACCGCGTTGCCATCGCTCTTGTGTTTTTCTTCATGGCGTCGAGAGCCTTCGCCGGGACGCAAATCACAAATGAAAATGCCGGAGTGCTTGAGGCGCCGCGGTTCGAGGTTGCCCTCGAATCCGCGTATCTGCTTGGAGTTTTCGGGAATCCGAACAGCTACGAAATCGGCGCGGAATTTTTGACGGCGCGTGTCCGTTGGGGGGTAGTGCAGAGCGACAGTTGGCTGCGCGGTTATAATCAATTTTACATCAGCGCCGTCGCGGAACCGATCTTTCGCGGACCGGAGAATCATTATTTTGGACTCAATTTCGGCATGCGTTACAACTTCGCTCGGCCAGGCAGCCGGTTGATTCCCTACTTCTCTGGCGGGTTGGGTTTAGGTTGGATCGACAGCCATCCGAATATCCCGGGCGCTCAAGGCCAAGACTTCACTTTCAACATCTTAACGGCAGCGGGGATTTCCTACCAAATGTCGAAACATTGGAAATTGAATGCGGGGATCCTTTACCAGCATCTTTCCAACGCAGGGCAAACTGACCCAAATCCGAGTTTGAATCTTCTCGGGCCGCAAGTCGGTCTGAACTATTCATTCTGATGCGGCGCAAGTTTCAAGCTTGCCAGTTCCCGGATTTCACAGGTTAAAAAACCTGCGCCACAAATCGTGAGCTATCCCGGAGAAAATGTTTTGGTCGTCAGGCGCAGTTTGTTTGACCAGCTTGGCAGTTTTCAAGGACTCAACTTTGAGCCTGGGAAATACCTCAACGCATTCCTTTCGCGCGGAAACAATTTCTTTTTCCCGCGCCCGGAGGCGGAAAACAATCTCGCCTACAAACAAATCATTCCCTACGCGCTCATGGCGTTTGAAAACCGTGTGGCATATTACGTGCGCGGCAAAAAAGCGGGCGAGCAGCGGCTCGTCGCGAAAGGCTCAATCGGAATTGGCGGTCACATGAACGAAGGGGACGAATCACTCTTCGCCTTGGACGAGCAGGCTTATCGCGCCGGTGTCGAGCGCGAAGTAAACGAGGAAATCAAGATCGACACCCAATTCGAGGATCGGATTGTTGCCCTTCTGAATGACGACACGACCGATGTTGGCCGCGTTCATCTTGGCATCGTGCACGTTTTCAAATTGGCCGAACCGAAGGTGGAGAAACGTGAAGCCATGATCAGGGGCCTAACGTTTCTCACAAGGGAAGAGTTGATGACGCGCCGCGAATCGCTGGAAAGCTGGTCACAGATTTGCGTGGATTCGCTCGACCGTTTATTGGCGTAGCCAGGAGAGACTACTGAGATACTGGATTGGAGCGCACATATCAGGGCCACTGTGGAGCAGCCGTGTCGGCTGCGACATTCGGAAACCCGCAGGCGACACGCCTGCCGCTACAGCGAGCGACGCGGCACGCTACTTCAGAGAGCAACGTTCTACAGCTATCGCTCGGGGTCGGGCGCAAATGATACGTCGTCAATTTGCCATCGGCCGACCGGATGGGAAATCGCAATGTTGATGTCGGCCCCCCTCGCTGGGTAATTGATCCGTGCGTGGAAGTTGCCTGTCGGCTCAAAAAATTGTGACTGGAATTGAATGTCTCCCTGCACGTCGACAGGACCAACCGGTGCTCCCAACTTCTCCATTCTGGAAACAAAATCTTGTTGCGCTGACGGCGGAAATTGCAGGCGAGCCTGAGGACCCAACCGCGATGAGAAAAAAGCGAGGTCATGCTGAACGGCGATCCGCTGGATCGCTTCTTTGCCAAAGGCTCGTCCTTCCTTTGCCATTTCCTGCTTGTTCGAGAAGAGCCACCAAAAACCTCCACCGATCAATGCGAGGAGGATGATCACGATGGCCAGGATCTGCCCCGATGATTTGGATCGAGTGTTCATTTTCAATTCCTTCATATCAATAGCCGAAACCGAGACCTTTAATCACTTCGCCATTACGAATCAATGCCCCATGGCTCTGCATCCCCGTGTAAGCGCCGAAGCGATTTCGAGCATTTACTTTGAAATTCACGAGATATCCGTAGAGATGTTCCGCTTTCGTCCCCAAATCGGCCGGTTTCGGGTCGCCATTCCATTCAATGCGTGCGCTTGCCGCGTCGATCAGTTGTGTGTCGAGCCATTTTATCACGATCTCTTTGTAGTTGCTCGGATATGGTCCATAACGGTCTACGTCCGCCGGCTGAGTTTCCGCGTTTAGATCGCGGATGGCGCTCATCCCCATAAGAAATGCGCAAACCAACAACCCAAGCGTTTTCATACATCAATCTTCCATCGGCTGAATTTGATAGTCCAGCGTAATGCGTTCCGTGCCTCGAACAAGCCTAACTGCAAGTGATGCTTTTTTTTCGGGATGATCTCTTTATTGATATGTGCATGATGAACCGAGTGATTTTCTGGCCGCTGGCCGTGTCTCTCCTCTTTGGGCTTTCGATCGCAGCGCATGCCCAAACTTCGACGCCGACGGCCGCAGCCGGAGTGACGGAAACTGCGAAGTCATTCGATGCAGCCACGGCGACGCAGGCCTGGTTAGCAACTGTTCCACGGGAGAAACGCGAGAAGTCCAACGCATATTTTGAGGGCGGTTACTGGCTGATTCTCTGGAATTTTCTTCTCGCCGCCGGGATTTCGATCTTTCTCCTCGCATCGCGAATCTCGGCGCGAATGCGCGATTTCGCCGAGCGCAGAACTCGGTTCAAGTCTCTGCAGGTAGTAATCTATGCCGTCGTCTACTTTCTCCTGGTAGCGGTGTTGAGTTTTCCATTAATCGTCTATCAGCAATTTTACCGCGAACATCAATACGGTCTTGCGACCCAGAGTTTTCTGTCGTGGTTCCTCGAACAGTTGATCGGCCTCGGCGTCACACTAATTGCCGGGACGTTACTGTTGATTGTCCTCTACGCTGTTTTCCGGCGTGCACCGCGCACATGGTGGGTCTGGGGAACCGTGGTCGCAGTAATTTTCTTGTTCGCGCTCGTCTTTATTACGCCGTTATACATCGAGCCGTTCTTCAACACGTATAAGCCACTATCCAATCCGGAAGTCCGAGACCCAATTCTTGCGATGGCGCGGGCAAATGAAATTCCAGTCCGCCAGGTTTTTGAAGTGGACGCCTCGCGTCAGACCACGCGAGTAAGCGCGAATGTCTCAGGATTTCTCGGCACGACGCGTATTGCGCTCAATGACAATCTACTCAAGCAATGCACGCTCCCGGAAATTCGCATGGTAATGGCGCATGAGATGGGTCATTACGTGCTGAATCACGGCGCAAAATTGCTGACCGACTTTGGGATTTTTATTCTTATCGGATTTGCGGTTGCTCGTGTTCTCTTCGACGCTGCCGTGCGGCGCTGGGGAGACAAATGGGGCGTCCGCGGAATTGCCGATCAGGCCGGACTTCCGTTGCTCGCATTGATTTTCAGCACGTTGTTTTTCGTCGCCACGCCGCTTCTCAATACCGCGACGCGGATAACCGAGCGCGAAGCCGACGCTTTCGGAATCAACACTTCCCGTGAACCGAATGGCATGGCGAAAGTAGCGCTAAAACTTGGCGCCTATCGCAAGCTCGCTCCGACACCGCTCGAGGAATTCATCTTTTTCGATCATCCGAGTGGTCGCGCCCGGATCCGCATGGCAATGGATTGGAAAGCAGCGCATCTGCCCGCTGGCGAATCCGCGGCAGCGGAAAGCGTCTCGGCATCTCCGTGAGCCACGAACTTGTGACTATTTTGCGTCCTTTGGCGCAATCGATCCCGCGAGTTTTTGGAAGCGAGGATCGTTCCGGATTTAATCCCACACGGGATCGAGTCGCAACAGCGCCGGAGTAATCGCGCCGGGATAAGGTATCTGCAATAGCCGCTTGAGAATGGGAATTGCGTGATCGGCATCGCCCAGCAGAGCGTAGATATTTGGAAGTAGGGTCCAAAGCCATGGCCTTTTGTCCTTCGGACACGGCAGAGGCCGCTTCGCCTAAAACGGCGTAAGTTACACCTAAACTGGCGCGCAGCTCCGCTTCTTGAAAAGTACCTGGCGCTACCTTCTCGAGCGCGCGCTGAAGATCCTGTGCCGCTTGTTGGTAAGTTGCGTGCGCCGCGGCGACATCGCCGGCGAGTTGCTGACTTAAGCCAAGCCTGAAAAGAGCAAAATGCTTTTCCTCTTCCGGCGTGTTGGGCAGCGCTTTTGAGAGGATCTCGATGGCAGTGGCATAACGCCGCTGGAATAAAGCCTGCAGGCCGCGTAGGAGCGGATCGACACGGGGTTCGGCGACCAGCGGCTCCACCGCCTTAAGATCTCCCGTCGCCCAGAACGCACTCACTTTTTCCCCTAGGGCAACACGGTTTGTTGGTTCGAACGCAAGGACGCGGTCAAAGGCGGCAAGAGCTTCCGGGAAACGGCGCACGGCGCCATACGTGGTTGCGAGGATGAGGGAGGCGTTGATGTTGCGAGGGTCGAGCTCGACGGCGCGGCGCATCTCGGCGATCGCTTCGTCCCAATGCCCAAGCCGGCGCTGGATCAGGGCGATCGCAGTGATGACATCAACGTCATTTGGAAGACCTTGCTCAGCTCGTTCAAATTCCGCCAGCGCCCCGGCATAGTCTCGCTGCCCATGATAGCGGTAATAACCAAGAGCCAGATGCGTCTCCGGCAGGTTTGGGTTGAGTGTGAGAGCATGATTGAGAGCATCCTTGGCTGCCGCCAACCGCGCCGGGCTTGGATCGTATGTGAAGTAACTCCAACTCTGCGCACAGGAGAGACGCACCCAAGCCAGAACAAAATTGGGATCCAAGTTCACTGCTTCTTGGAATGATCGAATCGCGCCTTCCACATTGGAGCGATCCCACTGGGAGCTAGCGCTGAACGCGCGCCCGCGCAGGTAAGCATCGTAAGCCGCGGTATTCTTGGTGGGCGTGGCCTCCACCCTCGCCCTTTCCTGTGGACTCAGCGTCGAGCCCACACCCGCCGCAATCTCCATCGCCAGTTCGCCCTGTAAGGCAAGGGAATCGGCCAGCGTCCGATCGTAGTTCTGCACCCAGATGTGGCGATCCGTTAGCGCATCGATCAGTTGCACCGAGACGCGAATATGGTTTCCGAACCGGCGCACACTGCCTTCTACGACATTGGTGACTCCCAATTGCTGCGCGATTTCTTTGAGATTGCGTGTGATCCCAGCCTTGTACTGCATCACCGAAGTGCGGCTGATCACTTTCAGGTCTTTGATCTTGGAAAGGTTCGATAGCAACTCATCCTGGACGCCGTCGGCAAAGTAAGCGTTCTCTTTCTCCTCAGTCAGGTTTTCCAGCGGCAACACTGCGACGCTTTTTTGTGGAATCAGTTCTCCCCCGTAAGAGCGGAAGGGCTGCCTCTTATAGATGAACAGCGCGACTAACGCAGCTAACAGAACCGCTGCGGCAACAATTATGCTCCTGCGTCGAAGAGTAGCTGCTACCCGTTGCTCGGCCACCTTGATTTTCTTGGGCAGTTGCGGGTTTCCGGCCTGATCTGTGTAGAGATTTACTAAAAAGACGTTCACGCCATGCTTCACGGGGTACTCCCCAAGATCATGCAAGTAAGGATGCCACCATTCATGCTGGGCCAGATCGTCTGCGACCCGCTTGGACAACAGAATGTGCCCAGCATCACCACAGTCCATGACGCGCTGTGCCATGTTGATGCCGGCGCCAGCGACGTTCGATCGATCGTTCACATCGGTCACACCACTGACCGGGCCGCTGTGAATTCCCATGCGCAGTTGCAATTGCGGGTAGGCTTTGAGCGCTTCAGTGATTTCTAACGCACATCGGACCGGCTCTTCAGGACTGTTGAAGAAGACCAGCGCCATTCCATCGCCAACCGGAAGGCGAATGAGTTTGCCAGCCGCTTCCGCGGTGCAGAAGTGTTGCGTGCTTCGTACGATTTGGGTGAGTTGCCGCTGAATCTCCCGCTGCTTGTTAATGAGCAGTTTCGAATAACCCCACCACGTCCATGAACAAGACGTGTCCCGAGCGCCTTTCGCGAAAGGGAAAAAGGGAGGAAGAGCTCACTATTCACGCTGTTGCCGACCCTTGATTGAGCTGATGGATAATGCCTGGACCGTTGTGGAATTACACGAACTCGCTGGCGGACCTACCCTTGAAAAGCGTTTGACGATCTTTTGCTATCCAGTTTCGCGCGGCTTTTGCGAAGGCGCGGCTGCGGTGAATGCAAACCTGCGTTTACGGATCAGCATCAAATTACGAATGTAAATAAGTGAGTTTGGAAGATAAGCGAGAATCCCAATCGGATCGCGTCGGAAAACGAAGTAAACGCACATGAGGATGCTTCCGGCAATGCTCCAGTACCAGAATGATACTGGAATTATGCTTTCGCCCTGTCGCTCGGAAGCAAGCCATTGGACTAGGAAACGCATCGAGAAAAGAGCGTTCCCAATGAAGCCAAGGACCATGAGATAACTCCAATCCAGACCGAGGAATCGGTATTCTTTGCCGATCCAGGTGATAGCGATAAGTGCGAGCATGTTCATAGGCAATGTAGTTGTTTAGCGTAATCGATTCGGCGATCCCATAACAAATCGCACGCGATTTCCGAACAAGGAAATGGCCACCTAGAATGCACTTAGGATCGCGCTTTCATTTGCGCGATCAAAGTATCCGCCATCGTGGCGGGCGTGTCGGCGATCGTCACCCCGGCAGCTTTGAGGGCCGCGATTTTCCCCGCTGCCGTCCCTTTCCCTCCTGAAACGATCGCACCGGCATGTCCCATCCGGCGTCCCGGCGGGGCAGTCAAACCGGCGATAAATGCTGCGACCGGCTTTTTGCAATTGGTCTTGATCCATTCGGCCGCTTCTTCTTCTGCTGAGCCACCGATTTCTCCAATTAAAATCATTGCATCCGTGTGGCGATCTTCGCTGAAAAGTTTAACCGCATCCAGATGTGACATGCCGTGGATGGGATCCCCGCCAATCCCGATGCAGGTTGATTGGCCATAGCCGCGTGAAGTCAATTGCCAGACTGCCTCATAAGTGAGTGTTCCGGAGCGCGAGATCACGCCAATGTTGCCGGCCTTGTGAATATACCCTGGCATGATACCGATTTTGCAAGCATCCGGAGTGATGATGCCGGGGCAATTAGGTCCGATCAGACGCGATTTCTTTCCGTGCATTTGTGCCTTCACTCGCATCATGTCCATCACGGGGATGCCCTCCGTAATGCACACCACCAGCTCTACTCCTGCATCGACTGCTTCAAGGATTGAATCCGCCGCCGCGGGTGCCGGCACAAAAACCATTGAAGCGTTGCATCTTGTCTTCTGTCGCGCTTCCCAGACTGTGTCGAACACTGGCACTTTGTCATCGAACATTTGTCCGCCTTTCCCCGGCGTTACCCCGGCAACGACATTCGTGCCGTAATCCATGCATTGACGTGTGTGAAACGCTCCTGCCGTACCGGTGATCCCCTGCACAACAAGCCGCGTGTTCTTATCGACGAGGACGGACATGAGGAAAATGTCGAACGACTAATGACGAAACAAATTCAAAGCTCCAAAGAATGTTCTTGCGGGTGCCGATTTCCGGATTTCGTCATTCCTTCGACATTCGTCATTCGTGCTTCGTCATTTCTTTCGTTTATGCACGACGAGTTTGTTCCCGTCTGGATCGCGAAATTGCGCCATCCAACAAACCGGGGTCTCGGTTTTCTCAATGTCAAAGGCGACACCGCGCTCTTTAAGTTTGGTGATCGTCGCGTCAATGTCCTCCACTTCGAAAGCTACCGTTGTTCCATCGCGTGATGGTTTCCAGGCGGGATGACAACCAACGCCGATGGTCGTTGGGCCCAGATCGTACTCGACCCATGCACCTTCCATCGCCGTGTGGCTCGGCTTTAGCTCGAGTGTTTCCTGATAAAATTTCCGCGCGCGTTCGGCATCGCTTACAGCAATAGCAATGAAGGCCACTTCATTTGTGATCATTTGCATACCCCTTTCTCGTTTTCGGATTTCAACTTGTGAATAATGAGTTTGTTTCCGTCTCGATCTTGGATGACTGCCATGTGGCAGCACGGCGTCTCGAATGGCTCCGCCGCGAATGGTACCTGTTGATCTTGCAACTCACGAATCGCCGAATCGAAATCTTCCACTTCGAGCGCCGCTCCTGTGCCCTGATCAGATGGTCTCCACGTTTCGCTCACATTTGCGATTGCCAGTGTATCGTCCCCGGCAGCGTATTCGATCCATTTTCCACCCATCATTTCATCGGACACTCTTAAGCCAAGCACGTCTTCGTAAAATTTTCGTGCTCGTGGAATATCCGTTACCGGAATAGCTACGAATCCGATTTCCTTGATTTTCATTTCACGCTATCGAGAAGTTCCAATTTCCAAATCCCAAGCAAATCCCAATCGTCAAAAGCGGAAAACAATCATCCACTCTTCGAAATAATCGACGAAAATATCAGCGTCAGCTCACGCGCTTCGGCTGCTAGTCCTTCACGAGCAGCCAAATTAGCTTTTGTCAGACCGGCATCGATCAACCGCAGAAACAAGCGGCTCTCTTTGGCTTCTTTCCGGCAAATTTTCACTCGCATTAGAAAATCCTTCTTGCTGAGAGCTTCGTCCGCTTCGATCCAGTTGGCGGCAACCGAACCAGATGCACGCACCAGCTGCCGAACATCCTCCGTATTACTGATTGTCCTGGGCAGCTGCTTCACAAACGAGCGTACGGACTCTGCGAATCGAAACGTTCGATCTTTGAGATCACGTGGTTTAGCGCCCCCTTCCATTTGGGAGTTGGGATTTGATTTTTTTACTTGGGATTTGAGTTTTGGAATTTGGAGCCTGCTGCTTTGAGTGCTTTCTTTGCCGCATCCGCGAGATCATCAGCAGCGATCAACGCAAGACCGCTCCCTTTCAACAACTGCTTCCCTTTTTCCACATTCGTTCCTTCCAACCTAACGATCAGCGGCACTGACAGCTTCACCGTTTTCGCGGCGTTGATGATTCCCTGCGCAATGATGTCGCATTTCATGATACCGCCAAAAATATTCACCAGGATCGCTTTTACTTTCTTGTCGGCGATCAGAATCTTGAAGGCTTCGGTCACCTGCTCTTCCGTGGCGCCACCGCCCACATCAAGGAAGTTCGCCGGCTCGCCGCCATAGAACTTTATGATGTCCATGGTGGCCATTGCCAGACCGGCGCCGTTCACGAGGCAGGCGATGTTACCATCGAGTCCGATATAACTAAGGCCGTGCTTCGATGCCTCGACTTCGCGCGGGTCTTCTTCCGCAATGTCGCGCATCGCCGCGATGTCTGGATGACGGTAAAGCGCGTTATCATCGAAGTTAAATTTCGCGTCGAGCGCGAGCACTTCTCCTTTTGTTGTTACGACGAGCGGATTGACCTCGACCATCGAGCAATCGAACGCGATGAATGTGCGATAGAGTCCTTCGAATAATTTCGAAGCACTTTTCAATTGCGACGACTCTAAGCCGAGTTGGTTCGCCAGTTTCCGAGTCTGAAATGGGTGCAGACCTGCCAGCGGGTCAATTGCTTCCCGAATGATCTTCTCAGGCGATTTTCCCGCAACCGTTTCGATTTCGACCCCGCCTTCCGTGCTCGCAATAATCAGGGGCGCGGCTGTGGCTCGATCGACAAGGATTGCAAAATAAATTTCACGGGCGATCTCGGCGGACTCGGCGACGAGTACCTTGTTCACGACGCGACCAGCCGGCCCGGTCTGATGCGTCACGAGAATTTGCCCGAGCATCTCTGCCGCAGCGTTACGGACCTCTGCTGGTGTTTTCCGGACTTGGACTCCGCCTTTGAATCCGTTTTTGAAAGTTCCCTTCCCACGTCCGCCAGCGTGAATCTGCGCCTTGACGACCAGTTCGACATCTCCAAGCCCACGCGCGATCTGTTCCGCCTCATTGAGTGTGGATGCAACTCTGCCGCGCGTCGTCGCAACATCAAACTTTTGCAGCAATTCCTTGGCTTGATACTCGTGAATGTTCATTCGCAGAATGCGCGGGCAGAGGTGGAATTAGCCTGAGGAACCCACGTCAGCAACGGTTTTTCTTTGACGAATTAGCTTGTCCTTTTCGAACCGAGCCGCCTATGCTGAGTTCATCACCAAACCGTATGAAAATCCGCATCTTGGTTTGCGCACTTATTACCACAATTTCTCTTTCGCTCCGCGCCGGCACATCCGCCCAGGAAAAAGCGTTCATCGACAAATACAAAGCCGCATTCGAGACCAAGGACACGGTCACGCTGGAATCTTTCCTCTACACGCAGGGCGCCGACCCGGCGATCCTCGGTTTTTACAAAATGATGCAGTCAAGCGAAGCGGGGGAAAAGATTACCAAGATAGACCTTGTCGATCTTACACCTGAGGATGCGAAGAAGGCTGCTGCCCCGCAGGATTCACCGACCGGCGGCAAGGTTTGCCTCACAGTTAAGCCAATCAAAAAGCTCGTCATTAAGATCGAGAAAAAAGACGCCAACGGCAGCTCAACCAGCACCAGCGAAAACTTCATCGCCGAGAAGGACGCCAAATTCGTTATTCCCGTCCCAGGGCCGTGTAAGTAGGACCCCTCCAAGCAGCTTAAAGGTTGCCATTCATTTTCGTTCCTGTCCGAAAAGAGTTCCAACGGTGCGCTGCTCTGTCGGAGGTTCGAGCGCGTTAACGAATTTTCGAAATCGCTCGGAGAAAACCTCTGGGCGAAGTTTCCAATATTCAGCGATCCCGGGCGCAGCGACGTAATGTCGAAGAAGCCCGTGCCAACCTTCCCATAGCTGCCTGTCCATTAGTCCATAAACATAATGAAAATGAATTGTCTCGAAGGCTTTCAAGAACTGATAAGTGGCATGGAAAAAACGCGCTCGATCTTCGGTGGAAAGTGTGCCTAGATCTTCCAGGCCGACGCGCCAGATCCGTTCCAGTTCTGCGTTCTCCATTAAAGGTTTGGTCACATCGCGCAAGGCAGTGGCCGCGGCGTCTTGGGTGGCTAGCCTGGCCACGCGCGTGCTCCGATGTACTTGTAGGCCGAGATACAACACGGAGAAAACAACAGCGATCGAGCTGACCAATTGCGAGATCGCATTGATCGCTTCCCAGTTCATCCCTGTGTTATACCACAGGCGAGCGGCTGGTTGCTACTTTGGTTCGTCCGCGACTTTAAGAACGATTTTGCCGCGCGTGTGACCAGTCGCCACTTGTTCCTGCGCTTTCGCGGCCTCGGCAAGCGGGAACGTTTGCGAGACCACTACCTTGATTTTGTTTGCGTCGATCAATTTGCCGATCTCCGCGAGCTCACTCGAATCGGGATTCACGCTTAACGACGCGCCCCGAATCCCATGTTTATCTAGTTCCGCCTGGTCGATTCGTGACACGAGCGTAACGATAAAGCCGCCTTTCTTCACTACGCCATAGGAACGCGCGAGTGTGTCTTTCCCGACCGAATCGAGCACAACATCGACGTCCTTCGCTACGTCCTCGAATTTCTGTTTCGTGTAATCGATCGCGACATCTGCACCCAATTGCTTGAGCAGATCCTGGTTTGCGGTCGATGCTGTCGCGATCACCTTCGCACCGCGTGCCTTCGCAATCTGAATGGCAAAAGTCCCCACTCCACCCGATCCGCCGTGGATCAGAACGGTCTGACCCGCGCTTAGATTTGCGGTATCAACCAATGCCTGCCAGGCCGTCAACGCCACGACCGGAACCGCCGCAGCCTCCACGTGAGTGAGCGACTTCGGCTTGGGCGATGCTTCACCTTCCGTTGCCACCGCGTACTCGGCGTAACCGCCACCATTCTTCAAGCTAACGTACGCGTACACAGGATCGCCCACCTTGAACATCCCATCCACCGGATTCACGCCGGCCGCGATCACGCGAACAAGAATCTGATCGTCTTTCGGCTCCGGCCGCTGGGTATCTTCATACTTCAACACCTCCGGTCCGCCGTACTTATGCACCACAATCGCCTTCATCGTCGGACCTGGTGATTGTGCACGACCAACAACCGAACATAAACAGATGATGGTCACGAAAAAAAAATGCAGCAGTTTCATACAATACGAATGCATTGGGTCTATCCTTTTCATCAAGTAGACGCTGGTGGGCTCGGCGGCAAATCAAACGAAGATGTTGGCGGTCCAGGCGGCGCTGATGACAAGATCGGCAAAAATTCCGGCGGCGCGAAATTCGCCCACACATCGTAATTCGGACCGAACTGGCCAACAAATAAAAGCACAAACGCGCGCAGACAGACAAATAATGGCAGCAAAATCACTGTTCCAACGTATGGAAGCGCGGCCAGGCAACAGGTCGCACAACTCACAATTGTGCTGATCATCAGCACAGCCAGAACCAACACGATCCCAAACAAGCAAAACAAAACGAAAGAGCCAGGATTGTGTACTATCAGCAGTGTTACATCGCGAAATGCCTCCAGCGCGCGGCAACATCGCCGGTACATCACTAGCACCATAAAATAAGAAACAACAGCGATAAAAATGCCGACTGAAAACCAAAAGATAAAAAGGAATAGAAGTGACCCAATAAAAGCGGTCGAGCTCGTTTCGCGCGCATGATGCCCCAGCCAGCCTAATGCAATGAAAGTCGCAAGCATTATTGCCACGAGCACTAGCACCCCGAGCATAATCGTCAGAAAAAACAAAAAGTAACTGTTTCCCTCCTTACGATACTCACGCCAGGGCTCGACGATTGCTGCCCGGTTACGGACGATGCAATCCGTAAAAATAAAATTCCCGCGCGCCTTCAACCACATGAGTACGATGATCAAAACGAAAATAAGCAACGCAACGAAGGCGATCGCTATTTGCAGCCATGGCTTCAACTGTTCTAGATGAGGCGGAATTATCTGATCGGCTCGATGCGGTTGAAAATTTCCGAATGGCGACGGGAAGTTGATGCCGAAGCCTCCAAAGTGCCCAGATAGAAACGCCGCAAAGCCAATCACGAGCCATTTCGTCAAATCGAACGGCTGAAAGAGAATCTTCTTCGTCAACTCGAACGCTTCACCAAACGGTTTAAATATTTCGATTTTCGGCTCCGTTCCATTCATGAGTGCGATCTTGAATCGGTTCGACCAAAGCGATCAACCCCGAAAGTGCCTGCTCACCCTGCCCGCCGTAGCGAGCGAAAGGCTTCGGAGTTCGGGGTCAAGCGCGTTATTGGGCCCCAGTGCCGCGCACGGCATCGGCACGACGGTCAGCGAGCGCATCAAGCACTCAGCCGATATCTATAGCTTCCTCTTCGCGCAACGGGGATGAGGGCGGACAGAGGTAACGGTTCTGTTACAATTCGATGCTTGAGGCCCGAGCGTTCTAAGCAAAGTATCGCGGATGAAATCGCTCTTTCACTCCGGCAATATCCTAACGAAACGATTTATTTCGACCGCGCTGGTCGGGCTGTTTGTTTGTCTGGCATCGCCCACCCGCGCCTCCGACCAGTCCGGATTTCAAGTCAATCCAAACGCCGAGGCGGGTGACGTCATCGTTCGCGGCAAGCTCGGTGGCTTGATCTTTGGTTTCGAGGTCGATCCCGATGGCACGGAAGGTCTGCTCTGCGAGGCGGTCTCAAACTCCGACGGCACCGTGTCGGCCAGAGTTGAGACTTTCAGCCAGGCTACGGGTAGAATCATAAGAGTCCTGGACAGGTCGGAATCGCAGGATGACTTCATCGCCTGGGCCGTAGCGGGATCGGTCGGCTTGATCGAGCATGAACACGTCAGAGGCCTATTCAATATCAAGCGAACCTTTTCCACCATCAATCCGCTCCCGGATAGTCAGCACGAACGTGAGCCCAGTCGTCTTCAGCTCCAATCTCGCTGATAACACTTTCGGACCGCTCATCGACATTACCGATCCGGATTTCACTCAGGAAGCGCCACCTGTCATTGCCTTCGATCTCATAGGAAATCAGGCCATCCTGGGGCATGACAAGCCGTCGCCCTTTATCCTTCCGCCGGTTATCGGTTTTGTCGATTTAGCTACCGGCTCCTTTGTGAAACGAACCGGCCTGGGTCTCGGAGTCATCAACGGCATCGCGGTCGATTCGGAAGATGGAGTTCTTTGCACGGATACTTCGTTCGATTCCACCGTGCAGTTCTATACCCTGAGCGATTTTACCAGTATTAGCGTGTTTCTGCCCGGACACGATCCGCAAAATTCGACCGCGAGCGGTGGAGACATCGAGTTTGATCCGATCAACAAGCTATTCCTCGTCGCGCAGGCCTTTTCGAACGGACAGCTCGACCATGGCAGCAGTATCCACGTTTACGACCTCATGGGAAATCTGGTAGAGTCGATCGACGGGCTCAATTTCCAAGGCGGCGATAATGTCTTCCCCGTCCACATCACTTTGAATCCGAATCGCAGGATCGGTTTCGTGAACGGTCCCGACCTAACGACTGCCATTCAGTCGTTCAGCTATTGAAGGTTCAGCAGCGGCGCGTGACATTGCCGTTATCGGCGGTAACGCGATAAGTCAGGAGCTTTCACCGAAATTCGAAGAGGCGCGGTTTAGGACGGGAGAGATGGGGTCAAGCCTAAACATTTAACATTTCTCCTAGCAGCTGATGAGCTGACAAGCGGTTGATGCTCTTTTTCGTCGTTGGCAGCAATGTTCAAACGTTTTTAGATTTGATATCATTTCCCATTCTCTGACCCCATTTTCAACTCTCTGCGCGACGAGGCCAACAAGCGATGCAACTTGTCTCAAGCTGCTCTTGTCGCCCAGATGCAAACCGCCCGCGGTCACAATCCAAACCTCAAACTGGAAGGCTTTGCTTTCTTAATGAATTGAGAACGTTTTGATCGTAATCACGAATTCTTCCGGTGTTCATTGAAATTGTAAACAGTCGAGTTCCCGTTGCGGCTGCTGTACTGGTTTAAATTGTTTATGACGTTCGAGTCGCTGCTGCCGTAAGGGGTAAACCAGCCGCGGTTGCCATTCCAATCGTAAATGATTGTCGGGTTGCCCGCCGGCGTGCTCTCGGGATTTGGGACGTTGAGCTTTACCGCGATCACTGATCGCTGAGATCGTAGTCGAACACGTCGCTATTTGCCAGATCCCGTTGTGTCCATTTGCTATCTGCGGTTGCTTCCTTGACCAGCCCCCGCATGTTCTTAATTAGCGATGCTGAACACGAAACGAGGGATTACCGAAGAGGTTGCTGAGCCTAATCGAGACATAATGGCGCTGGCAAAACGGCGCTACCCGATCGGAGCGGAATTGATCGGGCCTAAGCGGACATTTCATCCCTTGGACCCTGAGAAAGGGGGGTATTTCTCCGGTGCCGCCAACGTCGGCGCGGGCGCTTGCTATTGGTTCCGGGTAAACAGGGCCGAACATTTTCATCCCGATCCGGCATCACGCTTTCAGCCGGACGGGCCGCACGGTCCGTCCTGCGTGGAGGATCCAACGACATTTCAGTGGACCGATTCACACTGGCCGGGTGTCAAGTTGAAAGGCCAAATCATCTACGAAATGCACGTTGGCACGTTCACGAGGGAAGGAACGTGGCGCGCCGCAGCCGGGAAGTTGGCAGAGCTGGCGCGAATCGGAATCACCTTGATTGAAATGATGCCGATTGCGGATTTTCCGGGAAAGTTCGGCTGGGGTTACGACGGCGTGGACCTTTTTGCGCCCACTCATTTGTACGGCACGCCGGACGACTTACGCGCCTTTGTAAATCGCGCGCACTCTCTGGGGCTGGGCGTGATTCTCGACGTCGTTTACAACCATTTCGGCCCCGACGGAAATTATCTCGGCGTTTATTCCAACGATTATTTGATTCGCGAAAAGGAAAACGACTGGGGGGAGTCGATTAATTTCGATGGACCAAACTCAGGACCGGTCCGCGAATTTTTCATCACCAATGGCCGTTACTGGATCGAGGAGTTCCATTTCGACGGGTTCCGCTTCGACGCGTTACACGCTATCCGTGATCAGTCCGACGAATACATCGTTGGCGCTGTGGGGCGGGCGGCACGCAAGGCAGCTGGCTCGCGCTCAATTATTCTCATCGCCGAGAACGACCTGCAAGAGCCGAAGATGGTGCGGCCGCGCAGCGAAGGTGGTGACGATTTGGACGGAATGTGGAATGACGACTTTCATCACAGTGCTGTTGTCGCCTTGACCGGTCGCAGGGAAGCCTATTATGCCGATTACCTCGGCGTGCCGCAGGAGTTTATTTCTGCGGCGAAATACGGTTTTCTTTATCAAGGCCAGGCGCTCTCGTGGCGAAAAGCGTTGCGTGGATCTGCGACTTTCGGCATTGCTCCGGAGGTTTTCACTTGTTTCATCGAAAACCACGATCAAATCGCGAATACCGGACTAGGCGAGCGGTTGCGATTTCAAACGTCACCCGGACGCTATCGCGCTATGACCGCCCTTCTCTTGCTCGGACCGTGGACGCCGTTGCTGTTTCAAGGAGAAGAGTTCGGCGCGTCCAGCCCGTTCATGTTTTTTGCGGACGTAGGCGATGCTTCCGTACGCGATGCGATGCGGAAAGGTCGCGCTGAATGGCTGGCGCCATTTTTATCGCTTACCAATGACGAGGCATGGACAAGTTTGCCGGCCCCGGATGATCCGCAGGTCTTCGCCCGCTGTAAACTCAATTTTTCCGAACGCGAAAAGAATCGCGCTATCTATGATCTGCATGTCGATCTTCTGAAATTGCGACGAGAGGATTCGCGTTTTCGCCAGCAAATTTCCGGTGTAGTTGACGGAGCGGTACTAGGGCCGGCAAGTTTCGTTCTCCGATATTTCGCGGAGGAAAACGACGATCGCCTGCTGATGGTGAATTTTGGAAAGAATCAGGTCCTGAAGCCTGCTCCAGAACCTCTGCTCGCACCGCCATTGGGCGGCAGGTGGGAAACGCTCTGGACGAGCGAGTCCCCCCGCTATGGCGGAGCAGGTTCCTCTCCGGTCGCCACTCAGGAGCAATGGGTTGTACCAGCCGAATCTGCTGTGGTGCTGCGCCCGGTGCACGAAAACGCGAACTGACGCTTGGTCACTCATCAGCGATGGGGCTCGTTTCTTTCACCCGTTGCGATTCAATAATTGATGCGTAAGGCTGCGAAGGAAGTTTCAGAGAAACCGTCCGAGCGCTGCGACGGTGCGGACGCTGACTCATCAAGACGGGTCGAGCGCTTAACAGCTGACACCGATTTGCGCGGTCCGAATTAACAGCGGATAACTTCCGCCGATGAAATTCGTTTTTCTCATCATCGCACTTGGCTCGATGTCGATCTTCGCGTTGGCACAGGAGAGCACAACCCGGCCGCCTAGAGTCTATCCCGTAGCCTTGCCGAACTACGACGAGGAAACGGCGACCCGATTGCAAATTTTCTTGGATAACAGTGATTTCGGGCCCGGTAAGATCGATGGGAAAATGGGTGAATTTTTTCGCAAGTCGCTCATCTCATACAAGCACGCCCACGCCATGCCAAAGACCGGTGCGGTCGATTCCTGGCTGCTCGATCAAGTGCCTGTTACTTACACGACCTACACAATCAGGGAAGAAGACCTGAAATTCGTGGGCGATGTCCCAAGCAGTCATGCCGAGCAGGCCAGATTGAATTGGCTGCCTTACACGTCACTGCTGGAATTCGTCGCCGAGCGCTATCATTCCGCCGAGGCGTTCATCCAGAAGCTCAATCCCGAAAAAAATTGGGAGCACCTTCAGCCAGGCGAAACGCTCAAAGTGCCGAATGTCCTGCCATTTGAGGTGGAAAAATTCACAGAAGGTAAAGTTCCTGAAAATCCGGCCTTCGCCTCCCGGAAGGTTTTTGTCGACACGTATGAACATTTGCTCGAAGTCTTCGACAACAATCAGCTCGTCTGCGTCTTTCCGATCACGCCGGGATCGAAAATGTTACCCGCACCAGTTGGCACATGGAAAATTCTGGGCGCCACCGTTTGGCCATGGTTCCGGTACGACGAAGGCATGCTCAACTACGGTGTGCGAACGGAAAATTACTACAATCTTCCTCCCGGCCCGAACAACCTCGTCGGTGTCCTGTGGATGGGCTTGAGCAAACCGGGTATCGGCATTCACGGAACGAACAATCCCGAGACGATCGGTCGCGCGGCAAGTCACGGCTGCATTCGGCTCGCGAACTGGGACGCTGCACGCGTCAAAGACCTCGTGAGCGTAGGCAACACGGTCATCATTTTTTAGGTAGGGGCGGTTCACCCGAACCGCCCGCCACGCGCGTGATCACCGCCGGGGACACGCGATTAAGGTCAACCGCCCTACTTGAAACTTTCAAAATTTTTCACGCCGAATCGTGATCTCAAACGTCTAGGCTTTAGATCGACCCAATGGATCCCAATGAACGCGAACAGTATCGGGCGGCCATTCACGGCGAGCGGGACGCATTTGAGATGATCATTCGCACGCATAGCCGGGCACTTTTCGCCATCGCTTACGGCATTCTGCAAAACCGCGAGGAAGCCGAGGACGCCGTGCAGGATGCGCTGGTTAAAGCATGGAAAACACGCTGGCGCGTGCACGATCCGGAAAAATTTCCCGTCTGGCTGGCGACTATTGCCCGTCATCGGGCTCACGACATTTTTCGAAAGCGTCGCACCGTCCCGCTGTCTGCAACAATTGACGAAGCAATTGAACCGAACTCGGCCGCCGGGACCGACGCTCCAGAGTTGGATCAACAATTGCATTCCGCGCTCGCAGCGCTGCCGGAGCTTCATCGCGCCGCGCTGACGTTGCGTTACTTCGAAGAGATGGATTATCGCAGCATCGAAAACATCCTGGGCCTAAGCAACGGGGCGCTGCGCGGAATTCTCGGCCGCGCATTGGCCTCGATGCGCAAACAACTGCGGCCTGCCCTTGCTTCACTGGATTAACCCATGGCAACCATCCACGACGAAATTGACAGCTGGCTCGCCGCCGATATTCACGGCGAGCTTTCCGAGGATGAACGCAGCGCGCTTCACGCACATATCGTCGATTGCGCCGCGTGCCGAAAGGCTCATCAGGAGAACAAAGTCATGAACAAAATGTTGGAAGAAACCCTCGCCCAGGAAAAACCAGATCCTGCTTTCGAACAGCGCATGCTTTCCGGTTTTCGCAACCGCATTCCCGAAAGGAGCGGACTTGTAAAGCTGCTTGTCGATCTGATGCGTTTGCGCGCCGTGCAAATTACCGCAGTAACTGCGATCCTTGTGGGATTAGTGCAAATGGGCCGCATGATCACGGGCGAAAATGCGACTCCGCTGCGCGATCGCGAACGCTACGCACAGGTAGAAGTGGCCGCACCGCAGCCGCCGGAATCACGCCCAGGTCAAGCGGGCGCTCTGGCTAGATCAGGCGGAGTCGCCGCTGGACGACCACAGGACTTGGCGCTCGAGGCACCGCCGGCAGCACCTGCAACTAGATCAAAATTCCACGAAGAGGGCAAAGCAGCTGGCACAACGGTTGCGCCGGCCAAAGCTGCGCAGCCAGAAGCTCGTGACGTAGAAACGCTCGTAGTCCCAGAGAATGCTGCGATGGGAGAGGAGGCTACACAAAGTCCAGTTGAATCGCCCGCTGCCGCACTGGCCAACCGCAAACTGATTCGAAACGCGACTGTGGAACTGGAGATCGTCAGCTTTGATGATGCAGTGCAGAAGATCACGGCGTTTGCGAACGAAGAACGCGGTTATGTGGCAACGACAAGTTCTGAAAAACAGGCGAACGGGAAACTAAAAGGCGAAATTGTCGTCAAGGTTCTGCCGGAAAATCTTGATCATTTCCTGCAAAAGCTTCGCGGGATTGGCCAATTGAAAAACCAAACACTCGGCACCGAAGATGTGACTAAGGCGTATTTCGACACTGATGCAAGGCTCAAGAACGCACGCGTGATGGAGCAGCGTTTGATCGACATGTTGAAAACGAAGACCGGCAAGGTCTCCGATTTGCTTCAGGTCGAGAAGGAACTTGGGCGCGTGCGCGAAGAGATCGAGAAGATGCAGGGCGAATTGAAATATTGGGATTCGCAAGTGCAATTCGCCAGGGTGACGATTTCGCTTGCAGAAAAACACATGGAAGAACCGGCGTCCTTTCTGCTTAAGGAACACGCGCAACTCGCGCTCTACGCGTCCGATGTGGAGAAAATTTACAACGAGGCGAAAGTGCTGGCTTCGCCGAAAGTGCAAATTACAAATGCGCAGCTTGATCGCGATTATTCGGGACGCGTCTCGGCGCGGGTGAGCATGTTAATTGCGCCCGAAGAGAGCGAGACCCTGATCAGTCGAGTTAAGGGATTTGGGCGCGTCGAAAATTTTCAATCGCAGACCGAACGCATCGCGCAGGGCGGCAGCGGCATGTCGCAGAATGCAAAAACCAAGCGGGACAAAGTAGAGTTAAACGTCACGATCTCGCGCGAGGAACAGGAACAAGCATTTCAGCAGACCAGTCTGCGCATTCGCACGTCAGCGGTTGACGAAAAAGCCAAGGAGCTTCGCAGTCTGACCGAGAAACAAAACGGGCGCGTCAGAAGTTCTACGTTTAGTCGCGATCCAGACGGGCACGAAGTGGCGAATGTCTCACTGCGCGTTCCGATGAAAAATTATTCGGCGCTCATGCAATCGCTCAACGCTCTTGGCAGAGTCGAGGACGTGAGCGTACAGCGACAGGACCGCATCGGCGGCCAAATCGATGAAGCGAGCGCGCCGGCGGACATCTCGATCCAGGTTTACAGCCAGGGCAACATCGTTTCGTCCGATACTGGCCTCGTCGCCACGCTGCGCCGAACATTGGCGCAAAGCGCAGCCGCGATCATGTGGAGCTTGCGCATGATTGGCGTCGCAGTGGCGTTTCTCGCACCCTGGGCGATCGCGGTCATTTTCGTTGTTTGGATCGCCAAACGGATCGCTCGTGCGCGACAATAAAAGTAGTACATGCGTCTCGCTTGCGTTCACTTAATTCGCAAGCCAGGAGGCTTGCGCCCCTCCAATCGCAGTCATAACTTATTCGCCAAGGAGGTTACCGATGAAGTCTGAAGGCGGTATCAGCTATAGCAACGCGGCGGTCGCCGCGACCCCTAAACATCTTTTGCAATTCGCAGTTGATCAGCGTTACGACGATTACACGTCAGTCGATCACGCGGTCTGGCGATTCATCATGCGCCAGAACGTTTTCTTCCTGAAGGAATACGCGCACAAGGTTTACTTCAAGGGTCTTCTCAACACTGGCATTTCGTTTGACCGCATCCCGCGCATTCAAGAAATGAATGATATTCTTGCGAAAATCGATTGGGGCGCAGTGGCGGTGGACGGATTTATTCCGCCGGCGGCGTTCATGGAATTTCAGGCTTACAAGGTACTGGTGATCGCGTGCGATATGCGGCAAATCCATCATATCGAATACACGCCCGCGCCTGACATCGTCCACGAGGCGGCGGGTCACGCACCGATCATTGTCGATCGCGAGTACTCGAATTACTTGCAGCGCTTCGGCGAAGTCGGCGCAAAGGCGATGTCTTCAAAAAAAGATTTCGAGCTCTACCAAGCGATCCGTCACTTGTCGATCCTGAAAGAGCAGCCAAACAGCGATCCAAAAGAAGTCGAGGGAGCAACTAGGCTGGTCGAACATCGGCAAAAAACTTTAGGCGAACCATCCGAGATGGCGCTGCTCTCGCGCTTGCATTGGTGGACGGTCGAATATGGATTGATCGGCACACTGGAGAACCCGAAAATTTACGGGGCGGGTTTGCTTTCATCCATCGGGGAATCGGTTTCGTGCCTCGAACCTGCAGTTAAAAAACTCCCCTACTCCATCGACGCACAAAATTGCGCATTCGACATCACGACGAGGCAGCCGCAGTTGTTCGTTTGCCGCGATTTCAAGCATCTCGCGGATGTGCTTGAAGAATTTGCGAACAAGATGGCGTTCATGGTTGGTGGACTCCAAGGCATCAACAAGGCCATCGAATGCAAAAACGTCGCGACCTGTGAATATTCATCGCGCCTCCAGGTGAGCGGTGTATTCAACGAGGTCATTACTGACAAAAACAATTCCCCGATTTATCTGCGGACGACCGGTAACAGCGCGCTCGGGTTTCGCGACAAAGAACTCGAGGGCCACGGCATCGATTATCACAAAGAAGGCTTCGGTTCGCCCGTCGGCAAGTGGAAACACACATCGACATCTCCCGAGTTGCTTACCAACGATCAGCTGCACGCGCTAGGCATTGTTGAAGGGAAGAAAGCGAAGCTCGATTTTGTCAGCGGCATCGCTGTTTCTGGGAAGGTCGAGAAAGTGTTGCGCCGCGACGGAAAGTTGTTGCTTATCACATTCTCAAATTGCAGTGCGAAATATGGCGACCGCGTCCTGTTCGATCCTGACTGGGGAACTTACTACATGGCGGTCGGCGAGCGAATCAGTTCTGTCTTTAACGGCGCGGCAGACAAGGATGCTTACAATCAGGTGGCCCTTGTTCCGAAAGAACGGACCATCAAAGTTCCATCGGACGCCAAGCGCAAGCGGCTTGAGAATCTTTACGCGCAGGTGCGCAAGATCCGCGAGAGCAAAACCGGCCAGGAACGGCTCGGCGAAATCTGGGAGACACAGCAGGCCGAACATCCCGGCGATTGGTTACTGTCCATGGAAATCTTTGAGATCCTCGACACGACCGGTCAGCAGGCAGAGTTGAAAGCTAGGATCGAGAAGTTTCTGAACAAGAAGAAGGGGACGACGAAAGATCTGTCGACGCTAATTAGTTGGGGGTTCCGCTTGGTCGAGTATCACAAGAAACCGGAATATCAGGCGACATTGCACGCGTCGCCGAAGTAACCGGGTTTGTCATTCCGAGCGGAGCGAAGCGCAGTCGAGGAACCTCTCAAAACAGTGAGAGATGTCTCGACTTCGCTCGACATGACAATATAGCAGTCAAACCGTTTCGTCTTTGAAATGGCGTTTACCTTTTAACGCCTTCGCATACTCATCCTTGCTTAGAATATTTTCGTCGAGCTGCATCTCCGTTCGACAAAGATTTTTGAAAAATGTCTCGATGCGTTCCTTGCTACTCATTACTTCGTCGGTCAGATAATTAACATCGACATTGATACAGATTGCGCCCACGATCCCGAATTCCTTGCGCGTAATCGGAATCGTCGTGCATTTGAATTTCCGCGCGCCAATGTTCAGTTCGTAGTTCAGCTTTTCCTCATTAAGAAGCTGGCGCTTTTTGAGATCGATCAGGAGGTTAGTCGTGCCGTCGCGCAGATGACGGCCCGTAACATTATTTTCCAGCACAATCAGCGAATGCGCCGGATCAGCCAGATTGTGCAGCAAAATCTCAATACCTGTGTTCGGGAATGATTTTCCAATCAGCCGCACGATCCGCACGTAATTCTCCAGGAATTCGTTGGTGTCATCGGCAATTTTCTTTCCGTCGTATCTATCAAAAAGTTGCGCGTAGACTTTTTGCTCCGCTGGTTCGAGCTGGCCGCGCACGTTATTTTGTTCGCCGATAAAAAGCAGTTGCCGCGCCGCAGTGTGGTCGTTGTTTTTGAGAAAATAATGCATCCCGAGCCGGAAATCTTTCAGGCTGAACTCGCCGAAGTTCTCGCGAGAAACGGTGAACGGATAAAAGTCGTACTCTTCGAGGTTTCTGCCAAACTCCCGACGCCGTTCCTTGTATTTTCCCCACAGAAAGCCTGCCGTAAGAAAGAGCAGCGATACAATGATCGATGCGACGACATTGATACTGAGCTCGCTTTGCAGAGCTTTGATCATACGCTTGGCCCTAATTCTGTGATGGCAACTTTGAAAGTTGCCCCACCCATCATAGATTTCCAGTCAGGCTTGACAGGGTAATATTCTCCAGCGCGACGTTGTTTGGTCGCGAGAGCGCGTAGGCTACGGCGCCGGCAACCTCTTCGGGCGAGATCATCCTTTCGCGCGGCCACTCGCCTTCGATGCTGTTCCATATATTGGTATTAGTGGCGGCCGGATAAACGTTAATGACGCGAATTTTACGGTCGCGTAATTCTTCGCGGACGGACTGGGAAAATCCCTCGAGCGCAAACTTGCTCATGCAGTATGCGCTCCAATTGGCGAAGGCGGTTTTGGCGGCGATCGAAAGAATGTTCACGATGCTCGATCCCGGCGGCATGTTTGGAGCAAAATGCTGCGTTAATGTAAATGGCGCGGTGACATTCACGCCCAGTGTTTGCTCCCATTCGGTAGGCGTGATTTCTCCAAACGGCTTCACGATTGCAATGCCAGCGTTGTTCACCAGTAAATCCAACGGGTGGTTGCCAACCGCGGCGATTAGATCGGAAATACCGGACGCGACAGCAAGATCGTGGATCAGGCGAACCACGCGTGCGCAGCGAGGCTCCACGCATTTACAAACGTCCGCCAAAGCGACAGTATCGCGTCCATGAAGAAGCAGCACCACGTCGGGTGCCGCCAGTTTTTCGGCGATCGCGCGACCAATTCCGCGACTCGCTCCAGTGATCAGATAGCGTCTCATCTTTCAGGTTCGCAGACGTTTAAGATCCGAAGCTTAACGTACAACGTCCAATTTGCAGAAACCTGTGGTGGCAGGCGTGTCGCCTGCGAAGTCATGGGTTGCAGCCGGCACGGCTGCCGCTACAGAAGAAATTGCGACTAGGTTCTTCGCAACGTAAATCGATTATTCGCGGTTTCCCACAAACGCAATCGCACGAGCTGCTGATTGACGCGATTGTCGATCTTCGGCCAAAGCGCCCGGACAATATTTTCGCCGGTCGAAGGGACATCTCGAAAATCGTTTGTCTCCAAATCGAGATGTCGATTTTGCCACGGCTTAAGCGACTCTTCGATGGCTTTTCTAAACGCAACAAAATCATAAAGCGTTCCACTCCGTTTGTCGTACTCGCCGCCAACCGTTGTCTCCGTCAGATAACGATGACCATGACCGAGCGGATTATTGCACTTGCCATAGAGCTTCGCGTTCTCGGCGTCAGAAAGAGCAGTGGCATGCAGACGATGCGCAGCATTGAACGGCATCCACGTTCCGAGAAAAATAATCTTATCGCCCCACGCTTCCGCAAAAAAATCTTCGCGCTCGTGCAAACGGATGCGGTGCAGCGACACCGCGGCTTTTACGCGTTCATAAATATATCCCGCTAAACTTTCAGTCGTAACAGGACGATCCCTTAATCCAACGACCTCCTGATTGAGATAACGATGATTGAGTTCGTCACGCAACGCGTGGAGACAAGCGTCGATGGCATCGTGGCGAACCAACAGCGCTTTTGCATCAAGTCTCTCCGTTCGAAAAGTGAGACGAGCCCGGTAATTGTGCCCGTGGATTGAAGTTGCCCTGCCAAACAAGCGGGCATTTTCCTCTTTGTTCACGTGCGGCGACACCGTTTTGCGCGCAGCCGAAAACTCGAACCAATAATTTGCTTCGCCGCCGCCGTCGAAATAGAAAGTCGCGCTCCGTTCGGGCGACTCGCTCACATGGCAAGCTGCGAGTGTTGCATCAACATCGGAGAACAGCGGCGCAACATCGAGATGAAGCTGTCGAGCAATATTTTCAGCAGTGGGTGGAACATCACAGAACGAAGGGTTGTCCTTATTGAGGAATTTGTGATCGAAACGCTCACGTACAATTTTGCCGGCACGCTCTTTGATTTCGCCGATATTGATCAGCATTCCGTTGCTTGGATCAACGGGCCCGGTAAAAACAAAATACGCAACGTAATTGCGACCCGTGCCATGACGAGCATTGGTTTCAGGACCGAAAACCGCCAGATTTTCGGCGTCGCTCCAACTGTCAACGTGCAAACGCCGCGATGCCGAGAACTCGATACGTTTGCTGACCGTCAATAGCATGACGTCAGCTAATCCTTGAGAAGTGAGAGAAATTCCGAGCGAGTTCGCGCGTCGTCCTTGAAAGAGCCAAGCAGGCAGGAAGTCTTCATCACGGAATTTTGCTTTTCAACTCCGCGCATCATCATGCAAAGATGTTTTGCTTCTACGACGACTGCTACGCCAGACGGTTCGAGACATCCCATGAGCGATTCGGCGATCTGAGTCGTGAGGTTTTCCTGGATTTGCAAACGGCGCGCGAAAACGTCGACAATCCGCGCCACTTTGGAAAGCCCGATCACTTTCCCGTTTGGAATGTAAGCCACGTGTGCCCGTCCGATAAACGGCAGCAAGTGATGCTCGCACAGTGAATACAGCTCAATGTCTTTAACCAAAATGATTTCACTCGCGTCCGAAGCGAAGACGGCGTCGTTGATGATTTCCTCAAGGTCCTGCCGATAGCCTTGGGTGAGAAATTCGAAGGCACGCGCCGCCCGATCCGGAGTGCGTCGCAGACCTTCTCGATCCGAATCCTCGCCGACACTTTCAAGCAGTTGGCGATAGGCGCTCGCGATCCGATCGAGATCGTTTTCCGGCAATCGAGTGATATCGCGCGTAAATCGCTCTTCGATATCGAGATCTGAATTGCGGCGTTGAATCATAAACCGTGCAGGCGCACGTCACTCGGCGGTGTTAATCGAGCCAGCTCTGCGGATACTTCGGATCGTCGAGCGCGAGCGATTCCTCCGTCAACTCGAGCGTGTGTTGGGTGTCGAACATCACGGCGAGTTCCTCGGTGCGCGCTGCATTCTTGCTCGCCATGATCGTGCCCGGATGGGGACCGTGCGGAATGCCACGCGGGTGCAAGGTGATAGACCCGCTCTCGATTCCGCGGCGCGATCCGAAATTGCCACGCACGTAAAATAAAACTTCGTCCGCTTCGACGTTGTCGTGCACCCACGGAATTTTTACCGCCTCAGGGTGCGTATCGAGCAGGCGCGGCGCAAATGTGCACACAACGTAACCGCGAATCTCAAACGTCTGATGGATCGGCGGCGGTTGATGCACCGTGCCGGTGATCGGCTCGAAATCCTGCGCGTTAAACGTAAACGGATAAAGATAACCATCCCAGCCGACGGCATCGAATGGATGATGCGCGAGCGTGACGCGCGTGAAACGCGGACCGTCCTTCACCAGAACATCGACGTCCTCCTCCTTATCGATCGTAATCAACTCGGTCGGTGCATGCAGATCGCGCTCCGAATAGGGCGCGCCCATTTTTATTTGCCCCTCATGATTCAAATAGCGCTGCGGAATCCGAACCGGGCCGACCGATTCGAGAATTAGATAATCCTCCTCTTCAACTTTGTCCGGAACCAGCCGGTACGTGATGCCACGCGGAATGACGATGTAATCTTCGGCCCGATAAGGCAATTTGCCGAAGACAGATTCCAGCACGCCACCACCGTGAAAAACGAAAATGATCTCATCCGCGCCACCGTTCTTGTAATATTCGAATTTGTCACAGGCCTTCGCGGGTCTCGCCCGGTACGCGGTCATGTCCTGATTGAACAGCATCGGAATGCGGCTGGTGTAGAGGTCGCCGCGACGCGGGATGTTCGCCGTTTTCAGATGATGATGGCGCAACGGACTGTCCGTCACTTTTTTCGGCTCCCACTGTTTGATCAGCTCAACTTTGCGCACCCGCGTGGGTGGGCGCAGGTGGTACATGATCGAGTAGGCTTCGTCGAATCCTTGCGTGGTAAAGACATGCTCGTAGGCGATGCCTTCGTTCTTGTAAGTTGGCGTCGCGCCGTTGCGATGAAACCAGATGTGATGTTTTCTCGGAACCTCACCAAGTTTTTGATAATACGGCATATGATCCCTCCTTATAAATTACCTCGCGCTTCTTGTTCTCGTTCGATTGCTTCAAATAGTGCCTTAAAGT